>NZ_JACVTX010000009.1:0-190707 GCF_016624745.1 Erwinia sp. S43 | reverse complement strand
GGGCTGGGCTGGGCTGGGCTGGGCTGGGCTGGGCTGGTAAAAGTGTGAATTTTTTATAAAAAAGTTACAAAGTTTAGATGCGGTTTAGATAAAAATGAGAATAATTATCATCACCTTATTATTCCGAGTCTTTCCGAATATGAAAACTGTTCCGGCTTTGAAGCTTTCCGCTCTCCTTGTTACCACCCTTCCCGCCCTGGCTTTCGCCACAACCTATCCACTGACCGTAACCGATATGGACGGCCAGAAAGTGGTGATCAAGCAGGAGCCGCAGCGCATTATTTTGCAGGACGGCCGCGAGATCCTCAGCCTTGCTCTGCTTGACCGCGACAATCCGTTCAAGCGCGTGGTTTCCTGGAACAACCTGATGAAGAAGCAGGACACCGGCAGCTGGAATATGCTGAAAAGCCGCTGGCCACAGGCGGATAAAATCCTGGATATGGGCTTCTCTGACCAGGGCGAAGTGAATCTGGAAACGGTGATCGCTAAGCATCCGGATCTGATGATTGCCCAGCTGCGCGCGAAGCCGTCGCTCCAGCAGACCGGCGTGCTGAAGCAGCTGGCGGCGCTGAATATTCCGGTGCTGTTTGTGGACGTTGAGCTGCACCCGGTGCAGAACACCGCCGCCAGCGTGACGCTGCTCGGCAAGGTGCTGAATCAGGAAGACAACGCCAAAGCCTATACCGATTTTTATCAGCAGAAGCTGACTGCCATTCAAAATAAGGTGAAGGATATTTCACCGAAGCCGCTGGTGTTCGTTGAGCCGATTGCCGGTATCGGCGGCGGGGGCGATGCCTGCTGCTTTACCCACGGCCGTAACGGCTGGGGCGCACTGGTTGAAGCGACGGGCGCACGCAATATCGGCTCCGAGCTGCTGCCGGGCACCAGCGGTAACGTGGCGGTGGAGAAGGTGATTTCGATGAATCCTGATTACTATGTGATGAGCGGTTCAAAACGCGGTGGCAAAGCGAGTACGGTGATCCCGCTGGGTTACAATACCAGCGTTGAGGAGATCAAAGAGAGTTTTGATCGTCTGCGTAATCGTAACGGGGTGAAGGATATTCCGGCGGTGAAGGCGGGCAAGGTCGCGGCGGTTTACCATCACTTCTACAATCATCCGTACAATATTATCGGTATTGAGATGCTGGCGAAGGATTTCTATCCGCAGCAGTTTAAGGATATGAATCCGACGGCGGATTACCATCAGATTATCCAGAAGTTCACCAAGCTGCCTGATGAGCCGATTAATATTGAGTATCATCCGGCTGAGTGATTTTCGGTAGATCGATAGCTGTTAGAGCGGTGGCCTCAGAGGTGGTGTCGGTAGGTCGCGGTTAGATCGGTGTTCGCGGGCGACCGTAGCGGGCAGATCGCCGGGTCGCCGTGAACCCGGTCCCTGGGGGCTTGGCTGCCGCATCCGTGCGGCAGACACCCGGCTAACCTGTCCCGTTTCGGTCTCCCTTTTGAATCCTTGCGTTGCTGCCAAAAATAAATGGTTTCAGGCAGCACCACCAATGCATGCAGGCAATCGGGGCTGGACGGATAAGCGGACCGTCCGAGCACAAGGACGTGCGAGGTCGAGCGGACAGGGATGTGACAGCGGGTCCGCGTTCCGGCCAGCACCGATAAGCCAGGCACAAAGCCTGAAGCGACTACCGAAGCCGAACGGACAAGTATGTGACTGCGGGTCCACGTTCCGACCAGCCCCGATAAGCCAGGCACAAAACCTGAAGTGACTACCGAAGCCGAGCGGACAGGGATGTGGCAGCGGGTCCGCGTTCCGACCAGCCCCGATAAGCCAGGCACAAAGTCTGAAACGACTGAATCCAGTATTCGAATGCGTTCCATTACCACCTCATATTCAATGAGGTGGTAAACACTGCCTCACTACGACTGAATAAACGCCAGCAGATCGCTATTAAGTTGATGTTGATGCGTTGCCGCCAGCCCGTGCGATGCGCCAGGATATATCTTCAGTTCAGCATCAGGAATAATATCTGCCGATAAGAGGCCGGAGTGGCTAATTGGAACGATCTGATCGTCATCACCATGAATAACCAGCGCCGGAACGGTGATTTTTCTCAAATCCTCCGTATAGTCAACTTCAGAGAACTCCCTGATGCAGGCATACTGCCCGACAATTGAACCGGCCATTCCCTGATTCCAGAAGCTCAGACGCAGACCTTCGTTGATCTCCACGCCCTCGCGATTCATGCCAAAGAAAGGTATCGCCAGATTAAGATAAAAATCTGAGCGGTTGTCGAATACCCCCTTACGGATACCATCAAATACCGAAATATCCGTGCCTTCAGGCCACTGCTCGGTAGATATCATAATCGGCGGTACGGCACCGATCAGCACCACTTTCGCCACGCGACCGGTTCCGTGGCGGCCAATATAGTGAACCACTTCACCGCCGCCGGTTGAGTGACCAATCAGAACCGCATTTTGAATGTCCAGTTCATTAATCACGGCGGCCAGGTCGTCGGCGTAAGTGTCCATATCATTGCCAAAAGCTGGCTGATCGGAGCGGCCATGTCCACGACGGTCGTGAGCGATAACTCGGTAACCCTGCTGCAAAAGATAAAGCATCTGCCCATCCCAGGCGTCTGAACTCAGTGGCCATCCGTGCGAGAAAATAACCGGCTGAGCATTTTTGTCGCCCCAGTCTTTATAAAAGATGCGCGTTTTGTCAGAGGTAGTAATAAAGCTCATTTTTATTTCTCCATAATGATGTGCAGGCGATCCCATCGGCACGTATTTAAAATCGTGCCGTGGTGGCTTTAAATTTAAAGGTGTGGGTCTGACCGTGAATTAAATCTGCGCTAATCCACCATCAACGTAAATTTCCGCCGCGTTGATGAAACTCGCATCGTCAGAGGCCAAAAATGCCACCGTTTTACCGATCTCTTCCGGCTCGCCTAAACGGCCCAGCGGCACGCCCTCTGCCAGCGCATCGAACAGTCCCTGACGATGTTCTTCAGGAACCAGACCGCCCAGACCTGGCGTACGAATAGGGCCAGGGCTAACCACGTTGACGCGAATACCACGATCCTTCAGGTCAAGCGCCCAGGAACGGACCAGGCTGCGGACGGCGGCTTTACTTGCGCTGTAGACGCTGAAGCTGGCGGTGCCTTTCGCTGCTGCCGTTGAACCGGTAAGAATGATGGAGGCCCCTTTAGCCATTAACGGCAGCGCTTTCTGTACGGTGAACAGCACACCGCGCACGTTGGTGCCAAAAATACGGTCGAAGTGCTCTTCGGTAATAGCCCCCAGAGGCATCATGTCGCCGCCACCCGCATTGGCGAACAACACGTCAAGCCTGCCGGATTCGCTCAAGATAGTAGAGAACACGGTATCGAGGTCGCTCAGAACAGAAGCATCTGCCCGGATTCCTTTGGCCGACGGTCCGATTAACGCTACCGCAGCATCCAGTTCCTCCTGACGACGGCCGGTGATGTAAACGGTGGCACCCTGCGCTGCCAGTTCCTGTGCTGATGCCAGGCCAATACCAGAACTGCCGCCGGTCACTAACGCAATTTTGTCTGAAAGTTTTTTACTCATGATGTCGTTCCTTAAATTAAGTATGGATAGATTTATTGGGTCATCTGTCGTTGGCGACGACGTTTGTTGTCGCGATGAGAGAAGCATATCCGCGTGCGATAATTTTCAAAATAGAATGGTTTGCAACTCATCATTGCAAATTTGAAACAATGGATTCGCGAGTTTCTAAGGGATAGCAATGTTGACGAGTCAAGCAGAGGAAGAGGTTTTGCTGACAAGCAATACGGGGCGAGCATCTGCGCTGCTACGGGCAGCCAGCTACAATGCGGTATGCGGTATGCGGTATGCGGTATGCGGTATGCGGTGTGCGGTGTGCGGTGTGCGGTGTGCGGTGTGCGGTGTGCGGTGTGCGGCTACCCATTTTCTGCCAGCCGCACCGGAGAGCTAAATGAAATACGCTGCTGCCGCATTTTTCGCGGCAGGTTTGGATATGATATTTATTGCGGTATGAGCATCACAAACACGGACCCGTGGCACATCCGTACATCATAAACAGCGGGAACAGTGGCAACAGCGGTATCAGGGCGATGGTACCGAAGGTGCTTAGCGTTTGGGTTTTGTCGTTGATGGCGACCACGACCGGTCTGTCTAGCCGGTAAGGGGCAGCCAGTTCCGGCGCGTGGGAGGAGGACCAAAATCCTTTAGCTTTAAACAGGACGCCCAGGCGATCGTTATCAATGGGAACCGCCTTATATTGATTGACCAGCACGTCACGTTGCCCGGCGTCCAGCTTGCGGTTATCCATCACCACCAGGTACTCCGCCGTCACCTCATGCTCTTTAACCAAAAAGTTAACTCTGACGCCGGAAGCCTGCTGATTGAAACGTTCGTAAAATGTCTTGTAACGCTGATATTCCTGCGGCGTGCCATCACGAACAAAACGATAACCGTATTTTGCCGAGCTGGCGATAACACCGGACTGGGTCGGTTTAACCGCCACAATGGTATCGGTTGGCGGCAGGTTTGGCTTACTGGTGCAGGCGGTTATCAGCATTACCGCCATCCATACCGCATAAACCCGGCTAATCTGTCCCATCACTGTCTCCCTTTCAGATCATTATGTTGCTGGCAGAAAAGATACCGTTATTGATGCAGCAACATCAATGCTTAAAGCAATCGGGGCTGGCCGGAAAAGCGGACCGTCCGAGCACAGGGACGTGCGAGGCCGAGCGGACAGGGAAGTGACAGCGGGTCCGTGTTCCGGCCAGCCCCGATACGCCAGGCGCGGAAACTGAAGCGCCTGACTCAGTCCGGATGTCAGACCTTATTCCGACCGATCAACGCCATTTCCTGTCAGGATCGTTGCAGGGGATGAGAACGGTCCGACAGCGGCTGTCGTCTTCGGCCCAGGCTTCTCCCACCTCATCCAGAGGACGTTGTATAAACGGAACAGACAAGCCACTGGTGGATACTGCCTGAAAAAGCTCACCTATCGCGGCAATCAATTCTGCATCTGAAACGCTACCCAACCCGCTCCCCATCAGCGTCAAGCCTGATGAACGCAGCAATTTACTGCGCAGGTTAATTTCCTGGCCGCTAAGTGAGCCAATCTGAACGAAGCGCACGGTTTTTGCGCCACCGGCAACGGCCGCCGTCATAATATCCAGTGCACTTTGACCCCAGAGATAATCAAGAACAACGTCAATTCCCTCAGCCATTAAGGCGGGTAATTCAGATGGCAGGGAGTCCAGCGTTAACACAACATCCGCGCCCTCTTCACGTAATTTGTTCAGAACATCTTTATTTCGCCCCGTTGCAATAATTTTCCCGGCCCCCAGGCAGCGAGCGATGTGGACGGCCAGACCGCCCGATGTGCCGGTTGCGCCATTGATCAGAACCGTTTCACCCTGTTGTAAAATTGCCCGGCGCGTTAACGCAGCCCAGGATGACATCCCGGGGTTCGCAATTGCCGCGGCAAGTACAGGGTCCAGTCCAGCGGGTAAGTGCACAACATTGTCCAGTGAAACCCGCGTTTTCTCCGCCATGCTTCCCCAGGGAGCGTTAAATGACAGGAAGTACACCGGATCGCCGTTGCTGAGGTAACCGGTCCCGTCAATCCCGGGAATGAAGGGAGCAGAGGTCATCGAGCTGTAATGCTTTCCAGCCGCGCGTGATTTTGCCAGCTGGCTAATCGCGGCGGCTGTGACGGTAATAACGGCCTGACGATCGCTGGCCTGGGGATCGGGATATTCACCGTACACCGGCTTTTCGCCCTGCTGGTTGATAATCGCTGCTTTCATTTGAATGTTCACCTGTCGCCAATATGATTTACGTGTATAATGCACACATTAAATTCAGCCAAAGTCGGTGTCAATAAAAAGCGTGCAAAATACACATAACACCCAGCATTTTTCCGATCTGCATGATGCATTACTCACCCTTGTTGGCGTGTTTAATCGCCCGCAACGTGATGAATTAATGATCAAAGCGTCGACAATCAATCTCGATCGCGCACTGTTTCCTCTTTTGGTTCAAATCAGCCGGTTTGGTCCTATTGGTGTCGTCGAACTGGCAGACAGAGTCGGCCGCGATTACACCACGGTTAGCCGTCAGGTCACAAAGCTTGAAGAAGCGGGTCTGGCGCAGCGACAGAAAAACGCGAAAGATAAGAGGATTAATGAAGCCGTTATCACTGCAGTGGGTAAAGCGATGACAGATAAGATTGACGCGGCGCGTGAAGACATTTACCAGAAAGTGTTCCAGCAATGGCAGCCGGAAGACCGTGTGCAGCTTGAACGCCTGCTTAAACAGTTCGTTATTGATTTTTCTTCGTTGGATGAAATTGAGAAATAAGAAGAGTGTCCGGGCCTGCCTGACATGCAGGCCCGCAGGAGATTTATCGCGCGCTATCCCGGCCGCTTCTTTCCTGTGATAACCGCCAGAAATCGTGCCCCGCCGGATACTGGTACAGACGCAGGGAGAATTTCCCGGCCACCGCAGTGATATATTCGAAGATCTCTGACTGCGTATTCTCGTAATCCATCCAATAAATCGACGAGGTAAAGCAATATATTTCCAGCGGCATGCCGGACGGTGACGGCTTCAGCGTTCTCACCACGATGTACATGTCTTTAATAATGTCCGGCCGTTCGGCGAGATAGGCCATCAGGTAGTGGCGGAACAGCGTTAAATTAGTCAGTCCGTTATCAATAAACCAGCTGTCGGCCACTCCTCCAGGATCACGGCCATCAAGCAGTTTCGCCAGCGGCTCATTGACTCCGCGAACAGACAACATCGGCGCCAGCATCTCCTGAGAGAGGAAGTTAACCGAGTGCTGATCGATGCTGGTGCTACGCATTATCCGCCGCGCGCCGGAAGAAAACATCGCCTGCCAGTTGGTGTAGGTCTCGGTAAGGAAGTTTTTGGTTGGGATACGTGAGATTGTATTATCCCAGTTGCGGATGGTGATGGTGTGCAGCGCAATATCGGTGACCTCCCCGCTGAGATTCTTGTCGGGCATCTCAATCCAGTCGCCCAGCTGCAGGACGTCATTCGAAGAGAGCTGGACGTTGGCGACCAGAGACAGCAGAGTATGCTGAAACACTAACATCAGCACCGCAGCCACTGCACCGAGGCTGGAAATAATAATGGCGGGTGATTTATTCGACATCACCGCAAGAATCATAATTGCGGCAATAACGTGAATTAAAATCTTCCCTATCTGGATATAGCCCTTAATAGAATGATTTTTACGTTTGCTTTTGCGGACGTAAGAGCTGTTGACGATATCCAGCATTTCATTGAAGAAGATCGACAGGAAAATAAAAAACAAAATGCCGCAGAAGGTATTAATCGCCGTCACCAGCGATGGCGGCATATTCGGCATAAACTGCAGAACGTAATAGACGATAATCACCGGCATAAAGTTCGACAGCTTCTCGGCGATGCGGCGGTCTTTTTCCAGCGGCACATCCTGCTTGTGGCTGGCAAAGAAGACTCTTCGCACCACTTTGATCAGCAGGAATTTGCACAAAATGTGGGTAAACATGCCGGAAACAATCAGCAAAATAATGTTAAAACCCACGGCGAGCGCCGGATTCCCTTCCATAAACTTAAATAAATAGTCCAGATATGCCATCTTTTATCGCCTGAATATGTATGCCATTTGTATCTGCTACAGCCTGCGGCTATATACAAAAATTTAACCAAACGACATCATGACATGTCAGGGACATTCAAGTCCACGCCTTAGAATTATAATAGACTAGTACAGTCTATCTTGGTCAAATTACAGTTTTCACCGTGCCATTGTAGGTGTTCAGAAAGGAAATTATTGACTCTAACCAGGAAAAATCCGATTGAAATTATATTGTTAAATTACCTCCTCAGAGCAACCTGCATCGCGTTATGCTGGTGCATTAATGAGTGAAAAATACTGCAGTACAAAAACCGTTAGTGAGTGAAAAACCAAAACCAAATCCCAAAACCGATCATGCCAATACCCAGCAGGGCATTACCTATAACATGAGGAAGAAACGATCGGTCTTTTCGATAATGGATCACAAAGGGTGCCATTTTCCTGTACTCTTTGAATATCCCTTTTTTATACGACCTGTAGCTGTCAATCACAGCATATATTCCAAGGATGACAGAAACGCATAAAATAAACATTTTTATTCACAAGTCCTTTGATGAATGGGTAACAGCATATCCTGATAAATCAATCACCACCAGCAACACTAAAGAGTGTCAGTTAGATTTAGAACGTAAGATTATGATCATAAAAAGACTCACCTTACCGCCTCCCCCACCAACTGATAACAGAGCGCACCTATCTGATCCACGGCATTCAGCAGATGCGGCGTCGGTTCGTTGGCGCAGTTCAATCGCAGAAAGTTCTGAAGTTCCGCACCAGGGGAAAACAGCGGACCGGGGCTGACGCCGATGCCCAGCGCCAGCGCGCGGCGATGCACTTCCAGCGCGTTGACCAACCTGGGAAGTTCTACCCATAAGAGAAAACCGGCGGCGGGGATGATGACCTGCGTACCCGCCGGAAAGCTGGATCTGACCCGCGCGATTACCGCCTGCACTCCCTTTGCAATTCGGGTTTTCAGGCGGCGCAGATGGCGCTCGTAGTCACCGCTCGCCAGGATCTCGCTGGTTGCGGCTTCCAGTAGCGGCGCACCGGCCCACTCCCCGGCCATCCGCGCCTGCATCACCTGCGGGTGGTAGCGCCCGGCGGCAATCCAGCCGATTCGCCAGCCGGGAGCCAGGGTCTTAGACAATGAACTGCAGTAAATCACATTACCGCTGTGGTCGAACGCCTTACAGGCCGGAGGGCGCTGTTCTTCACCCACCAGATCGCCGTAAACATCGTCCTCTATAAGCGGAATGCCAGCGCGTTCCATCAGCGCAACCAGCGCCTGCTTTTTCGCTACCGTCATACTGGCACCGAGCGGATTTTGCACCGTCGGCGAGGCCAGTACCGCCACCGGGCGATGGCGCTGAATGGCATCTTCCAGCGGCGCCAGTAGCAGCCCCTCGGCAGGATCGGTAGGAATTTGCAGCGCCTTCAGGCCGAGATCTTCCAGCAGCAAAAGCGTACCGAAGTAGGCGGGCTGCTCAATCGCCACGACGTCGCCAGGCTTGCTCACGGCGCGTAAAGCCAGGCGCAGCGCCTGGGTTGCACCGGCAGCGATCACCAGATCGTCCGCGCTAAAGCGGGCTCCCCACTTTGCGGCACGCGTGGCAATATTATTGCGCAGATCGGCCCTGCCCGGCGGCAGGCTGTAGCTTTGGCCGTGCGCATCCAGCCGACGACTGGCTGCATGAAGCGCGCGCTGAAGCGTCGCCCCGGGTAGCCAGGCCGGATCGGGCAGCGCCGCGCCAAGCGGCACCAGCCGCGTTTCAGCACTACTGAACAACGAACGGGCAACGGCGGACATGGTCACCGGAACGGGGCCGGTTGATGGAGCGAAGGAGTGCTTGCTGCGGGCTGCATTTACCTGACTGACAAAATATCCCGAGCGCGGGCGGGCAACAATCAGCCCTTTGGCCTCCAGGCAGCGAAGCGCTTCGAGCGCGGTGGGCAGACTGACCTGTTCGCGCTCCGCCAGTTTACGTGCGGAGATCATCCGATCGCCCGGCCGCAGGGCACCTGAAGCCAGGGTCTGGCGCAGCATTTCAGCGATTCGACGATAGTGTGGAGTAGAAAGTGACGGGGCGGACATAGCGATCTGTACAGTCTGATTTTCGATAAATCTGACTATACAGGCAATGCGTTGCACCATCTATAGTCTCAACCACACACATGTCAGGGAGGCATTATGCACAGTAACAACTTTGATCTATCTACCTATTTACGCCGAATCAACTACACCGGCCCGACAGCCGCCAGCGCCGAAACGCTGCGGGCAATCATGCGCCATCAGCTTTTTGCGGTGCCGTTTGAGAATCTGGATGTGCAGGCGGGCAGGATTGTTTCACTGGTTCCGGAAGAGATAACCGAAAAACTCATGCAGCGGGACCGCGGCGGCTACTGCTATGAGGTCAACGGGCTGTTTGCCATGGCGCTGGAAGCACTGGGAATTCCTTACCGTTTCGTCGCCGCGCGTCCGATGTTTTACCCTGTACGTCGGCCGAAAACCCATATGGCCGTGGTGGCTGAAGTCGATGGCCGTCAGTGGCTTTGCGACCTGGGTTTCGGCAGCTACGGTATCCGCGCGCCAGTGGCGCTGGACGATCTTGATAGCGATATTTCTCAGGACTTCGACACCTTCCGGCTGTCCCGTGATGCTAAAGGCGAGTATCTGCTACAGGCGAAGGTCGAGGGCGAATGGTGCAATCAATACGGCTTCGATCTGACCCCGCAGGAGTGGATTGATTTCGCCCCGGCCAACTACCTTAATTCCACGCATCCTGATGCCATTTTTGTGCAAAAGCTGGTAATCGTGCAGCACCTCCCCGAAGGACGCGTGATTCTGCTGGGTAATATGCTGAAAACGGTTACCGCTAATGGCGTTGAAAAGAGGCAGCTGACGGATGATGAGATGTCCAGCCTGCTGAAAACCAGAGAATGGTCGGGTTTGATGAGCGCGGTTTTTAGTGAATAATCTCGCAGCATTGATGTTTCACTCCTGTAATTGAGATAACACAATGTACAAATATTGTCTTTTTGACTTCGACGGCACGCTTGCCGATTCATCAGAATGCTCGGTGATTGCCACCCGTGGCGCTTTCGAATCCTTCGGCCTGTCCGCTCCTTCAGCCGAGCAGATCGTCCATTTTATGGGAATACCTATTGAGATTTCATTCCGTGAAATGGGTGCGGCACACTTTAGCGAAGAACAATTTTCCCAGTTGCTTAGCCGATTCCGTGAAATCTATCGGGAAGCGGGTGACACACACATCACTGCTTTTCCGGGGGCAGTGGCGTTTCTTCAGCAGCTAAAAGCGGCAGGCAAGAAGACGGCGATTATCACCAGTAAGAAGACCGACGTGGCGCAGCGTAATGCTCAGAGTATTGGCCTGGCGGAGTATATCGATCTGTTTATTGGTTCCGACTCTGTTGAGCACTATAAACCACACCCTCAGGGTATTGAGGTCGCGCTCCAGTCGTTCGGGGCGGAATCGCCAGGGAAAGATAACGCCATCATGATCGGCGATGCAACAACCGATATTATGATGGGAAAATCGGCAGGCGTGTCGACTTGTGCGGTGACGTGGGGTGCGCACAGCCGGTAACAGCTGCTCGCCTCTCAGGCCGATTATCTGGTCGATGACTTCCCAGCGATGCTGGGTATTTTCAAGGCAGAATAACGCCATTCTGTTGTGACAACGCCATACGCAAAAGATCGCTATACGGTTAAGCCGCTTTCGAAAGCTTAACCGTATCTTGGCAATGTGTTCGATCCCTGTCACCAGCCGTATTCGGAATAACGTTCACCGTCTTCAACGGCGGCAATGGCCTGCCGGACATAGGGGATAGTTTCTTCTGGCAGATCCGATCTTTTTTTCCAGGCTATTTCTGCATGCTTGTCGGGTTCCGCAAGACAGGGAATACCACTCCATTCCCGACAAATAAAATAGTGCCCTATCCATGAGCGGTTTTCAGTCCATACGTGCATGGTATGCGCCAGCGTCAGTTCTGAAGGCACGGCATCAACGCCGGTTTCTTCTTTTAATTCTCTGATCGCTGCGGCGCAAAGGGTTTCACCCTGCTCCAGACCACCTGCGGGTAAACTGAAGCAACCATCCATCCAACCAGTATGGCCTCTACGCAGCATGCAGATTTCATCCCCCTTAAGAAGCAGGACGAAGACGGCTATCGATAGGTTATATCTGTCACGACTCATTTCGCTGTTACTCCGTCATCAACAACACTGAATATACATACAGTATAAAGGCGCACAAAAATCTTCTCAACGGAAACCCTCAGTCACCTCACGCAGCCAGGGTAATGGTTAAGCAGGCGGTTTCTTGAATTACATTTCCATTTTGACGTTTGTGCGATCTCCGGCCCTGAACCCGTCGGGGCGGTTTCCTTGCCCTTGCAGCCCGATTAGAATGCGCTGAACAACTGTGCAGATAAACAGGCTTTTAAATGGCATTGATACTGAACAATGAAAAGATTGTTGCGGGCAGATTCACCGGCGAAAAGATTGAGAACGCGTCCTTTCTGAACTGTGATTTCTCCGGTGCCGATCTGACCGGTACCGTCTTCACCGGCTGTATTTTTTATAACAAAGAGACGCAGCAGGGCGCGAACTTCCGCCGCGCAATCCTCAAGGATGCCAGCTTTAAAAGCTGTGATTTAACCATGGCCGATTTCAGAAATGCCAGCGCGCTGGGCATTGAAATTCGCGATTGTCGGTTACAAGGCGCGGACTTTCGTGAAACCAGCTTTATGAACATGATCACCACCCGCAGCTGGTTTTGCAGCGCGATCATCACCGGCAGCAACCTCAGCTATGCCAATCTCTCGAAAACCATACTTGAAAAATGTGAACTGAAAGACAACCGCTGGCTCGGCGTGGTCGCGCGCGGTGCCACGTTCAGTGGCTCAGACCTGTCCGGCGGCGAATTTGCCTCATTTGACTGGGCAAGCGTCAACGTTACCCACTGCGATTTAAGCGGTGCCGAACTGGGCGATCTTGACCTGCGCGGGATGAATCTTGAAGGCGTGACGCTCGACAGCGTGCAGGCGCTGGTGCTGCTGGACAGGATGGGGATTACGGTTAACCGCTAGGTACAGTGCCCTGCAAGGCACATCAGCGGCCGTTTTTTTTCAGTCCTGCAAGTAGCGCCTGCGTTGCCCGGGAAGACCTGCCTGCCGAGGAGCACACCAGAGCGAACTCACGGTAAATGGTCGGCGTCAGCGGCAGCATACGCAGCCCTCGCCGATCTTCAGGCAGTGCTGATTCGGGTACAATCGCCACGCCCATGCCTTCACGCACCAGCATGCAGGCGCTGATCCAGTCGCGCACGGTTACCCTTACATCGGCCAGGTGCAGCCCGGCCAGCTCCACCAGGCTTTTTCCATTCACCGTACACCCGCCGGTTGCCAGAATGAAAGGCTGAGTGGCCAGCTCATCAAGCGTGATTCCTCCGGTAGTTGCGCGCCGGGCAAGCGCATGGCCTGCAGGCAGCACGGCAACCCACTCATCACGCCCCAGCACCACCTCCGCCCGGCCGGGCTCGGGATTAAGCACCACTCCCAGCTCTACAGTATCTGCGGCCAGCCATTCCTCAACTTCCTCATCGCTACCTTCCAGCGCGACCAGATCGATCCCCGGATGCAGGCGGTGAAAGTCACGCAGCAGTGTCGGTAGCAGCGTTGAAATGACCGAGGGAAAACTGCCAAGCCGGATGCATCCATGGCTTAAGCCCTTACTGTCGTTGGCCAGATCGCGGATCGCGTCCAGTTCCGCGATCATGTTACGCGCATGGGCGATTACCTGCTCGCCCAGCGCGGTGACGGAGAAATGCCGCCTTTCACGAATAAACACCTGGAATCCCAGCGAAGCTTCCAGCTGAGCAATCGCCTGGCTGGCACCGGACTGGGTAATGCCAACACGTTCTGCGCCACGCGAGATGCTGCTGGCCTCTGCCGCAGCGACCAGCAGACGCCAGTGGAGGAGATTCATCATGATGATCAGTAGCTCAGCTAATGCTTATTGATTTGAAGATTAATTTTACAGAAACACTCGCGATAAACATAGTGCCCACAGCGCGTTACGACAGGCGCATCGCTGATTGTTAACACTCCAGGAGCCACCATGAAACTCTATTACGCCCCCAATACCTGCTCGCTGTCACCACATATTGTTCTGCGCGAGCTTGGCCTGCCGTTCGAACTGGTCAGAGTGGACAATAAAACCAAAAAGACCGAGGACGGACGCGATTTTCTCGCCATCAATCCCAAGGGTTATGTGGCTGCGCTGGAGCTTACAGAAGGTCAGATTCTGACCGAGGGGCCGGTTATTGTGCAGTATCTGGCCGAACTGAAGCCGGAGTGCGGGCTGGTGCCAACGGCAGGAAGCTGGGAGCGGCTGCGTTTGCAGGAGTGGCTGAATTTTATCACCAGTGAAATTCACGCAGGATCTGCACCGTTGTTTAACACCACACTGCCCGAGGAAGCCCGATTGGCTATTTGCGAAAAACTGTTCCGGCGGTTTGATTTCCTCCAGCAGGTCCTTTCAGGGAGCGACTATCTGGCCGGGAATACTTTTAGCGTTGCCGATGCCTATCTGTTTACCGTATTGCGCTGGTGCAGGTTCTTCGCCATCGATCTTAAACGCTGGTCCGCGCTGTCGACTTATATGACGCGCATCGCGTCACGACCGGCGGTACAGGCAGCCCTGCTTGCTGAATTATAATTATTTTATTGAAGAATCTATGTCGCCATAGATACGCCTGAACCCGTATTTCCGCCCTGATGGAACTCAGCGATGATACGTATTCCGGAAAGTTAAGCGGGCAATAATGCTTCAAGATTATTTCTCGCGATTTAACTTTTTAGATTTCATCTGCGATTTTTCCAAGGGTTTTTTTATGCAAAATAAAAGCGCGCTGCTTTTACTGGCGCTGTCTGTGGCTGTTTTTGGCGTTATCACCACCGAAATCGCCATCATCGGCCTGCTGCCAAAACTGGTATCTCAGTTACACGTCACGCCGACTCAGGTGGGATTTTTGGTCAGTATCTATGCCATCATCGTGGCCGTAACTGGGCCTTTCATCACTCTGATGCTCTCCGGCTTTAATAAAAAAACGGTGTTGTTGAGCATTCTTATCGTCTTTATCGTGTCGAACCTGATCTATGCCAGCACCGACGTGTTCAGCCTGATGCTGGTGTTTCGCATATTGCCGGCTCTGGCTCATGCCATCTTCTTTGCCGTGGCGCTGGTCGTGGCTGCTAATGCCGTACCGAAGGAAAAAGCGGCGGGCGCGACAGCCAAAGTCTTTGCGGGCGTGGCGATCGGGCTGGTGCTCGGGGTGCCACTCAGTTCTCTGATTGCCGATCATTTTTCTTTATCAGCAGCCTTTTATTTTGGTGCCGCCGCCTGCGTTCTGGCCTTTATCAGTATTTTATTCCTGATGCCGTCAATGCCAGCCCGAGAAAAGGTGTCGTTCTCCAGCCAGCTTTCCGTACTGCGTAAAGGCAAACTGTGGCTGACGATATCCACCGTCACATTAATTTTTGCCGCAATGTTTTCCAGTTTCAGCTACATCGCGGATTATCTGTCCCGCGTCACGCACCTGAACAATAACGCCATCAGCGCTATGCTGATCCTGTTTGGCGTCTGCGGTTTTGCCGGTAATTTTGTGTTCAGCGGCTTCCTGCAGAAGAACGTCGTCAAAACGACTGTCTTTTACCCACTGCTTTTCACGGTGCTTCTGTTACTGGTGTGGTTTGTAGGCTTTTCACCGTTACTGATGTGCCTGCTGACCGTGTTCTGGGGTGCGTTCCACTCCTCAGGCCTGGTTGTCAGCCAGACCTGGCTGATGCGTGAAGCCAGCGAAGCACCTGAATTTGCTAACAGTCTTTATATGTCGTTTTCCAACCTGGGAATTACGCTCGGCTCCCTGACGGGTGGCTGGTTCATCGCCCGACTCGGTACACATTCGGTCGTTCTGAGCAGTGTGATTTTCGCGCTACTGGCATTCGTCAGCATTCTGATCAAGCACAGTTCTGACGCTCAATCCGCACCGTTATGTAAAGAGACGATCTGAGGCAACCGCATCGCCGGGAAATCAGTCCAGCAAGCCATCCTCTGCGGCCTTTACCAGCGTATCCACGACGTAGCGGATTTTAGGTAGCAGCTGGCGGTTTTTAGGCCACAGCGCGCTGATGGGCATTTCGCCACCGGAATGTCCGATCAGTACCTCTTTGAGAGCCCCTGATTCCAGATGTTTGCTAACCAGCCACAGTGGTAATTGTGAAAGTCCGCAGCCAGCGAGCGTCGCCATTAAAATGGCATCACCGTCAGCAAACTCGTGTGTTGCGGGCGGGGTGTAACGTGAAATCTGGCCCTCTTTTTCTTTAAGTAGCCATGAGATGGGCTGATTGCGGCGAAACCCCACAACGCACTGGTGCTGGTTCAGTTCCTCAGATAAAAGGGGCTCACCGTGAGACAGTAAATAGTCAGGCGAGGCGCAAATAACCAATTTCTGCGTGGTCAGTCTTCTGGCAACCAGTCCACTGCTGTCGGCAAGCTCACCAATTCGAATAACGAGGTCAATACCATCTTCGATGAGATCGACAAAGCGTTCGCTGAAAGTAACGGTCAAGGCCAGTTGGGGATAGCGCTGTGTGATTTCTAACAGCACAGGCAAAATACGCTGTCTGCCAAACGCAGCAGGCAGATCGACCCGAAGCCGGCCAGAAGGCTGGACAATATGAGAGGTCAGTTCGGCCTCAGCCTGCTCAAGAATATCTATCGCATTCTGGCAGCTTGCCAGGAACCGCTCGCCATCAGGAGTCAGGCTAAGACGCCGCGTGGATCGCTGAAAGAGTTTGAGCCCGAGTCTGGCCTCCAGTCGACCAACACTTTTACCGACGGCTGATTTTGTCAGCCCGAGTTTCTCCGCTGCTGCGGTAAAACTGCCCTGACGGGCGGTGGTGACAAAGGCGGTAATGCCACCCAGATGATCGGTATTTCGCATCCTGTATATTCCATTCAATGGTTCACGAACAAATCCGCAATGTGAGATATCACACGCCGAGTCATTCCGGTAATGACAACAAAGATACTCATTATTATGGCGTGTAATTGTTGAATCTAAGTCCGCACAGAGACGAATAAAACCCACTTATCCGCCCGACATAAATAACATTGGTGAATTCAGGGATACAGGATGCTGATTCAGGCACTGTTTCACATCAACATATTGCACGGGCTGGTACTGATTTATCCGGGCTATCCCGCCAGGCAAAGCGATTCTCGAAACTGCTGCAGTAAAAAATCGACGTACAGACGGATTTTTGGCAGCTGTCGCCTATCGGCAAAAGTAACAATATGCACCGGTTTGGCGACAGGCTGGTACTCGCTTAATAGCGGAACTAATCTACCCTCTCGCACATCATCGGCTATCAGCACTTCTGGCTGCATCATAATTCCCAGGCCGTTAAGTGCCGCGCTGCGCAAGGCCTCGCCGCTATTCACCGACATTACGATATTCACCGGAACCCTGATTGACTTGTTTCCTTGATGAAGTGTCCATTCACTGCCGGCAAGGGGATGAGCAAAACCCAGGCAGCGATGTCGGCTAAGCTCTTCAGGCGTTGCAGGTGTCCCTGCTTCATGCAGATAAGCGGGCGAAGCGCATACGATCGAACGATAGGACGCCAGCGGGCGCGCGACCAGCGAGTTCAGGTTTTCCAGATCGCCGATTTTTATCATCACGTCGATGCTTTCCTCGGCCATGTCGATGGCCTTATCGCTCAGCACCAAATCAAGGGTCAGTTCTGGCCAGCGGGTAAGGAAGCGGGCCGTAACGGGCGAAAGTGCATGAACGCCAAAAGAGACAGTACATGCGACTCTCAGTTTTCCACGGGGATCTTGCTGCTGAACCTGAGCAAGTGACTCCGTCTCTTCAATGTCGGCCAGAATGCGGCGGCAGCGCTGATAATATTCCTGGCCGAAGTCCGTCAGGCTCTGGCGGCGCGTTGTGCGGTTAAGTAAACGAACGCCAAGATGTGACTCCAGCGCTTTAATATGCAGCCCGATCATCGTTCCACTCAGACGCATATCGTCCGCCACCGCGCTGAAACTCCCCCGCTCAACCACGCGAACGAATACCGCCATACTTTCCAGTTTATTCACGATTATCAAACCATGCTTGTGAAAGATACAAATATACTGCCGTTTATCAACTTTTGTCAGTGAGTTTTAATGACACTTCACTTGATGAAGGAGCTTAAAATGATTTCAAATCCAGAACTTCGCGAACGCGGTTTAGCCTTATTTAATCAACTGTATGGTAACGGTGCGGGAGAAGCGTTACGCCAGGATATGGCGGATATTTGCCCCGACTTTACCGATATCTCGATCGAGTGGGCGATGGGTGGAATCCTTGCCCGGCCGGGTCTGGATGCTAAAACGCGCGAACTGGTGGTGATTGCCTCCTGCGTTACGCTTGGGCACACGGTTCCGCAGCTGCGGGCGCATGCTCAGGCCGCGCTGAATGCCGGGGCAAGCCGCGAAGAGATTATTGAAACCGTGCTCCAGCTGGTTTTTTACGCCGGAGGTGCAGCGGTGCGTAACGCGCTGGTAAATATTCGCGACATTTTGAATGGGGTGGAACAGAGCTAGGCGAAAATACCTCGTCAGCATCATGCTGATGAGGTGAGTAAAATCAGCCGAGTACAATACATGGCAGCGGGTCCGCGTTCCGGCAAACCCCGATACGCCGGGAGAGGAAACTGAAGCTGAAGTGACTGAACCGCATCATACAAACTGCTATTATGTTGAGCAAATTCAGGCCGTAACAAGGGAAACCAGTAATTGAACTACATCAGGCTGTTGTTGTTAAATTTAGTGCTATGGCCCCTTCACGGCTGGTCGGCCGCCGTTGAAGTCATCGATATTGCCGGAAGGCACGTTACCGTTAATGCACCGGTTTCGCGAGTGATACTGGCCGACAGCCGTATGCTACTGCCAATGAGCTTACTGCACCCTGGCGATCCCCTAAAAGGCATCGTCGCCTGGGATGATTCACTGAAAACCCGCGCGCCGGATATGGCGCGCTACTTTACACGCAGCGCGCCAAAGCTGTCGGCTATTCCAACATTTATCAATCCCTATCGCAGCACATTCAGCGTCGAAAATGCCAGCGCACTACAGCCTGACCTTGTCGTGTTTGATATTGGCATTCTTCCCAGGCTACAGAATGAAGGTACTCTGGCGCTGCTGGAAAAAATGGGCATTCCAGCGATTTTCATCGACTTTCGCCAGCAGCCATTAACCAACACACCTTTAAGTCTGCGCCTGCTCGGGCAGGTGACCGGTGAACAGCAGAACGCCGACAGATTTCTCAACCTTTGGCAAAGTCTGCTGGAACGGACAGCGCAGCGAGTCGCGGCAATTCCACAATCACAGTGGCCGGGCGTGGTGTTTGAAAATCATGCCGGGATGGCCGGCGACGGCTGCTGTGCCGTGTTCGGGCGTGAAAGCTTTGGTCAGTTTATTCCGGTAGCAGGCGGACGAAACCTGATGGCCGATAAAGTCCCACCTCAGGGCGGAGACATCAGCGCGGAACTGCTGATCGTTGCGCGCCCGGATGTTTATCTGATGAGTGGAGCGGACTGGAGCCAGCGCGGCGGCACGTCGCAGGCCGTGGCGCTAGGCTATGAAGCCACGCGAGCCAGTGCTCTGCCCCGCTTACAATCGCTCATGCAGCGGCAGGGAGTTAGCGTGTTGTCAGCAGATAAATCAATGCGGATCATGGCGATCTATCATCAGTTTTACGATAGTCCGTTTAATGTGATTGCGCTGGAAGCCATGGCCAAACTTTTTCATCCTCAGGCCTTCGCCGATGTCGATCCGCAGGCCGATCTCGCCACTGCCTATCGGGAATACGTTGGCCTTCCCTATAGCGGTTTGTTCTTCTTACAGCCATAAAAAAAGCCAGTTCACTACGAACTGGCTTCTCTCAAGCTGGCGTTATTTTACCGTTAATCAGAACTTCAGGCTAAGTCCGGCAGTAACGGAACGACCCGGTGCAGGCTGGCGTCCCCACGGGCTGGTGTCGATACCGCGGAACCAGTAGTCGCGGTTGAACAGGTTATTAACGCCAACATAACCGTTAAGCAGCGTATCGTTAGATTTGTATAGGTCGCGGCTGACCTGTGCATTCCATACCCAGTAGGAAGGCAGTTGCCCAACTGAACCGGCACTGTTTTCTTCACGTGTATTGGCCGCATCAGAATACGATTTACTGAAGTAATAGCCCGCCAGCGAGAAAGTGGTGCCACGCCAGTCATAGCTACCGTCCAGGGTGACCTGAGTGCGTGAAGCATAAGGCACGTCTTTCCCGGCATTCAGACCATTACGCTGCTCAGCCTGCAAGTATGCATAACCGGCGTGCAGTTTAAGATCTTCAACCGCTTCCGGGCTCCAGAACCCTTCCAGCTCCACGCCCTGGTGACGTGTGCGGCCAATGTTCAGGTAGCTGTCGCTGACGCTGTCGTAAGAAATCTGATCTTTATAGTCGATGCGGTACAACCCGGCCTGAAGACTGACATTTTTCGTCGGCGTATAGCGCACGCCGCTCTCATAGTTCCACGCCAGTTCGGAACTGACATCGCCCCCCTTCACGATCTGCGTAACCTGTGCCGGGCGCAGACTCTTTTGCATATCGGCATACAGGAACCACGTAGGGGTCAGTTGGTAGCCGACCGTCAAGCCTGGCAGCCACTGATCGTCCGGAGAAGAGAAGTGCTGACCGCTATTTTTATCGGTGTATTTCTCATTCACATGCTCAAAACGCATTCCCGGGGTGATGGTGAGCGCGTCGTCAAACAGTTTTACGGCGTTGCTGATATACCCTGCCCAGGCCCGGTCATCAAAGCTCCAGTCACGAGTGATTGCCGTGGTGCCGGTCGCCAGCGTTTTCTGACGCACCTGATAATCCACTTCTTCACTGACAAAGCGCCCGCCGATGATCCACTGCTGGTTCACGCTATTGCCATTGATGTCCATGCTCAGGCGTGGTTCCGTGCCCCAGACTTTGAAGCTGCGTGGTGAGTTCTGAACAATGTCGGCAGGTAGCGATGGATTCCAGCTTAGACCAGCGACTTTGCTCATTCCAACGTGGAAATCACGTTTGGATTCATGGCCAAAGAACATCCAGTTAAATTCTGCCTGGTCGATGAATCCAAGGGAACCCAGCTGTTGGTTATAGACTGCGCTGTAGCGTTTTGTGTGGCCATCATAGTTATCCCACGGACGGGTATTCTGCCGACGATCGCGGCGATAGTCGTCCGCGGTTAGCGCACCGGCAAGGTCGGCATGAGCATCGTAATACTGATAGGAGAGGTTAAGCGTCGTATCTTCATTGATATTCCACAGGCCGCGCACGCGCAGGTTCTGCACTTCGCTGGCGCTGTCAGCGCGGAATGAGTTCCCTTTTACCTGGTTCGCTTCCACCTGCAGGCCGAAATCATCATTCAGCATGCCGCCGGTACGCAGGTAGGTATCCCAGAGGTTTCGGCCTTTCCCATAGAAGGTTGCGCGCTCGGCGATTTCATTTTCCCACTTCAGTGGAATGGGCTTGCTGATCAGGTTGATGACGCCCCCCACGTTGTTCGGGCCGTACTGTACCGCCGCTCCGCCACGAACCACATCAATTCTATCGATGGTAGCGAAGCTGACCGGGAACAGAGACATGCCTTCCTGACCATACGGAGCCAGTACCAGCGGAATACCATCCTCCAGCAACTGGGCCCGGCCGCTGCGACTGTCGTAAAGACCACGTACGGAAATCTGCGGAAGAATGCCAGTACCGGTCTCATCCTGAATTTTCACCCCGGGAACGCGCTGTAGCGCATCGTCCAGCGTACGGTTAGCACCTTTTTGCAACTGATCGTGACTAATGACCGTTCGGCTTCCGGCCCAGGTTCTCACCTCTTCGGCCCGCGAATCTCCAAGAATATTGCCTGAAACGGTCATCGTTTCTTCCGCGGCCCAGGCCATGTTACTGGCCAGAATGAATGTTAAAGCAGTAGCTATTTTTGTGCGTTTCATTGTTCGCTCGGAATATTTCTAGCAATTAGTAATGAGTTTGATAGACATTACCATTATCAATGAAAGCGAAATAGCCAACGGCTGAAAGTAAATTTTTGTCAAGTCACTTAAAAGTCAGGTTTTTCCTTTATTCAAAATGGTCCGAACGGCTGGAGAGCAGGCCGGGCAACGGATGGGATAAAATTCAGATTGTTATTCAAATATAATGAATATCTTGGTGAAATATATTAACAATAAGAAAGATCCCACCCTGCGCCAATAAAACATATCAAGCAGGGGCAAAGGAGAAGGACTTAACGGTATTCAATCACCTCAAAACCTTCATCCACTCCGGGTTCGGTGAAATAGCGGGTGATTAATTCAAACTGTGCATCCGTCGCCGCAAAATCGTGTGAACCTTCCGCATTACGGGCACGCAAACGCGCTCTGCATACGTCATCAGAGACGTTCATATAGTGCAGCCGATTATCTGCGCCGGATGCCTCAACAATGCTCATCATCCAGTCGCGATTCGCCCGAGTATTTGCCGGAAAGTCCAGCACCACCGAAACGCCGCCCTGAAGTAAGGAAACCAGGTGCGGTTTCATCGCCTCTTTGAGCTTCGCGGTGCAGCGCACATAGTCGGCGACGGAATGCATTTCACCGGCATAAAGTGCAGCAAGCCAGCGATCTTCACTGATGGTCAGAGTACCGGGAGAGGCGGATAGTTTGTCAGCCAGCGTAGATTTACCGGAGGCGATTTTTCCACACAGCAGGTGGAGCGTGGCTTTTTCTGTCTTTACTGGCGTATTGCTATTCATAACTGACCTCACTGGTTGATGACCGGTAAGGCCCGCCTTACCGGCGGGAAAATGACGTGCGTTATCCCACCTGAGTATAGGAGGTGATAATAATGATCGCTGAGTGGGATGACGCCGAGAAAGTATTGTTCATTGTTTTAACTTAGCAGAGCATGAAGGAGAAAGCAGCGGGTTTTTAGGCTGCAACTCAGAAACATGCAGGCAATCGGGGATGGGCGGATAAACGGGCCCATGACCACCTGGACGTGCGAGGCCGAGCGGCCAGGGGCGTGGCAGCAGGCCCGTGTTCGTACACCCCCGATACGCCATGCCCGCAGACTGAAGCGACTGAAGCCAGACGCTGAATCTGCAAACATGTCCAAAACCGCATCGCCCCCACGCGATCATGAAATTCCTTCATGTTCGGTGAAATTAAATCACTTTTCCTCACGCAAATAGTCTGGCATAAAATGTGCATTAATTACTATAGACAATCATGAAGATTGCTGAAGTGAAAAGCCAGAAGAACATTGCAAATTTGAGAAGGCAATAAATAAATTCAGCTTTAATTCAGAAATCAAGACGGCAGGTTACCATGACTCAAGAATTTAATTTTTCGATTAAAAAAACGCGTTTCGATGAGAACTACAATCCATCCGAAAATACGCGCATCACCACCAACTTTGCTAACCTGGCCCGCGGTGAAACCCGCCAGCAAAACCTGCGCAATGCCCTGGTGATGATGAATAATCGCCTCAATAACCTGGCGCACTGGGATAATCCCAAAAGCGATCGTTACGCTATCGAACTTGATATTATTTCGGTTGATTTAAATATTACTGGCGAAAATCACAATAGTGCTTTCCCGGTGATTGAAATTTTAAAAACCAATATCATTGATAAAGAAACCAACGAACGCATTGAAGGTATTGTCGGCAATAACTTCTCCTCCTACGTTCGTGATTATGATTTCAGCGTGCTGCTGTCAGAGCATAATAAAGGTAAAACGGGATTCAGCACGCCGGAGAATTTCGGCGATCTGCACGGCAACATTTTTAAATGCTTCGTGAAGTCCGAAACGTATAAAGCGCACTTCTCCAAGCAGCCAGTTATCTGCCTGAGCGTCTCCAGCAAAAACGTCTACACCCGCACGGGGAATGTCCATCCTGTGCTGGGTATTGAATATCAGCAGGACGAACCGTCCCTGACCGATCACTATTTCGCCAAGATGGGCCTGCATGCGCGTTACTTCATGCCTGCAAATAGCGCTGCGCCGCTGGCCTTCTATTTCACCGGCGACCTGCTGAGCGATTACACCAATATGGAGCTGATTGCGACCATCAGCACCATGGAAACGTTCCAGAAGATTTACCGCCCTGAGATTTACAACGCGAACTCGGCGGCCGGGCAGTGCTATCAGCCAAGCCTGAATCATCAGGATCACTCATTAACTCTGATTGTTTACGATCGAGTAGAACGTAGCCAGCTAGCCGTTGAGCAAGGCAAGTTCACCGAGCTGCACTTTATCAAACCTTATCAGGCCGTTCTTGAAGAATGGTCCGCTGATTACGCTATTTGATCCACCCAATATACAAGGTCATTTTTCATGAAAATTTTGTTACCTACGTCAACCGCTGGCAGCTTACCGAAACCAACATGGCTGGCACAGCCGGAGACGCTTTGGTCACCGTGGAAATTAGAAGGCGATGAGTTAATTGCGGGTAAACAGGATGCTTTACGCCTGACGCTGGATAATCAGGTTCGTGCAGGGATTGATATTGTCAGCGACGGCGAGCAAACCCGTCAGCACTTCGTGACCACGTTTATTGAACACCTGAGCGGCGTTGATTTTGAAAAGCGCGAAATCGTTCGTATCCGTAATCGTTACGATGCCAGCGTGCCGTCGGTCATTGGTGAAGTAGTACGTAAAAAACCCGTTTTCGTGGAAGATGCGAAGTTTTTACGTAAGCTGACCGATAAGCAGATTAAGTGGGCGCTGCCGGGTCCAATGACCATGATCGACACGCTGTATGATGGTCACTACAAAAGCCGTGAAAAGCTGGCGTGGGAATTCGCTAAGATCCTGAACCAGGAAGCGAAAGAGCTGGAAGCGGCCGGTGTCGATATCATTCAGTTCGATGAGCCAGCCTTCAACGTCTTCTTCGACGAGGTGAACGACTGGGGCATCGCCGCTCTGGAACGCGCCGTTGAAGGTCTGAAGTGCGAAACGGCTGTGCATATCTGCTACGGCTATGGCATCAAAGCCAATACCGACTGGAAAAAAACGCTGGGCACCGAGTGGCGCCAGTATGAAGAGGTGTTCCCGAAACTGCAGAAATCCAGCATCGATATCGTTTCACTGGAGTGCATGAACTCCCGCGTACCGATGGATCTGATTGAGCTGATTCGCGGTAAAAAAGTGATGGTCGGCGCGATCGATGTGGCCACTAACACCGTCGAGACGCCGGAACAGGTTGCCGATGTGCTGCGTAAAGCGCTGCAGTTCGTGGATGCCGATAAGCTTTATCCATCAACCAACTGCGGTATGACGCCGTTATCCCGTCAGGTTGCTACCGGCAAGCTGGAAGCCCTGAGCGCCGGTGCAGAGATCGTTCGTAAAGAGCTTTCTGCCTGATAAACGGATTGTTCAGGCACAGGGATGTGCCGCCTTCTGTGTTCGTTATTTTCGCTGAATAATCGGTAAACATGGCGACCATTACGGGTAGATCGCGGTTAGTTCCATGTACGGGGCGACCGTAACGGGCAGATCGCCGGGTCGCCGTAAATACGTCCATGTAGGCTTGACTGCCGCATCCGTGCGGCAGACACCCGGCTAACCTGTCCCGTAACGTTCTCTCCTTTCAGACCATCGCGTTGCTGCCGAAGAAGACTCGGTTGTTCAGGCAGCAACGCCGAAGCATGCAGGCAATCGGGGCTGGACGGATAAGCGGACCGTCCGAGCACATGGACGTGCGAGGCCGAGCGGACATGGATGTGACAGCGGGTCCGCGTTCCGGCCAGCCGCGATAAGCCAGATGCGGAATGTGCAGCGATTCCCCCCGAGCACAGAAACGTGATAGCTGGTCAGCATTCCGGCCCGCAAGGTGCAGAACCAGAGACGGCAGGAGCAGGGACTCTAACGTTATCAATATCTGCTAATTCAGCAGACTATCTCAACCGTTCACTGGCCAGATTATAAACCTCACTACGTTCTCGTTTACCCACCGCGACAACGGCGATAATAACTTTATCGTCAATCACCTGATACACCAGACGAAAACCCGACGAGCGAAGTTTAATTTTATAACAATCCTTTACGCCACGAAGTTTGGCCGAGGGAATATGTGGATTATCACAGCATTTCTTCAGTTTCTTAGCAAACTGCTGTTGAATGGTCTTATCCAGCTTCTGCCACTCTTTCAGCGCATCTTCCCTGAATTTAACCGTATACCTCATAGGTAACTGTCCAGATCCACATCAATCAGGGGCTGATTGCTACGCTCACTCACCATTTTTACCAGTTCATTATCGTCGAGCGCTTCAAGTATTTTCTCGTACAGTTCCGCAGGCACGCAGTAAAAAGCAGGTTGATTACGATTTAAAATAGCAACCGGGTAACCCTCTCCTGCGTTAACGGTTGCCATTGGATTCTTCTTCAGTTCACTAACGCTGGCACTGGTATCGCTTAGAATAAGGTGTGGCATGGGAATACCTTTCGAGACTGTTTAACAGGTCTTTAAAGTACAAAATAAAAGACTGGTTAACAAGTACTGGATTGGCTGTTTTCGCGGCGAGATCAGTCAATGGGTTGACCGTTACGGGCAGATCGCCGGGTCGCCGTGAATCCCTCCCTGGAGGCTTGACTGCCGCATCCGTGCGGCAGACACCCGGCTAACCTGTCCCGTAACGTTCTCCCCTTTCAGACCATCGCGTTGCTGCCGAAGAAGACTCGGTTGTTCAGGCAGCAACGCCGAAGCATGCAGGCAATCGGGGCTGGACGGATAAGCGGACCGTCCGAGCACATGGATGTGCGAGGTCGAGCGGACATGGACGTGACAGCGGGTCCGCGTTCCGGCCAGCCCCGATACGCCAGACACTGTACATGCAGCACCGAACCAGTCCGTTAAGTCCTGGAATGTTCTTCCTCCGGCAGCAACACCAAAACACTCAGGCAATCGGGGCTGGACGGATAAGCGGACCGTCCGAGCACAAGGATGTGCGAGGCCGAGCGGACATGGATGTGACAGCGGGTCCGCGTTCTGGCCAGCCCCGATAAGCCAGACGCGGAATGTACAGCGTCTTAATTTAACGGGTTGAAAGCAGGAACTGCCACCGCCGACCGCCCCATATCCTGAACCACTTCCTCACCGCCAAAACGAATCCGCCGATGGCTAATCCGATCGATTAACGCCTCATCGTGACTCACCACCAGCAGAGCGCAGTTCTGCTCCGCCGCCACCTCGACCATCAGCTCCACCGTCTGCTGCTGGGTCAACACATCAAGGCGCGAGGTCGGTTCGTCGGCAAAAAGAAACACCGGATCGAGCAGCAGCACGCGCAGCAGCGCAAAGCGCTGAAGTTCACCGCCGGAAATCTCACCGGGCAAACGATCCAGCAGCACAGGCTGCAGCTTTAACCGCGCCATCAGCGGTGCAATACGCCCGGCATCCAGCTTATGGTGGCGTACCACATCCGCCAGCGCCTGGCGCAGCGTCACCCGGGGCGCAAAGGCCGATGGCGGGTCCTGGAAGATTTTCTGATACTTCACCGCCGCCAGCTGGCGATCGCGCTTAACCTCACCGCCGTCGGCGGCCAGCAGCCCAAGCAGGATATCGCCAAAGCTGCTTTTACCACAGCCGCTCGGCCCGGTGATACCAATCACCTCTCCGGCATGCACCCTCAGCGACTGACCGGAAAAAAGCTGCCTGCCGCCGCGCGTTTTGCTCAGGTTTTTTGCCTCCAGCACCACCTGACCGCCGTGCGGCCTGTGTTCGCGCAGCGGCCAGC
This sequence comes from Erwinia sp. S43, assembly GCF_016624745.1. Classification (NCBI taxonomy): domain Bacteria; kingdom Pseudomonadati; phylum Pseudomonadota; class Gammaproteobacteria; order Enterobacterales; family Erwiniaceae; genus Erwinia; species Erwinia sp. S43. Next base: position 163,172 of record NZ_JACVTX010000009.1, on the reverse strand, counting down.
GGCTCGGATCGGCGGCCAGCAGCTGGCGGGTATACGGATGCTGAGGATGATCCAGCACCTGCTCCGCCCTGCCGCGTTCGATAATCTTACCGTGTAGCATCACCGCAACTTCACCACCGATCTGGCGAGCCAGTTCAATGTCGTGGGTGATAGTGAACAGCCCGCCGCCCGCGCGCACCTCCTGCATCAGCAGCGCGATAACCTCATCGCGGCGCGCCACGTCCAGCCCCTTGGTCGGTTCATCGGCGACGATAATCTGAGCCCCGCCCGCCCGCGCGGCGGCGAAAGCAACGCGCTGGGCCATGCCGCCGGACAGCGCCTGCGGCAGGCGAGCCGCAGCGTGCCCGACACCCAGTGCGTCCAGATCGTCCCTGGCCGCCCGCAGCGCCGGGCTTTTTTCCATACCGCGCACGTAGCGATAACCTTCAGCCACCTGCTGTTCAGCCCGCATGGTCGGATCAAGCGCCAGCCACGGCTCCTGCGGCAAGATCCCCAGCCGGTGCCCCCACAGCGCCATCGCCGGACGGCCAGCCAGATCGTAAGCTTCACCGTCAATTCGCAGCGTGCCGCTGGCAGCCAGTCCGGCCGGCAGCGTGCCGATCACCGCCTGAGCCAGCAGGCTTTTCCCCGAGCCGGTTTCGCCCAACAGGGTAAAGGGTTCACCGGGGTTCAGCACAAATGACAGCGGTTCAACCATCACGCCGTCACCGCTGACTGCGGCATTTTCAATCTCCAGCAGGCTCATGCTTTCTCCTTCCCTGCCAGCAGCAGCAGGCTTAATACCAGTAAAAATACCACCGCCACCGGCTGCAGCAGTGCGTACGGCGCTTCGTCATAGTACGGCAGCATTTCGGTCATCATCAGCCCCAGCTCCGGGGTGGGCGGACGCACGCCGACGCTGACAAAGCCCAGCGCGGCAATCGCCATAATCGCGCTGGCTGCACCGAAGGCACCGACGGTCAGCACCATGGGGGCCATTTCCGGCCACAGGTGGCGGCGGAAAATCGTCCACGGACCGAAGCCCAGCAGGCGTGAAGCCTGCACCGCCGGTGAGTTCAGTATCGGCCGGGCAATCGCCCGGCTCAGACGAAAATACTCCACCCACAGCAGCAGCGAGATGCCGACATACAGCATCAGCGCCGAATCCGGCACCAGCGCGGTAAGCAGCAGCACCAGCAGCAGCCCCGGCAGCGCAAGAAACGTATCCGACAGCAGGCCGATGCCGCGGTCGACAATTCCGCCCCGCCACGCCGCCAGCACGCCCAGCAGGATGCCGGGGATCATCGCACTCAGTACGCTGACCAGCGCCAGGCCCAGCGACAGCCGAATGGCCGACGTCAGGCGGGCAAACAGCGAGCGGCCAAGGTGATCGTAGCCAAACGGCGACTGCCATTCCGGCCACTGTAGCGCCAGCATCAGCTGCTGACGCACCGGGTCCTGCGGCCAGATTAACGGCAGCACAAAAGCAAAGATCAGCAGGAGCAGGAGGATCGCCGCCCCCGCCAGCTGCGCGGGTGAGGCCTTTCGTAACAGCGTCATCATGCGGTTTTTCTCCGTGGGTCCAGCAGGTAGCACAGGCCGTCGCTCAACGCATTAAGCAACACAAACATCAGCCCCATAATCAGCGCGGTCCCCTGAATCATCGGCACGTCGCGGTGGAAAATGGCATGCACCAGCGCGTGACCAATTCCAGGCCAGGCGAACAGGGTTTCCACCACGATCACCCCTTCAACCAGATAGATAAACTGTACGCTCAGATAAGTGACCACCGGTACGCTGACGTTGCGCAGGCCGTGCCGCCAGAACAGCGTTCCCGGCTTCAGGCCTTTGGTGCGGCCAAAGCTGTACCACTGTGATTCCGTCACCTGACGCATAGCATTACGCGCCACCCGGCTGGAAACCGCAGCCAGCCCCAGCGCCAGCGTCAGCGCGGGCAGCAGCACGTGCTCAGCATCGCCATATCCGGCGGCGGGCAGCAGGCCAAGCCCAAGCGCGAAGATCAAAACCAGGATCAGCCCCAGCACGAAGTGCGGCAGCGCACGTAGCGTGGTGGAGATCGCCAGCAGCAGGCGATCCAGCTTACCGCCGGGGGACAGCCCGGCAATAATGCCCAGCGGCGGCCCCATCAGCAGCGACAGCAGCAGGGCCACCGCCGCCAGATGCATTGTCTGCCCCAGCTGATGGGCAATTTCGCCCATCACCGGCTCGCCGGAGACCAGCGAATTGCCTGGATTAAAGCGCAGCAGCTGCATAAACCAGTCTGCCAGCGCCTGCCAGGCCGGGCGATCCAGCCCCAGCTCCTGCTGTACGGCCTGCGCGGCAGCGGCATCGACGCGATCGTAGCCGTAGCGTCCGGCGGCGATGCGATAGGCGACATCACCGGGCAGCATGCGCATCAGCACGAAGGTCAGACCGCCCACCAGCAGCGCCACCAGCCCGGCCTGCAGCAGACGGAAACCGAGCAGACGGATCATTCACGCCACCTCATTTTTTCCAGCCCGAAGGTGCGTTCAAACGGATCGAGAGCGGCACCGCTCAGGCGCGATGACACCGCCGCCGTTTGCTGGTACCACGCTACCGGGATGGTCGGCAGCTCGGTTTGCAGAATGCGCGTCAGCTGCTGACGCTCTGCGTCGCTCTCTTGCGGATTGCTGCCGCGCACAAGCTGGGCCATCGTGCGATTGAAAGTAGTGTCAGACCAGTTCATCGCGCCCCAGTCTCCGCCCTGCGGCGGGTAGTCCTGTAGCAGCGTGCCGAGCGGGTCCGGGGTCAGAGCAAAGTTACGCGCCACCAGTCCCAGCTCCATCGAGCCATCGTGATGTTTTAAGGCGATTTCGCCGGAGTTGGTCGAGTTAATGGTCAACTGCACGCCGATTTCGCGCAGTTGCTGCTGGATCGCGGCGGCAATCAGCGGCAGTTCCGGGCGATCGGGATAGGTAGTCAGCGTCAGCGAGAACGGCTTGCCGTCGCGCTGCAGGATGCCGTCAGCGCCCGGCTGCCAGCCCAGCTGCGCCAGCAGTTCGCGCGCGCGGGCAGTGTCGGTGGTCAGCGGTGCCAGGCTGGCGTTATGCCACTGCGCCACCGACGGCGGGAACAGCTGCCCGGCCGCAGCCGGATAGCGCAGAATAGCGCGGGCAATCCCTTCTCGATCGATCGCCAGGCTCAGCGCCTGGCGCACGCGGACATCGTTCAGCAGCGGATGCCCGGCGTTAACTTTCACCAGCACGGTGCGCGGAATCGACACCGCCAGCAGGGTCAGCTGTGGATTTTTCTTTAGCCTGGCGCGGCTGGCGGGATCGAGGTTAAACACCATATCGGCATCGCCGCTTTCGGCCATCAGCGCGCGGGTTTCCGCACGGCCCGCCGACATATAGCTGGCCTGTTCAATGGCCGGTTTATCGCCCCAGTAGCCGTCATAGCGGCTGACGGTCAGCTTCTGCGGTGCCTGTAATGAGGTCAGGCGGTAAGGCCCGCTGCCGATCACCTGCACCACTTTATGTTCGGCATTATAGGAGGCAGGCGCGAGGATCTGCGCGCGGTTCTCGGTCAGTAGCCCCAGCAGCGGAGTAAACGGCTGGCTGAGTGCAATCACCACCTCCCCCTTTTCGGCGCGGATGGCGGTAATCGGAGCTTTATCCAGCAGGCCCGGCTGGCTGCGCGCCACTTCCAATGCGTTGACCACGCTGTCGGCGGTCAGCGGGCTGCCGTCGTGAAAGGTCACGCCGGAACGCAGAGTGAAGCGCCACGCCAGGCCATCATCACTGACCTTCCAGCTGCTGGCCAGGCCCGGCAGCGGTTTTCCGGCGGCATCGGCATTAATCAGCGTTTCAACAATCGACATTTTCAGGAAGATGTCGCCCGACAGCGTGGGATCGGTGCCTTTAATCTCAAACGGGGCCACCAGCTTCGCCACGCGCGGAGCATCCGCGAAGGCACCCGCCGAAACGGCGGTCAGCATCAGCGCCAGCAGCGGCGATAAAACAGTTTTGCGCATCAGAATATCAATCCTTAATCCAGAGAAAATGGAACAGCGCAGACAAACGCCTGCGCCGGGGATGATATCCGTTACTTTATAACATTACAATTGGAAATCAGTGGTTACATCTCGCCATGCGGATTCAGCTGCGTGGCACCTCCGCCGCACTGGCCGGGGAGTAATTATCGCTCGTTGCTGTAGATGGCGCGGTGCCCGTCGGGTAATCACCTGCCAGAGTGCCAGCCTGCGGCGCGGTGACGCTGGCGTGACCATCATACTTTTGCTGAAGCGCGCGCTGCATACGGTGCAGCAGCTCACCGTCCAGTTTGTAGTGGCGCAGGTAAATCCACAGGGTCAGCATAAAGAACATCAGCGGCAGGCCAATCATAATCCCCTGCATGCCGAGCAGCGTACTGGCCGACTGCTGCGCACCGGGCACGTAGCCCACCACACCGAGCATCACGCCAATCAGCAATCCGGCAAATGCAGCACCGGCTTTCACCACCATGGTCTGCACCGAGAAGGCGATGCTTTCGATACGCACGCCGAGGGCATAGTCGCCGTAGTCGACGGTGTCGGCGACCATAATCACCAGCATCACCCAGAAGAAGGCCCCGCCAACGTTGACCAGAATACCGGACAGCGAGATCAGCGTGGCGCTGCCCGGGGCAAACATGCCCACCGCCAGCAGCAGCAGGCAGCTAAGCACCGGCAGCACCGAGGCGCTGATCCAGATGGCGCGGCGCGAGAAGCGGGCGACCAGTTTCGGGAACAGCAGAATGGCAATCAGGTTGGCTATTCCGGCATACATCATGTACCACGGGAACAGCTCGGCGCGGCCAACGACGTAGGTAAAGTAGTAGATGGCAAACGCGGTAATCACGTTATGCGCCAGGTTCCACGCCAGCGCCATCAGCAGCAGGGCAAACAGCGGGCGGTTGCGGAAAATCATGCTCAGCACGGCTTTAATCGTGGTGTGCTCGGCGGCATTCGGCGTGGCGGAAGAGGAGTATTTTTCTTCGATATTGCACAGAGTAATGATCGCCGAGAGGATAAAGAACACCACCAGAATCAGCGAGAACAGCATAAAGCCCTGCCCCTTATCGCCACCGCCCAGATACGCCACTAAAGGCAGACCGATCACCCCGGTGGTATACCCCGCCAGGCTGGCAAAAAAGCGCGGCCACGGGATCAGCGCTTCGCGCTCGCGTTTGTCGATAGTAATACACGGCACCAGCGACCAGAACGGCACGTCCATCAGCGTATAGGTAAAGCCCCACAGCAGATAGGTGGCCCAGATCCAGGCAATCAACGCCGCGCCTTCAAAGTAGTGCGCGCAGAACACCGACACCAGCACCACCGAGTTGGTCAGTGTGCCGATCAGTATCCACGGCTTAAATTTCCCCCAGCGGCTGCGGGTGCGCTCGACGATCCAGCCCATCACCGGGTCGAAAAACGCATCCAGAATACGCGCCACCAGGAACAGTGAGGCCACCATGCTGACCGAAACGCCAACCACATCGGTGTAGTAGTACATCAGGTACATATAGATAATGCCAATAGCGAAATCTTTGCCAAAGGCACCCAGCCCGTAGCTGACCTTTGTTTTCAGCGAAACGCTCATCGTGATACCCCAGAGTTGGTGTTCTCCGGCCGTGGCACCCTGCCCGGCCATGTGGGCGAACCGTCGTGGCTCGCCCGTTTATCGGGATTAATGCAGGGAGGGCAGCCATTCGCCGTGCGCGGCGATCAGCTCGTCGCACAGCCTGACGGTGTCATCAATCGACAGTTCGGCTGAAGTATGCGGATCGAGCAGCGCGGCGTGATAGACGTGCTCTTTCTTGCCGGTGATAGCCGCCTCGATGGTCAGCAGCTGGGTATTGATATTGGTACGGTTCAGCGCGGCCAGCTGCGGCGGCAGGTCGCCAACGTAGCACGGGGTGATCCCCTGCCCGTCCACCAGGCACGGCACTTCCACGCAGGCTTCTTTCGGCAGATTGGTGATCAGGCCGTGATTCAGCACGTTGCCACCGATTTTATACGGCACGTCGGTTTCCATCGCCTCAATCATCCACGAGGCATATTCGTGGCTGCGGGTGTGGCTGAGATTGTCGTTCTGCGTCAGGCGGTCGCGCTGCTGCTGCCAGCGGTCAATCTGCTCAATACAGCGGCGCGGATACTCGTCCAGCGGAATGTTAAAGCGCTCAATCAGCTCCGGGTAGTTACGCTTGATCCAGTAAGGCATATACTCGGCGTTGTGCTCGGAGGATTCGGTAACGTAGTAACCGAACACCCGCATAATTTCGTGGCGCACCATATCATCGTGCGTCGTCTGCTGCAGCGCGAGGGAGCGGCGTTTAATTTCCGGGTAAAGGTCTTCCCCGTCGCGGGTAATGTTCAATAGCCAGGCCATGTGGTTGATCCCGGCGATTTGCCATTTCACCCCCTCGGTAGACATATCCACGGATTTCAGCAGCGTTTCGGCGCAGACCTGCACGCTGTGGCACAGGCCGACGGTTTTGATGCCGGTGTGCTGGAGCATCGCGCCGGTCAGCGAGGCCATCGGGTTGGTGTAGTTCAGCAGCCACGCATCCGGGCACACCGCTTCCATATCGCGGGCGAAGTCCATCATCACCGGGATGGTGCGCAGCGCGCGGAAAATACCGCCAATGCCCAGCGTATCGGCGATGGTCTGCCGCAGGCCGAATTTTTTAGCAACCTCAAAATCGGTAATGGTGCAGGGATCGTAGCCGCCCACCTGGATGGCATTGATGACATAGTTCGCCCCACGAAGCGCATTCAGCCGCTGCTCCACGCCGGAATATTTCTCTATCCGCGCCTTTCCCTGACAAAGATTGGCATTGAGGTTATTTAGCATTCTCCAGGAGTCGTCCAGGCGCTGTGCATCGATATCATAAAGCGCTATTTCCACCTGCTGCAGCGCCGGGGTGGCCAGAATATCCCCCAGCACATTTTTCGCGAATACCGTACTGCCCGCACCTAAAAAGGTAATTTTCATTGTCGATTCCTTGTTACGTCATGAGGAGAAGTCGACTCAACTCTAGGCAAGCAGGCGGTCGCTGCCTATGTCATTTTTTGACATTGATATGGTGAAAAATGACCGCCGCAGTGAAGTGTGATCCGGCTCGCTAATTGCGCCGATGATGAAGGATTTTTATGTTGTGACATCACACTATTTTAAGGGCATCACGCAGCCCGTTTGAAAAACATTCTGTAATAACATGAATTAGAACGGAAAATAATCATGCAAAAAGATATCAACCCCGATGACATCACCCAGTTTGGCCTGAATATCTATCAGTACGGCCACGAAGTTTGTGCCAGCCGTCACAGTTATGGCCCGGCTGTTCGGCAGCATTATCTTTTACATTATGTGATAACCGGCAGCGGCACGCTGTATACCGAAAAACAGCGCTGGCCGGTGGTAAAAGGCGAAGCGTTTCTGATTCATCCGCACGAGATCACCACCTACACGGCCGATAAACAGACGCCGTGGGAATATATGTGGATCGAACTGGATGGTCTGATCGCCGCCAGAAGTTTGGAAAAATGCGGGCTAAGAAGAGATATGCCAGTCTGGCGGCCAAAAGATCCACTTTTACCAGCCATGGAGTCGCAGCTGCTGCAACAGCTGATTGCCGAAGATCCGCAGTATTCGCTGCGCATTACCGGCCTGACCTGCCTGCTGCTGGATGCGCTGATTGCCAATGCCGCCGCTGGCCGCCGCTTTGATGCTGCAAGCGGCGGCAATCGTCACCTGGACGCGGCGGTTAACTACCTTGAGCGCCACTATCACCGCAGCGTGACGATGAGCGAAGTGGCCGCCTTTTGTAATATCGACCGCAGCTACCTCAGCCGCCTTTTTCAGCAGCAGTTTGGCTACGGCCCTAAGCAGTATCTGTTACAGCTGCGGATGAATGTTGCCACCTCTCTGCTTGAGGATCGCAGCCTGCCAATAAAAATCATCGCTTATTCAGTGGGATACAGCAGCCAGATGCAGTTTGCCAAAGTGTTTCATCAGTGCTTCAACTGCTCGCCCAGCGCCTGGCGTCTGGCAAAAGCAGGTTCCGGCTGTTGAGCAGAGAATAATCTGCCATACTCTGTGGCACTATCCGGCCTGAAGGCTGCGGTTTCGTCTCTGCGAGGATTCTGATGAATACAGTTCTCAGCCTGTCTCCGGCTTACGATCGGCTCCACTCTTCCCTGCTGGAACAGCGTTCACAGGTGCAGTCTGCGGAGGTTATCCAGCTGGTTAACCGCGCCCTGCTGGCGGGCGAGCGCGTGAGTGCGGCCTTTTACGATCTCAGCCAGCTCAAGCTGTTACAGCAGCGCAAAAGCCTGCCGCTGCGGACGCCCAAGGCGGAAAAAGAGATTGCGAAGTTTCTCGATGAGCTGAATGCGATCACCCCGAAAAAGTTGATCGACAAATCGCAGTTCTCCGCGTTACAGAAGCAGGTTTCGCGCCTGATCGACAAGTTTCCCTGGAAGCACGCCAGCCCGATTCTGGTGCAGAATGCGCTGTTTAATCACACCTATCATCAGTGGCAGCAGGCGCTTGAAGCGTTGTTCAGCGAAGGCAATGGCGCTGACGTTTTCGACGATCTGCAACGTATTCTCAACGACTCCGCCAGAAAAATTCCGGTGCTGGGCGACACGGTTAGCCTGTTTAAACAGCTGACGAAGCTGGCTGCCGAATGCCGTGAAAAGTCGGCCCTGAGCGGTCTGGAAGAGAACGTGATGGCGGGCTATATTGCCGCCGCCGATATCGCCACCCGTGGCATTATTATTTTCGGCTCTACCGCCGAAGCCGTGCTACGCGGCGGTCCGCTCCCCGACGCCGAGCGGCAGGAAAAGCTGATTAAAGAACACTACCAGCAGGTCGTTGAACGCATGCATCCGTGGTTTACTGCGGTGTGATCTTTTATCTTTCGCGGCGGTTAATACCGCCGCGATTGTTAGTGTGATGCTGAGATAGATGATTTTACTGTGGGGGCTGAAGTGTTTTAAGTTGCCTTGCGGTCTTATGGCGGGTAAGTGCCAAAATAGGGCACTACTAGCACAATTCACCTATTAACTTTTCAAAGGTTTTATGATACCAACATATATCAATAATTAACCATCATTTTTTGATGCTTTAATTAGAGTGTTAAATATTCTTTGCAAGAAAATGCTTTCAGTTATTTCAATTTTTAATATTTTTTGTCGCCTATCGTTTAATAATTGAGATTTCAATCTTAATGCCATCGTAGTATTAATATCTTTACCAAGATAGAATGAGTACCAAATTATGAATCCATCACAAATCCAGTAATACAACACGCCGTTGTTGCTATCATCTCTATGAAGACATATGTTGCTTAGTACGTTTTTTATAATTTTATCATCAACATTCTTGGTTGAATCAGTGATTCTATATATCGAGATGCGTATGAAATGGTCTAGCCTAAACTTATCATCATCACTAATACTTATTTTGTTTTTTAATATCTGGGCCCTTAATAGTTCCTCTATCTCACATCCCAAACTGACGTCTGAATAATGTTTATCCATTGCAATGGACGCCCGCCATAACACACTTATGAGATATAGATAAAATCTTTTATAATTGAATTTCTTAAGTATTATGCAATCATCAAACTTAATTGCATTTTTATAATCCTTTAGAACCCTTGTTCCATATGCTTCATATTCCCTGGAAAATAATCCTTCGCAACTTTCACATAACATAACCTCTTTAGGATCAAAGCTACCGTTGAGTGTTGATATACCATTTTGAACTAAAATACATTTTCCTTCCTCCTTAATTCCTGCGAAAAATGATCTTGGTATCGAGTGTGACTTTTTTAGTGTTCTTTCTTGGTTACAAAGTTTGCACAATCCCATTGAAAACCTTAACTATTATTGGTTTAATAATTTCATATTATATAACACTAAAGTCCTATTTACCCCCAGTTATTTATTTGAACCTTTCCGTGATTTGCATATTATGTCCCCTCCTCGCTCATAACGAACATTTGAGATGTACTAACCTTTTAGATAGTCAGATTCAATGCAACGCAACAAGAAAGGTGGCCGCTATCTCTCATGGCTCAGTTCAAATTCGTTCAACTGCTCTAACGCTTTTGCCACACTCTGGAACATCAGATGTTTTGCCTCATGCTTCTGTGGCAGCCGAGAAACGACGGTAAACACACTTCCGCTGCTCTCAGACCAGCAGTCGTCATGAAGTGCTGGTATCAACATCTGTCTTGCTTGATGCTGCAATGCAGGAGTCGTCAGACTACAGATGTACGTTCGTACTTCAAACTGTCTTCCAGGTGTTCTGTCTAGAAAAAGTACCACATCAGATTCACTCACCCAGTGCGACAACCCGAAGCGCAGCGCCGGGTAACCTTCCCAGTGATTAAGTGCCGTTGCGACCTCATAACCACGATCAGAAAAGTGCTCTGTCAGAAACCGTAGGCCTTCCTCCTGAAGTGATTTCACCACAGCATTTTTTAGTAACACCGCTTCCTGAATATTACGCAAATTTTCGAGAACAAAGGTTTCTGTTTCTGCTGCAATCGTATTTTTACCCATCAGTGTCTCCAGATGCAGAATGAATTCGCGCAGCAATACCTGCCATTTATTGAGCGGGGAAGAAATGCATGCCATGCCGAGCCTGTGCGACAGAACAGAAATAAACATACTGTAGCTTATTCCTGTCCAACCGGCAGGAGCCAGTCCCTCCGGCGACAGAACCACCAGGAACGGTTTCTTATCTGGATGTTTTTGCTGCAGATACCCACTGTAATCATTGAAAGGATTGTTCTGCTGGTGCCAGATTTTATTCTCCAACACCATGGCCCATTCTTTCGACTCAAGTAGCAAATCGATTCGAGTTCCTTTTTGGGTCATAACCTCTCGGGCTGGTGGAGAGAGAAGTGATGCATCAACATCGGATGACAGGCATTCCAGAAAGGCCCCAAGAACAAGTGTATTCAGTCCATGGGGAGCATCTGGATCAATAAAGAAAGCGAGTAAATCGCTGACAGGGTTTTCATAGTGTCCGCGGGCACCAACCGAAAAGATATTGGTCTCACTTTTTTCAGCAGCAGGCAGTGATTTAAGGCGAATCAGTAATTCTTCCAGAACAGACAGGTCCATCGGTTTCTCCGCAGCGGCTTTCCCTAGGCAAAAACATACCAACAAAAAGAGCCCTGGCATAGAGGTGATCCTGTCTGCACAAAGGTATTGACGCTCTATATTTGCGGCAGATGTAAAAACCACTCTGTACTAAAATCCCGCACCCAGAAAATTACAACGCATAACACACCAAAACCCCCGTCAACCGCCCCCCAGTATTTCCAGGATAATATCGCGAGGGAAGACGGTTTCATGAGTTTGCATAAGTTCTTCTCGCGTCCACCAGCGGTGCCTGCTGATGACTTCCCGTTCATTTCTGCTCCACCTTGAGCAATCGATCTCCGCCTTATCCGTATAAATTAAAAAGAAACGCTCTTCTGCCAGTACGGTTTCACCATCAGGTAGCATCATTGGGAAGGTTCGGGATGCGACGGAGTCTCCAACTGCATGCCTTTCCAGCCCGGTTTCTTCCAACAATTCGCGTAAGGCAGCCTGCTCATAGGACTCACTGTTTTCAACTCCCCCACCCGGCGTTGCCCAGTATGACTGGCCGCTTAAGGCATCATTTTTATGGGAAAAATTGAACAGTAAGACGTGGTTTTCCTGCGATAGAACGATCAACCTGGATGATGGGCGAGTACGCATCAGGGCTTCCTTTCTTCAAAGCTGCATAAAAATAATTTCCTGGTTATGTATGTAACCATAAAAGATTGGCATCAGGCGCGGCTTATTTATCTGAAAGAGATGTTCTCAAGCGGACAATCTGAATCGTAATGCGCCTGCATTCTACTGCCAGCCGCATTCTGTGCCCGGCAGATGGCAGAAAGTCAGTGGCGGCAGCGAAATCCAAATCTTTCTCTCTTTGTAAATCGCCGCGCCAGACGTTACTCTGGTGACGGTTTCCACGGAAAGATAATGGATATTTACAGGTTATGTCTGCCCCCGCCAAACGTAAGAACGATCCGGAAGGGTTAAAAAAACGCATTATTGCCAGCGCGCTGACCACCTTTGCCGAATTTGGCCTGCAGGGCGCGCGCATGGAACAGATTGCCGATAATGCGGGAACCACCAAACGCATGGTGGTTTACCATTTCAATAATAAAGAGCAGCTTTATATTGCGGTGCTGCATCAGGTCTATCAGCAGATCCGCGAGCATGAAACCGGCCTGAACCTCGCCGAGATGTCACCCTCGCAGGCGATTGCCTGCCTGGCCGAAGCCAGCTTTGATTATCACATCAACCATCCTGATTTTATGCGGCTGATATGCAGTGAAAACCTGATGCGTGGCCGCTATATCACCCAGTCAGAATCGATCCGCACGCTGAACCAGAGTGCGCTGAACGTGCTGGATGAGGTGTTGAATCGGGGTAAAGAGAGCGGAGAATTCGCCAGCAGCGTCTCAACGGTGGATGTTCACCGATTAATCAGCAGTATCTGCTTCCATAATGTCTCCAACCGCTACACCTTTAACAGCCTGTTCGGCAGCGAAGAGACGGAAAGCCAGAGCATTAAGCGTAACCGTAAACTGGTGGTGGATGCCACTCTGCGTTATCTGCAACCTTCGGGAAGTTAATCTGTACAATAAAATTACGCCTGTACAAATTTCTCCGCCCGTTATCACCAGATAACGGGTTTTTTGTCTACGCTTAATAGTCCACTCTCCCGATCCAGCTTTACAGGAGTTGTCGATGACGCGTAAAACCTCTGATTTTCCTCTGCGCACTACCAGGCTGCCGCCACAGGAACCTCGCCTGTGGAACTGGGCGCAAAATGCGCCACTGGCGGATAAAAAGCAGATACTCCAGCCGGAAAGTGAGCGTCACCTGTGCGAACTGGTCGTCGCTGCGTCTGGCAAGCTGAGGGTGATGGGCAGCCGAATGTCGCCGGGCCGGATGCTGGCGCTGGGAAACGCCGATGACCGGCTAATTGATACCAGCAGGCTGCGCGGCCTGATATCCCACGATGCCAATAGCGCCACCTTCGCCGGCGGCACGCCGCTGCATGAAGTGTATGAACTGCTGACGGCAATGGGACGCATGCTGCCCGCATCGCCCGGCGTTATTGACTCGCAAACGCTGGCAGGCGCCCTGGCGACCGGCACCCACGGCCAGGGGCTGTATCAGAGTTCCATCGGTGATGAGGCGCTGCGCATCCGCATGGTGCTGGCCGACGGCAGCGTTGAAGAATTTGATCGCCAGCATCCGTGGTTCCACGCGGTGCAGCTCGGCCTGGGATGCCTTGGCGTGGTGACCGCCGTGACGCTGCGCACCCGCCCTTCTGCGGTCTATACCTGCTTTAAAAACGCCGTCAGCGGCGATTCGCTGGCAGACGATCTGCTGGAGTGGAACCGTAATTATGCGCTGAGCAAAGCCTGGTGGTTCCCCGATGAGAATCAGGTGCACGTATGGGCAGCACGGGAAGCCACCGACGAAGAGCGCGCACAGTATCACGCTAATCACGGCGATCCGCTTATCCAGCAGGAAACCAGCGATGCGATGAATCAGACCATCGATCAGACGCTGGAGCATATGCGTAACGACACGCAGATCCGCGATGAGAACGGCAAGCCGTTTCGTACCGTCACCCGTTTTAAAGATTTTTCGGACGTTACCGGCGATGTCTATCAGGTATTTTGTCGCGGCATTGCCACCCCACAGATCAATGTCGAGATCGCCATTCCGTTGGCCCGCGCGGGCGCGGTTATCGCGCGTATTAAACGCTGGCACGCGGAGAATCAGCCGCATCTGCACTACCCGGTGATCCTGCGCTGTACCGGCGCGTCGGAAAGCTGGCTCAGCCCGGCCTGGCAGCGGGAGAGCTGCTTCTTCGGCTTTGTGGTCTATTACGCCGAGGATGGTTCCCTCTCCGCAGAGGGCGTGGCCTTTCTGCATGAGGTTGAAAAGCTGCTGGCGGAAGAAGGCGGCCGCCCGCACTGGGGAAAATACTTTGATGCGGATCTGTACGACTGGTCAACGCTGTATCCGCAAATGGCGGCGTTTCGTGAAGTGCGCGAGGCGCTGGACCCGCAACATACATTCAGCAACGCGTTCAGTCAGCGCCTGCTGGGCTAAGGAGATATCGCCATGATGGCATGGACTACGTTACTGACCCAGCCGGGCTACCTGATTGGCGTGCGCGCGCTGGCAAAATCGCTGCAGGTGAGCGGCAGTCGCTATCCCCTGATGGTGATGGTCACCGGGAATATCGGCGCGGGGGTGCGGGCAACGCTGGAGCAGGATGGCTGCCTGGTGAGAGAGGTGGACCCGGTCAGCCCGGACCCCACGCTGGAAAATCGTTATGCCAATGCGCGTTTTGCCGAAGTGTGGACCAAACTGGCGGCGTGGACGTTCACTGAATTCGAGCGGCTGGTCTTTCTGGATGCGGATATGCTGGTGACGCAGAATATGGACGAGGTTTTTGCCCTGCCGCTGTCAGCGGATCACATTGCAGCCTGTCACGCCTGCCGCTGCAACCCCAATCGCATCGCCAGCTATCCCAGCGACTGGACGCCGGAAAACTGCTTTTACAGCTGGTGCAAGGGAGAGGAGCACGTTGAGCAGCCTGACAAGGTGGATAACTATCTCAACGGCGGCTTTCTGCTGCTGACGCCGGATAAGGCCGTTTTTGACGCGATGATGGCACAGCTGGCGGCGCTGGATGACCTGTCCACCTATCTTTTCGCCGAACAGGATTTCCTGAATCAGTTTTACCGCGATCGCTGGCAACCGCTGCCGTGGGTGTACAACGCGCTGAAGACGCTGCCGCATCAGCATCCCGACATATGGAACGATCGGCGGGTAAAAAACATTCACTACATTATCGATAAGCCATGGGAAAAAACGCCGAAGCCCGGCGATCGGTATTATGAGCTTAACCGTAAGTGGTGGCTGATTGCTGACCAGCTGAACTGATCCCGTGAATGATGCAGACTTTCGTTTCCATTCCGAAAGTCTGCATCAGAATCAATCACAGCTGGCGGTAGTTATACTCGTCAGTCGCGGTCCTGCTTATCTTCGCGCTTAACCACACTGTTCCGCTATTTCTTCGCCTCAAACAGCGGCACAGGCTGGCCCTGAATATAGCGTTTGCGCAGCTTCGCCGAGAGGTAATCCATGGTCATCACGATCACCACCATAATCAGGGTGATAAACATCACCACATCCCAGTTCCACAGGCGCATGTTCTCGGCATAAACCAGCCCGACGCCACCGGCCCCGACAAAGCCCAGCACCGCCGCCGAGCGAGTGTTGGACTCAATCTGATACAGACTGAGCGCCAGGAAGGCCGGGAAGGACTGGGTGAAGATCCCGAAGCGCTGCTTCTGCACCGCCGTGGCGCCCAGCGCATTCAGCCCGCGACCCGGCGAGCGCTCTACCGCCTCATGCCCTTCGGCATAGAGTTTCCCGAGCAGCCCGACGTCCTGCATGATAATCGCCAGTACCCCGGCCAGCGGCCCCATGCCGACGGCGCGTACGAAGATCAACCCCCAGATCGCCATATCAATTCCGCGCAGCAGATCCAGCAGCCTGCGGACGATCAGCGAAACCGGGCGCAGCACCGGCGTGTTCATCACATTGCGGGCGGCGAAGAACGACAGCGGCAGCGCAATCAGCGTGGCGGTCAGCGTCCCGGCGAAGACGATGCCGATGGTGATACCGATCTGGCCGAAGTAGTAGGCAAACGGCCAGTTGGCGACGTCGTGCCAGACAAACATCCGCAGGAAGTAGTGACCCAGCTGCCCCAGACCGATGGTCAGCTGCTGCAAGCTGATGCCAAAGTTGGCAAAGAAGAAAATATAGTAGAGCAGAATGGCCCCGGCGATCAGACCGGTTTTGGTCAGGTAACGGCGCTGGACGGCAAACAGCGCGCTGTGCTGCTGCCGAATGCTGTTCTGCCGTTCGCTATTGATGGAGACGATCATGCGGCTTTCCCCTCTACCACGCGCTTGCGTACCTTGCCGGAGAAGGTATCCAGCAGCGAGACCACCACAATAATCAGCAGCAGCGTCATGCTGACCTGATCGTAGCGATCCAGTTTAATATTGGTCATCAGCTCCTGGCCGATACCGCCCGCCCCCACCAGCCCGAGGATGGTCGACTGGCGGAAGTTGATTTCCAGGCGCATAAAGCCGTAGGACAGGAATACCGGTTTCACCTGCGGCCACAGGGCGAAGCGCATGCGTTGGAACGACGAGGCTCCCGCCGCGGCCAGGCCGCGCACCGGCTTGTCGGACGCGCTTTCGATGGCTTCATAGAACAGCTTGGTCAGGCTGCCGATGGTGTGCAGCGCCAGCGCAAGGAACCCGGGGATCACCCCGATACCAAAGGCCATCACGAACATCACCGCCCACGCCAGTTCCGGCATGGTGCGTAAAAACGCCACCCCGGTACGGATAGCAAAACTGACGCCGCGCGGCGTCTGGGTATTACCCGCGGCGAGGAAGGCCAGCACCCCGGCCACCATCACCGACAGCACCGTAGCCGCCAGCGCCAGCTGTAGCGTTTCCCAAATCAACGGCAGCTGAATATGCAGGCGATAGCCCCACCAGGCCAGCGAGCCGTCGGTCTTCACATCTTTAAACAGGGCATCAAAACGCAGCGCCGGAATGGTTTCGCGCAGGTAGTCAAAGAAGTGCGGCAGCGACACCCAGACGGTGTGCAGATTGAATTCAGCCAGATGCGCCGAGCCAAGATACAGCCCCAGCAGCAGGAGTGACCACAGCAGCGTATCGCGCTTTTGCCTGCCGCGGATCTGCTGGTAGTAACGTTCAAAATCGGGATTTGTCATGCGGACACCTGAATTAAGGGCCGGAAGTCCGGCCCTTACAAACGGGGAGAAAGCGGCGGATTAAGAACGCTTGGAGGTCAGTTCACGTTTCATATCGATAATCGCCTGGTAATCTTTTACCGTGGCCGGGCCGATATGCTGTGCGCCACCAACGGCTTTCACGAAGCAGCTGTGCTGTTCGGTATCCAGCTTTTTGATCGCGGTGATCAGTTTGGCTTTGAAGTCCGCTGGCAGCTTGTTGCTGACCAGAATCGGGCCGTTAGGGATCAGCGGCGATTCCCAGATAATGCGAATTTTCTTCATCAGGTCCGGCTGACCGGCACGGATCATACGGGTGAAGGCACCGCTGGTATAACCGGTATTGTAGTCGCCGATCATTGAAGCCCAGGTCACCGCGCCTTCAAACTGGCCGTTCAGCACGCCCAGCACATCCTGCTCGTGGCCGCCGGAGAAGGTCACGCTGGAGAAGAAGCCGTTGTATTTGTCATCCACGCTGCCGCCGAACTCTTTCTTGAAGCTCTGGTTCGGGATCAGGAAGCCGGAAGTGGAATCCGGGTCGGCCATGCCGAAGGATTTACCTTTCAGGTCGGACAGTTTTTTGTACGGGCTGTCGGCTTTCACCACGACCACAGAGTGGTAGCCGCGTGATTTATCCGCATCGTCCACCACGATACCAACCACGTCAACCGCCTGCGGATCGGCGATGTACACGGAGGCATAAGAGGATGGAGACATGCTCAGTACCATATCCACTTTGCCACCCAGCAGGCCCTGGATCACGCCAGAGTAGTCTGAAGAGTTACGCAGCTTGGTATCAACGTTCAGCTCTTTATCGAAGAAGTCTTTCACGCACTGGTTATCACCGATCTGCTGGGTGGCGTTCTGGCCGCCGAGAATGCCCAGGTTCAGTTCTTTTGGCGCGTCTGCTGCAAAAGCGTTGGCGGCCATAACACTGCTGATTACCGCTGCGAGTAGGTATTTTTTCATTGCTGTGTCCGTATCCCAAAAGTGTTAGTTAAGCTGCGACATCTCTTCGCCATACAGAGTATGAAGAAGGCTGTCGGTCAGCTGCGACGGATGTCCGTCAAAAACAATGCGCCCTTTGGCAATGCCGATAGCGCGCGTGCAGTACTCTTTCACCAGCTCCACCGAGTGCAGGTTAACCATCACGCTGATGCCGTTTTCACTCACCTGGCGCAGTACATCCATAATGCGGCGAGTGTTTTTCGGATCGAGCGAGGCAACCGGTTCGTCGGCGAGCAGAATTTTCGGGTTTTGCATCAGCGCACGGCAGATCGCCACGCGCTGCATCTGTCCACCGGAGAGGTTCTCGGCGCGCTGTAACGCCTGCGGCAGCATATTCAGCCACTCGAGCAGGCCAATGGCGCGGGCGCGATCCTCGTCAGGGAAAATTTTAAACAGGGATTTCAGCGTCGAGGTCTGGCTCAGACGCCCCAGCAGGACATTGGTCAGCACGTCCAGACGCGGCACCAGGCAGAAATCCTGGAAAATCATGCCGCACTCACTGCGCCACTGGCGCATCTGTCGGGCGTTCAGCTCAACGATATTCTGCTGTTTGCCGTTTTCGGCGAAGTGGCGGATCTCACCCTCACTGGCCGGGATCGTGCCGTTCAGCACGTGCAGCAGCGTGGATTTCCCCGCGCCGGAACGGCCGATAACCGCCACCAGCTCACCGGCGTGCAGGTCGAAGTTAATGTCGTCCAGCACGCGTGCCTGCGAGCCGTAGGATTTACCCAAACCGTTCACCGCCAGCACTTTGGCGTGGCTGGCCGGATTAGGTATCGCCTGATGCTGTGGGGCAATTTTTAACTGTGCCTGTGCCATTGTTATTTACCGTTGTTGTTAAGCGCGTTCGTCGTTGTGCGCTTATTAAGGGCGAGCGCGATGACGCTCATATGACAGGCGGGTGATGAAACGGTGACAGGCGAAAAGAATTTTTCCGGCGTTAATTCGGTGACGACGCCCGGTAGATGCGCTGGGGACGCCCGACTTTGCCATAAACAATTTCAGCGCAGATCTGCTGCTGGCCGGCGGCGAATTCCAGATAGCGGCGGGCGGTGGTCCGGCTCAGCTTCAGTTCCTGAGCCACCGTTTCGGCGGTATATCGCGCGTCCGGGTCGGTAAACAAATCGCTGACTTTTGCCAGGGTTAACGCGTCAATACCGGCAGGCAGCGGCACTTCACCGGCAGCGCGGGCGTAGGCATTAAACATCTCGTCGATCTGCCGCTGGCTGGCGGTATCCGGGTTTGCCAGCATCGTTAACCGCTGCTGATAGCGATCCAGCGTTTGCTCCAGCCGCGACCAGGAAACGGGTTTAATCAGATAGTCAAAAACACCGCAGCGGACAGCTTCCGCGACCGTGTCCATATCGCTGGCCGCGGTAGTGAAAACCACGCCGCACGGGCTGTGTGCCGCCGTCAATTCATGCAGCAGTGTGATGCCATTTCCATCCGGCAGCGCGTTATCAAGCAGGATCAGTGACGGTCTGAAACGCGCAATCATCACCCGCGCCTGGGCTAAATCGCCCGCCAGCCACACCTGGCCGCGGCTGCTGCGCTGGCGAATAAACTCGGCGTGCGTTTCAGCCAGTGCGGTTTCATCTTCAACGATCAATATGCTCAGGGGTTGTGCCATGGGTTGGTTTCACTTTGGGTAAATAAATAGAAAACAGCGTACCGCGAGGGTGATTATCCTCCAGCGTAATCACCCCGCCGCAGCGTGCCACGTAGCCAGCAATCAGATAGAGGCCAATACCGTGCTCATCGTGATCATCGGCTTTGCTGCTGACTCCCCGGTTAAAGATCGCTTCCCGCTGCGCTTCGGCGATACCGCAGCCCCGATCGGCTACTTCGATTAACACCTCCGCCCCTTCATCACTCAGATACAGCTCCACGTAACGATCTTCCGGCGAACCGTCTCGGCAGGATTCAAAGGCGTTGTCCAGTAAATTGCCGACGATAGAGGCAAATTCGCCGCTGTTCAGTCCTGCGGGGAGCTGCGTGAGCTGGCTGCCGTCAGCGACAGCGAGTGTTATTCCCAGTTCACTCGCCCGCTGCATCTTGCCAAACAGCAGACCAGCAAGCTGGCGGTCGGCAAAAGATCCCAGCAGGCGATCGACCGTCGCCTGTTGCAACTCCGATTCACCGTGCACCATCTCCAGTACCCGATCGTACTCCTTCATTTGCAGCAGGCCATTGATCGTCGACATCCAGTTGAGCTGTTCATGGCGCTGGGTTCGCAGGCCGTCAACATACTGCTCCATGCCGCGCATTCGGTGGCGCAGGTAGGCGACAAACAGCCACCACAGCAACAGCAGCAGTAAAAGCATCGCCGCGAACGCACCGGCTACCGGCAGGATAAAGTCCCGCCGCCAGCCCTCTATTTTGCTGGAAAGATAACCGAGTGAAACTACGCCAACCACCTGCCCGTGTCGGTCAAAGACCGGCGTTTTCGCGCGCAGCGCCACGCCAATCGACCCTTCCCCGCTAATAAAATAGCTTTCCCCCTTCTCCAGCGCGCCGGGTTTGGTCCACTGCATCGGGTAGCCAATTTTAGCGGGATTGGGGTGATACAAACGAATCGAATGGCGATCGCCGATCACCAGATAGTCAAAGTCAGAACCGCTCGCCAGACGGCGAACGATGGCACGAAGCTGAGCGGTATCTCGCGCCTCTGCCGCCGCCACCACGCTGTCGTTGGAGGCGATAATCCGCGCCTGATTCATCGCCATATCACGCACCTGATGGTTCAGATAATCTTCAAATCTGGCGGCAAAATAGTGCCCCAGCGCAGCGATTAACAGTGCGGAAATCAGTAACAGAAACTGGAAGAATCGCAGAGGAAACATTCGACGATCGAACAGGCGTAAACAGTTTTTATTCATTTTATTTACCATTGCTTAATTCCCTGCTTCGCCCGATCGATTCCATTATTGTCAATAAAACTCAAACACACTGCATCAGTGAAAATAAAACCCTGCCAGTATCCGTCACAAAATTAATTAAGCAAATAAAAACCATTAAGCTCTTTTAAATCAGATCGCAGTTTATGAAACAAATCAAAAAAAACGGTACGTCTTGCACGTAATATCGCCGCATTAGTCACTCACCGAACGCATTCATGTAATGAATGTTATTGATTTGAAAAAATTTATCATCCTGTACGTTACCTTAACGGAAACGTGAAGAGGTGGAAAAAGTTCAGATATGTTATCTCATTGTGTTTTTTCCCAGGTAAAACGCGCTGAAAACCGAAAGATGGCCGCCATTATTCAGTTTTTACGCCAAAACGATTTGAACATCGACACGTCGGTAGAGGTATTTATTACCGTCACCCGCGATGAGCAGCTGATTGCCTGCGGGGGCATTGCCGGAAATATTATTAAATGCGTTGCCATCAGCGAGTCCGCGCGCGGGGAAGGCCTGGCGCTAACGCTGGCGACGGAATTAATCAACCTCGCCTATGAACGGCAGTGCACGCACTTATTTATTTACACGAAAAGTGAAAATGAGGCGTTATTTAAGCAGTGCGGCTTTTACCCCCTCGCCCGCGTTCCCGGCGTTATGGTGCTGATGGAAAATGATGCCACCCGCCTGGAGCGCTACGCCAGTTTTCTCACCACCCTGCGTCGCGGCGGCAGCAAAACCGGCTGTATTGTGATGAATGCCAATCCGTTCACCCTCGGCCACCGCTATCTGATCCAACAGGCCGCTGCCCGGTGCGACTGGTTGCACGTGTTCCTGGTGAAGGAAGATACCTCGCGATTCCCGTATGAGGATCGCCTGGCGCTGGTGCGCGCCGGGACCGCAGACATTCCGGGCCTGACGGTGCATCGCGGCTCGGAATACCTGATCTCCCGCGCCACCTTCCCCTGTTACTTCATCAAAGAACAGGGAGTGATCGATCACTGCTACACCGAAATCGATCTGCAAATCTTTCGCCAGCACATTGCCCCGGCGCTGGGAATTACTCACCGCTTTGTCGGCAGCGAACCGTTTTGTACGGTGACCGCTGATTACAACCGCGATATGCGCCGCTGCCTGAGCGATCCGGCGATGGACGCGCCACCGATTGAGCTGGTTGAAATTGAGCGCGTGCAGTATCAGGGCAAAGCCATTTCCGCTTCCTGGGTCCGCCAGCTGCTGGTGAAGCAGCAGGTCGCCACGATCGAACATCTGGTGCCGCCCACCACCTTCGACTATCTGCAGCAAATGCTCCCTGCCGGGAAACAACCCCATTCTGAATCAGTAACAGGTGAAACATGAAAATAATCCATGCAGCCGTTGCCGGCACTCTGGAATCAGGCGATGTGATGATCCGCATCGCGCCTGCCGACGGGCAGGAAATCGATCTGCAAATTAACAGCAGCGTTGAAAAGCAGTTTGGTGAGGCGATCCGCGCCACCATTGCGCAGGCGCTGCGTCACTACGGCGTACAGGGCGTGCAGCTGATCGTTGACGATAAAGGCGCGCTGGACTGCATCCTGCGCGCCCGTCTGGAAACCCTGCTGGCCCGCGCCGCTGGCCTCGCAGCCCTGCCCTGGGAGAACGCAAAATGACCACGCAACATAATGAAGCGCGGCGCTCACGCATCCGCCGCAGCATGCTGTTTGTTCCCGGCGCTAACGCCGCGATGGTCAGTAACGCATTTATTTATCGCGCCGACGCGCTGATGTTTGACCTTGAAGACTCGGTGATCCTGCGCGAGAAAGACGCCGCCCGCCGTCTGGTCTATCACGCACTCCAGCATCCCCTTTACCGGGACGTCGAAACCATTGTTCGCGTCAATGCCCTGGATTCCGCCTTCGGTCTGGACGATCTGGAGGCCGTGGTGCGCGGCGGCGCGGATATCGTGCGCTTGCCGAAAACCGACACCGCGCAGGACGTTATTGATATTGAGACTGAAATCAGCCGCATCGAAATGCAGTGCGGCCGCGAGCCCGGCAGTACCGGGTTACTGGCGGCGATTGAATCCGCCCAGGGGATTACCCAGGCGGTGGCGATTGCTCATGCGTCACCGCGTTTAATCGGTATTGCGCTGGGGGCGGAGGACTACGTGCGCGATCTGCGCACCGAGCGTTCCCCGGAAGGCGTGGAGCTTCTGTTTGCCCGCTGCTCGATTCTGCAGGCTGCACGCTCAGCGGGCATTCAGGCGTTCGACACCGTCTATTCCGATGCCAACAACGATGCCGGTTTCCTGTACGAAGCGGCGCATATCCACCAGCTGGGTTTCGACGGTAAATCGCTGATTAACCCGCGCCAGATCGATCTGCTGCACAACCTCTATGCCCCCACGCGCAAGGCCTTTAATCAGGCTCAGCAAATTGTCGAGGCCGCCGAAACGGCAGCGCTTGAAGGGCGCGGCGTGGTGTCGCTCAACGGAAAAATGGTCGACAGCCCGGTCATTGAGCGCGCCCGCCTGGTACTTTCCCGCGCGGCGCTTTCCGGAATTCGTGATGAATAAGGACAGACTATGACTCAGCATCAACAGCAGGAACACAGCAGCGAGCAGCGCCGGTCAGCGTTTGACTATCCGGCGTATCAACCGGCTTCGAAACTCAATTTGCAGGCGCAGAAACCCCGGGATGGCAAACTGTGCGGCACTCTCGAAGAGGCCGTTCGCCGTTCGGGGCTCAAAGACGGTATGACCGTTTCCTTCCATCACGCTTTTCGCGGTGGCGATCTGACGCTTAATGCGGTGATGGAGACCCTGGCCCGTATGGGATTTAAAAACCTGACGCTGGCCTCCAGTTCGCTGAACGACTGCCACGCGCCGCTGGTCGATCACATCCGCAATAACGTGGTCAGCCGCATTTACACCTCCGGCCTGCGTGGCCCGCTGGCGGAGGCGATATCACGCGGGCTGCTTGCCGAACCGGTACAAATCCACTCCCACGGCGGCCGAGTAGAGCTGGTTGAGCGCGGCGAACTGAGCATCGATGTCGCCTTTCTTGGCGTACCGGCCTGCGACCCGGCGGGGAACGCCAATGGCCGCATCGGACGCGCCTGCTGCGGCTCATTAGGCTATGCCAAAGTTGATGCCGATTACGCCCATAAGGTGGTGCTGCTGACTGAAGAAATCGTCAGCTACCCGCACGCACCGGCCAGCATTGCGCAGGATCGGGTCGATCTGATTGTTCAGGTCGATCGG
Organism: Erwinia sp. S43; assembly: GCF_016624745.1. Lineage (NCBI taxonomy): Bacteria > Pseudomonadati > Pseudomonadota > Gammaproteobacteria > Enterobacterales > Erwiniaceae > Erwinia > Erwinia sp. S43. The sequence goes on along the minus strand of NZ_JACVTX010000009.1, from coordinate 139,091 downwards.
GTGGGCGATGCCGACAAAATCGGCGCGGATGCCACCCGCATGACCACCAATCCTCGTGAGCTACTGATCGCCCGCAGCGCCGCCGAAGTGGTGGTTAACTCTGGTTACTTCAGGAACGGATTCTCGCTGCAAACCGGCACCGGCGGTGCCTCACTGGCGGTGACCCGTTTCCTGGAGGACAGTATGCGCCGCCGCGATGTTCACGCCGCGTTTGCCCTGGGCGGCATTACCGCCGCGATGGTCGACCTGCACGAAAAGGGGCTGATCGGCAAGCTGCTCGACGTGCAAAGCTTTGACCGCCACGCGGCGGAATCGCTGGCGCGTAACCCAAACCATATTGAGATCAGCGCCAACCAGTACGCCAACTGGAGTTCAAAAGGTGCCTCGGTCGATCGCCTGGATGTGGTGATCCTCAGCGCGCTGGAGGTGGACACCAGTTTTAACGTCAACGTGCTGACCGGTTCCGACGGCGTACTGCGCGGTGCTTCAGGCGGCCACTGCGACACGGCGGTTGCCGCCGCGCTGTCGATTATCGTTGCTCCGCTGGTTCGGGGCCGTATCCCAACGCTGGTTGATAAGGTCACCACCTGCGTGACGCCTGGTTCCAGCATCGACATTTTGGTTACCGATCACGGTATTGCCGTTAATCCGGCCCGCCCCGAACTGGCCGATCGGCTGAAGGAGGCCGGTATGACGGTGGTGCCGATTGAATGGCTGCGCGAGCGGGCCGAACTGCTGACCGGCAAGCCTCAGCCGATTGCCTTTACCGACCGAACGATTGCGGTGGTGCGCTACCGCGACGGCTCGGTGATTGATGTCGTTCGTCAGGTCAGGGAGTGAATCATGCCGCTATATATCACCTCGGCGACCCGCGCCGTTATCACCGTGGAACAGCTGCTGACCAGCCGGGATGCACGCCGCGCACGTCAGCAGGAATGGCTGTCGCGCGATGCCAGTACGTTAATTTCCTTCACCGTTCTGGCTCCGGGATCGGTAAAAGACAGCCCGCTCACGAGGCACATTTTTAATCGCGGCCTGCGGGCGTTACGGCAGTTACTGGAAGAGTCCGGCTGGGAAATTAACCGCCAGCGCTGCGTTGCGCTCCCCAGCGGCCCGGAAGGTCTGCTGGCGGTTAGCGCTCCCGCCGAACGGGTGAAACGCGCGCTGATCGATCTCGAGCAAGCTTCGCCGCTGGGCAGGCTGTGGGATTTTGACGTGCTCACGCCGCAGGGAACCATGCTGTCACGCAAAGACTTCGGCCTGCCTCCCCGCACCTGTCTGCTGTGTCAGCAGGAGGCCTCGGTGTGCGCCCGCAATCGCGCACATCCGGTGACCGACCTGCTCCGCCAGATGGACGCGCTGCTCCAGAAGGCTGATGCCATTAACCATCATTAAATCCCTGATAGAGGATCGATTATGTCCATTGCGAAAGATAAGATATGGAAATCTCTGGCACCGCTGATTGTTCTCGCCATTATGCTGCTGATCCCGGTGCCTGACGGCATGCCGCCGCAGGCCTGGCACTATTTTGCGGTATTTGTGGCGATGATTGTTGGGATGATCCTTGAGCCCATCCCGGCAACCGCGATCAGTTTTATCGCCGTAACCATCTGCGTTATCGGCAGTCACTACGTGTTGTTTGATGCCTCCGAGCTGGCAGATCCGGAATTTAACGCCGGTAAACAGGCGCTGAAATGGGGGCTGGCGGGCTTTTCCAGCTCGACGGTCTGGCTGGTGTTCGGCGCATTTATCTTCGCGCTGGGCTATGAAGTCACCGGTCTGGGCCGACGTATCGCACTGTTTATGGTTAAGTTTATGGGTAAGCGCACGCTGACGCTGGGCTACGCCATCGTGATCATCGACATTATGCTGGCACCGTTTACCCCTTCCAATACCGCACGTACCGGCGGCACGGTGTTCCCGGTGATCAAAAACCTGCCGCCGCTGTTTAAATCGTTCCCCAACGATCCCTCGTCAAAGCGCATCGGCGGCTACCTGATGTGGATGATGGTGATAGGCACCAGCCTCAGCTCATCGATGTTTATTACCGGTGCCGCGCCTAACGTGCTGGGCCTGGAGTTTGTGGGTAAAATTGCCGGTATTCATATCAGTTGGCTGCAGTGGTTCCTCAGCTTCCTGCCGGTGGGGATTATCCTGCTGATCGTGGCACCCTGGCTGTCCTATATTCTTTATAAGCCAGAGATCACCCACAGCGAGGAAGTCTCAAACTGGGCGGGTGGCGCGCTAAAAGAGATGGGTCGCCTGACGCGCCAGGAGATGACGCTGATTGGTCTGGTGCTGCTGAGCCTGTCTTTGTGGGTATTTGGCGGCAAAATTATTAACGCCACGGCGGTCGGCCTGCTGGCGGTATCCCTGATGCTGGCGCTGCACGTGGTGCCGTGGAAGGACATCACCAAATATCACAGCGCCTGGAATACGCTGGTTAACCTCGCCACGCTGGTGGTGATGGCAAATGGCCTGACCCGCTCCGGCTTTATCGACTGGTTTGCCAACACCATGAGTCGCCATCTGGAGGGATTCTCCCCCAGCGGCACGGTGGTGGCGCTGGTGCTGGTGTTCTACTTTGCCCACTATCTGTTTGCCAGCCTGTCGGCCCACACCGCGACCATGCTGCCGATGATCCTTGCCGTGGGGAAAGGTATTCCCGGCGTGCCGATGGAGCACCTGTGCATCCTGCTGGTGCTGTCTATTGGGATTATGGGCTGCCTGACACCGTATGCCACCGGTCCCGGCGTGATTATCTACGGCTGCGGCTACGTTAAGTCGAAAGATTACTGGCGACTGGGTGCGATATTCGGCGTGGTATTTATTTCGCTACTGCTGCTGGTCGGCTGGCCAATTCTGGCGCTGTGGAGCTGATTTTTCGGGGCAGTTTTTTGGGGGCAGACTGCACTGGCTTTCTGCCCCTTCTTTATGACGCTCCGGATGCCCGAGTTTCTCGGGCAACTCGTATTGACATTATCCTGCTTTCAGCGTGATTTACGCATAAGCCGCATCAAAAAATGCCTTCTCAAGCCCCACCGCACGGCGGAAAAGATCCTCACACAGCGAGGATTCCGTCGGCCCAACGCGGTCAAGTTCCTCACGGATAAATGCCACAAACGCGTTGAAATCCGGATTATCGTGCAGCGTGACCCACTCGGCGTAGACGAAATTCTCCGGCAGAGGTCGGGCAGCCTGAGTCGCCCAGTCATAATACAGCCATTCAGCCACGTTCAGCACGGTAAGGATCGCCGCATAGCTGCGGGTGGCTGCCGCTTCACGCATGATGGCTTTGAAACCGGCCGTCGGCGCAGTATCCGGCTGTTCGTTACGTAGCTGCTCACTGACGCCCAGCGCGGTAAACGAACGCAGGAAATAGGTGTTTTCTTCGGAGGAAACCATCCCGGCAAAGCGGCCAAAACGCAGGCGAGCTTCGGTGGTGTCCGCACTGGCCATTGCAGCGCCAACCAGGATCAGGAAGCTGTCGAGGAAGCGGTGATCCTGAATCAGATAATTGATCATCACACGGTCGTCAACGGTGCCAGTCACCAGCTCCTCAACGAAACGGTGATTAACGGCCGCCGACCAGGTTGGCAGATTCTGATTACGCAGGATTTCGGTAAAACGTTCGGTCATCGTGTTGTCCTGTAAAGTAAAGACAGCGCGACTGAATGTGGATACTCTGGCCGTCTCGATCGGAGGCAGGCAAAAGTCAGACAGGTTGCGCCATCCCTTCGCCGGCATTATCCGGATCAGGTATTAAGGGTCTTCGCACCGTTGCAAGTGCAAACTCTCAGCCCGCTGGTGGGCTCCCCCTGGAAAGGTTCGGCAAGAAACATAACCTGTCAGTTCAGATGTTGTAAACAAAAAACAGCGGCGGACAATTCCGCCGTGTACGCAAAATAGTTTACCAGCGTAACCAACTGCTGTCCCGTCATGTGTTTTGCCAAAATCAGGGTTGCCAATCGATCCAACAGCCCGGTGAGATCGCGCTGATGGATATGTTTTTCATGTCTGAAAAATTACCGAATAAGGCACAACGGCATAGACATAATTCTGAGTATTGCCTCGCATAAATAAATGTAAATTATATGCAATAACCAGTATGTCTTAATAAAAAATCGAATTTACCCGCCTCGGCATTTTTGGTTTAAAAAATTGACCGCCACTGGAACATACTCACCTCGTTTATAACTTAAATATAGAAACTCAGACACTGTCCTCTCGAGTTATTTCAACAATCAAAACCCGCATTGCTAATAATTTTTAATAAACGAGCACTAAATAGCGAAAAATAATTCACACTCAAGGCATCAAAACCGATGAAAAATGGCCAGGGAAAGACCAAAAATCACACCAAATGTTCGACCACATCCCGGCTATGCCGCTGGACCAGCGGGGTCGTTGCCTGTGTGGCTGTGGCTGCCGTGCTTGCCTGGTTAGCCACTCTTATCATCCCCAAACCTGGCTATCCCCTCGCTAAAATATCCTTACCGATGGATGAACAACAGGTTGCACGTGGTGAATATCTGGCTCGCGTGGGTGACTGTGTTGCCTGTCATACGGCCCCCGGTAAACCGGCGTTTAGTGGCGGTTTACCCATCGCCTCCCCGATTGGTGGCATGATCCCGCCGAACATCACGCCGGATAAGAAAACCGGTATTGGTAACTATTCGTTTGGCGACTTTGAACGTGCGGTCAGATACGGCATTGCTCCTTCAGGTGACACGCTATACCCCGCCATGCCGTGGACCTCTTACTCGCGTATTACTGACAACGACATGGCAGCGCTTTATGCCTATTTCATGCACGGTGTTACGCCTGTCGCGGCTCCCCGCGAGCACAACACCATTCCCTGGCCGCTCTCGATGCGCTGGCCCATGACCTGGTGGCGCTGGCTTTTTGTACCAAAACCACTGCCGCCGGGTCCGTTGCCGAAAGAACCGGTTGCGCTCGGTGCTTATTATGTCACCGGCCTCGGCCACTGCGGTGCCTGCCATACGCCCCGCGCCATCACGCTGCAGGAAGTCGTTTTTGATAACAGCAAAGGCACCCAGTACTTGTCCGGCGGTCAGGTCATTGATGGCTATTCGGTGCCCTCACTACGCGGCGAGCAGCGTTCAGGGCTGGGGCAAACTCACGCTGATGAAATCGTTGCGCTACTGAAAACCGGCCGTTCAGATAAAACCGCCACTTTCGGCCCGATGTCCGATGTTGTCACCCACTCCACACAATATATGTCGGACAGCGATCTCTCGGCCATCGCCGCTTATCTGCGCTCGTTACAGCCGAATATCATACAGGATAAGCCCTATTACGATTTAACAACCCTGAATCAGTTATCGCGAGGAGAGGCATTAAGCCCCGGAGCAAAACAGTATTTATCCCACTGCGAAGGCTGCCATTTATCTAACGGACTGGGCTACAAAAATAAATTCCCGGCGCTGGCGTTAAATACCATGGTCAATAATCCCGACCCGGCCAGCTTAATAAAAATTGTGCTGGAAGGCGCAACCAATGCCGAAACAAAACACAACGACACGCTTTATTCCATGCCCGCTTATGCCGATTCACTCAGCGACGGAAATATCGCCGACATATTGAATTTCATTCGTTCGTCATGGGGCAATCAGGCCCCTGAAGTGTCCGCTTCAGCGGTGGCCGAGGTGCAGCAAAATATAACAACACGCAACGCTAACAGCGTACGCGACTAATGAGAACTGACGGAGTGGGTATGAAAAACAGCAATCGCCGCTTACTGATATGGCTTTTCCTGACCAGCATGGCGATTTTCGCTGCGCCGCAGGCACTGGCGATGTCGGATGGCACGGATGGTAAAAGCCAGGAATTTGCGCAGCCCGAAACGGCCAGCCGCTGCATGAGCTGCCATGGTCCGGGCGGTATAAGCCAGAATCCGGAGTGGCCCAATCTGGCCGGGCAAAAAGCACCCTATTTACGCAGTCAGCTCCAGGCCTTTCGTGACGGCAGCCGTAAAAACGGCATGATGCAGAACGTTGTGAACGGTCTGACGGACACAGATATCAGCCAACTTTCTCATTACTTTAGCCAGTTGCCTTCCGCCAACCCGTAATCTGACAAGGAGCTTTTGTGCAGACGTTATTACTGGTACGCAGACATTTCCTCAAGGCCGCAGCTGCCGTTGGCATACTGTTTTCAGGCCTGCTTCGCCCGGTCACCAGTTTTGCTGCCGGCAGCGATCCTGTTCGACCAAAAGGCTTCAAGGGGCCCTTTATCAGCCACGCCGACCCGCGCTATTTCCGCTGGTTCTGGGCGATGACCTGGTACAATAAAAAGCCGAAACGATTCCCTGATGTGATTGCTCAGCCGCTGGACGCTGAAGATATAAAAATCCTGCTGTTCTATGCAAAGCAGACGGGGCGTCGGGTTGCACTGCGCAGCTCCGGGCATAACATCACGCTGGCCCCGTTACGTAACGGCGCAGTGACCATCGACATGTCGCGTTTTAACAGTATTGAGCTGGACCCGCAGACCAAAACCGCCTGGGCCGGGCCCGGGGTTCTTAGTCAGGAATTGAACGAAGCCACCTTTGATAAAGGGCTGGTATTCCCAGGGGCGCATACCGGATTCGTTACCCTCGGTGGATTTCTGTTAGGCGGTGGCATGGGCTGGAATATGCCCGCCTATGGTATGGCGTGTGGGTCGATTCTGGCGGCAGAGGTGATGTTAGCGGACGGCTCGATCGTCATGGCCTCGCCCGAAGAAAACCCGGATCTCTACTGGGCGATGCGCGGCGTTGGCCCGGGATTTTTCGCCGTAGTATTGCGCTACAGACTAAAGCTGCATGACGCGCCTGCCGCGATTATGAACAGTTTTTACTTTCCCGTTACGGACCTGCGCCCCGCGCTGGATGAAATCATGACGCTGCTGCCGGCCAATGCGAAGCGTTCGGAGATCCTCGGCGCGCTGGGCAAGTTCTCCCCGCCGGGTACACCGCCGTCAGAACAGCGCTGGCATCTGGCGCTTAACGTGATTTCATTTGGCAGTACGGAGGCGGAAGCACGGGAAGTGGCCGACATTTTTAATAACAGCAAACTCCCGGATTTGTGCACCCTGCAAAGCGTGCATAATCGCTCCCTGACCTATCTGGATCTGTTCCAGGCGCTGGGCGCAACGGATGCCTACAGCACCAGCAGAACCAGCGAAACGGCCTTTTTCACCGATCGGCCAGAGCTGGCGCTGCCGGTTGTTGCCGAACTGCTGGAAAACGAAGCCGTTGATTCGCGTTCGTTTGGTTTTTCGGTGATTGATACCAATCCGACGGTGCCGGAACCGTGCAGTTTTACCTACTGGGCACCGCACTATATCTCCTGGTATCTGATCGGCTCAACGGAAGAAGAAATTGAGGCGAACAGGAAGCTGATGCTGAAACTCAACGCGGCGATCAAACCGTACGCGAAAGGTTACTACATTAATGAAATCGATTTGGATGTCGCCCCGGAGATGGTGAATCAGTGTTTTTCTGCCGAGAAATGGCAGAAGCTGAATCAGGTCCGGGAAATGTACGATCCGGAAAAACGCTTTTACAGCTATATCAAACAGGAAAAGGACGGGGTTGTTGTCTCTGACATGTGAGGTACAGGAGGCAGTCTGCGCATGCTTTGCGCGTCAATTGCGTCATACGCCAACAGATAATGGCTCATTGGTAATCAGTCATCAATTTTTGATTTCTTAGTTTGGCTTTGAAAAAGTCACTTTGACCTTTATCCAGGCAGCCATTGCGCGCAAGTGCACAATGGCTGGCCATAGTACGGTTACCTGCTGTTCTGTTCCGCATCCCGGCACGGTACTTCCGCCAGCAGCAGCGAAAAATCTTTTAGCGTGCGTTCCAGTGCCCCGTCGTTATTTAGCGTCAAGCACCCTGCCGAGATCGGCTCTGCCGCACGCTGCATCCGACGGGCAATTTCGCTTTCGTCCTCGCGTCCGCGCTGGCGCAGCCGCTTTGCCAGCACCTCCGGCGAAACCTGCAGGCACACCGGCAGCAGACGGTCGCCGTAGCGCTGCTGTGCAATCGCCAGATGGCGGCGCGAACCGTTGACCACCACGTCCAGTCCACTGGCCAGCCACAGATCGATCTCGCTACCCAGCGCGTAGTAAAACTGGTGCGCCTGCCACTCAATGGCAAACATGCCGAACTCGCTGCGGCGCAGGAACTCATGCTCGCTGAGCGCAATATGATTTTCCCCTCCGGCAGAGGCGCTGCGGGTAATATAGCGGTGCGCCACTACCACCCGATCGGGAGCGCTTTCGCGCAGTGCCAGCAGCAGGCTGTCCTTGCCGGAGCCGGATGCCCCCATCAGCCAGATTAACCGCGCCATCAGAACACCATCCGGCCTTTCGCCCAGACGTTTTTGATATAGACCTGTTCCCTTGGCTGATGAACCAGCACCAGATCCGCACGTTTTCCTTCAGCGATCACGCCACGATCGGTCAGCCCGATGGCGTGCGCCGGGTTACGGGTGACCAGCGCAACGGCGGCAGGCAGATCCATCGCGATCTCGTCATCAGCAGCCAGACGGAAGGCGGCATCCAGCAGACTGGCCGGATAGTAATCCGAGGAAAGGATATCCAGCAGCCCCTTCGAGGCCAGGTCGCGTGCTGCTACGTTGCCGGAGTGCGATCCGCCACGAACGATATTCGGCGCGCCCATCAGCACCTGTAGCCCCATCTCGCGCGATGAACATGCGGCCTCTTCGGTGGTCGGGAACTCGGCGACCGTGCTGCCCACGCCTTTCGATTCCAGCACGTGTTCGTGGGTGGCGTCATCATGGCTGGCCAGCGGAATATGATACTGGCGGCACCAGGCGGAGATCGCCTCACGATTTGGCGTCGACCAGCGCGAGGCAAGGCGCAGCTGCTCGGCCTGATAGGCATCCAGCTGCTCGTCGTTCATCTGGTATTTCCCGCCGAAATAGATACGCCAGGCGTCCAGCGAAACGTACTGGCGCTGGCCCGGCGAATGGTCCATCAGCGACACCAGCGACAGTGCCGGATTGCACATCAGCTGTTCAAACAGCGGCAGCGTGGAGTCGTGCGGCAGCTCGCAGCGCAGATGCAGGCGATGCTCGGCGCGGTTCAGGCCGTGTTTTTCACTGTGGCGGATGGCATTAATCATCTTGTTAAGATTTTCCATACGGTGGCCGCCATCGCGCACGTCGCCCACGCCAATCGCATCCAGCACCGTGGTGATCCCGCTGGCAATAATCAGCGCATCGTGGCTGCTCATCGCCGAATGCGCGGGCCAGTCCACCTTCGGGCGCGGGGTGAAAAATTTATCCAGGTTATCGGTGTGCAGCTCCACCATGCCAGGCATCAGCCAGCCGCCTTCACCATCAATGGCACCCGGCAGCTGACTTGGGGTTTCGGCATAGGCGGTAATGATGCCGTTATCACAGGCCAGCGAGCCGCTGACCACTTCCCGTTCGAGGATAAGCTTTACGTTGTTAATGATCATACGGCGTGCTCCGGGGTAACAGACTGCATCACATGCAGACGATCGGCGACGCGTTCGCGCACCGCATTATCATGAAAAATTCCGACGATGGCGGCACCGCGGGCGCGCGCCTGTTCAATCAGCGAAACCACTGCCGCACAGTTAACGCTGTCCAGCGAGGCGGTGGGTTCATCCAACAGCAGAATCGGGGATTCGGCGATAAAACCGCGCGCGATATTGACCCGCTGCTGTTCACCGCCGGAAAATGTTGACGGCGGCAGCGACCACAGACGCGACGGCACGTTCAGATGCCCCAACAGTGCCTGCGCCCGCTCTTCGCTTTCTGCCCGATCCACGCCGCGCTCCAGCAGAGGCTGCATCACCACTTCCAGCGTGCTGATACGCGGGATCACCCGCAGAAACTGGCTGACCCAGCCAATCGTGTCGCGGCGCAGCGCGAGGATCTGCCTGGCCGGGGCGCTGACCAGATCCACCCACTGCTGATGGTGCTCAACCCAGATATGGCCGCTGTCCGGCAGATAGTTACCGTACAGCGAACGCAGCAGTGTGGATTTACCGCTGCCGGAATGCCCGTGCAGCACCACGCATTCGCCAGCGGCCACCTGAAGGGACGCGTTATTCAGCACCGGAAGCCTTGCGCCGTGCTGATTGTGCATGACGAAGGTTTTAGACAGATTCTCGATGCGCAGTTTGAGGTTCATAGCGGTTTCTCAACATGGGTTACAGAATGGATGACACCAGCAGCTGGGTATAGGGATGATGCGGATCGTCAAGCACCCTGTCGGTCAGACCGCTCTCCACCACCTGTCCCTGCTTCATCACCAGCAAACGATGGGCCAGCAGACGCGCCACGCCGAGATCATGGGTGACAATCACCACCGCCAGATTGAGATCGCGCACCAGGTTACGCAGCAGATCCAGCAGCCTCGCCTGCACCGACACATCCAGTCCACCGGTCGGTTCATCCATAAATACCAGCTTCGGTCCGGTGACCAGGTTGCGGGCGATCTGCAAACGCTGCTGCATACCGCCGGAGAAAGTGCCCGGCAGATCATCGATGCGCGCCAGCGGGATCTCCACATCTTCCAGCCACTGGCCGGCCTTCTCGCGGATCTGCCCGTAGTGGCGCTCGCCGACCGCCATCAGCCGCTCGCCGATATTGCCACCGGCCGATACCTGCGCCCGTAATCCGTCCATCGGATACTGATGCACCACGCCCCACTGGGTGCGCAGCAGGCGGCGGCGTTCACTTTCGCTCATCGCATAAAGGTCATTACCCTGATAGATAATTTCGCCGTGCTGCGGCGGCAGTCGGGCCGAAATTGCCTTCAACAGAGTGGTCTTCCCGGAGCCGGATTCCCCGACGATCCCCAGCACTTCACCCGGGTAAAGTTCAAATGACACATCGCTGAAACCCTTACCCGGCGCATAAAGGTGGGTAAGCTGATTAACCGTCAGCAGCGGTGACTCACTATTCATGACTGGCTTTCCTGTTGCTGATGGCAGTAATCGGTATCGGAGCAGACAAACATCCTGGTGCCGCTGTCGTCCATCACCACCTCGTCCAGATAGCTCGTGCGCGACCCGCAGATGGCGCAGGGCTGATCCCACTGCTGGACGGTGAACGGGTGATCGTCGAAGTCGAGGCTTTCCACTTTGGTATACGGCGGCAGCGCATAGATGCGCTTTTCACGCCCGGCACCGAACAGCTGTAGCGCGGGCATCATATGCATTTTCGGGTTGTCGAATTTCGGGATCGGCGACGGGTCCATCACGTAGCGATCGTTGACCTTCACCGGATAGGCATAGGTGGTGGCGATATGACCGTAGCGGGCAATATCCTCATACAGCTTCACCTGCATGATGCCGTACTCTTCCAGCGCGTGCATGGTGCGGGTTTCGGTTTCGCGCGGCTCGATAAAACGCAGCGGTTCGGGGATCGGCACCTGATAAATCAGCACCTGATCTTCAGTCAGCGGAGTCTCGGGAATGCGGTGGCGGGTCTGGATCAGCGTAGCATCTACGGTACGCTCGGTTACCGCTGCGCCGCTAACCCGCTGGAAAAATCGGCGGATAGAAACCGCATTGGTCGTATCGTCGGCGCCCTGATCGATCACCTTCAGCACGTCGTGTTCGCCGATCATACTGGCGGTCAGCTGGATGCCGCCGGTTCCCCAGCCGTAGGGCATCGGCATTTCACGCCCGCCGAACGGAACCTGATAACCAGGGATCGCCACCGCCTTGAGGATCGCCCGGCGGATAGTGCGTTTGCTTTGCTCATCCAGATAGCCCGGATTGTAACCATGCAGTTCAGCCACGTTGCTTCTCCTGATACTCCGCGCGCAGGCGCTTTAACAGTTCCAGCTCGGCCTGGAAATCGACGTAGTGCGGCAGCTTGAGGTGCGAAACAAAGCCCGCCGCCTCAACGTTATCCGCGTGCGACAGGACAAATTCCTCGTCTTGTGCCGGGCTGGTGATGCGCTCGCCGTACTCATCGGTTTGCAGAGCGCGATCCACCAGCGCCATCGCCATCGCTTTACGCTCGGCGCGGCCAAAGACCAGGCCGTAGCCGCGGGTGAAATGCGGTGCGGCATCGGCAGGGGTGGTAAAGCCGTTGACCATTTCACATTCGGTCAGCAGGATTTCGCCGATCTCCAGCAGGAAGCCCAGCTCCTCGGGCGCGATTTCCACCGTGACGTAGCCGGTACGGATCTCACCGGCAAACGGATGGGTGCGGCCGTAGCCGCGCTGGGTGGAATAGCCCAGCGCCAGCAGGAAACCCTCATCGCCGCGCACCAGCTGCTGTAGCTTCGCCGAGCGCGGCAGCGGGTAAGATGGCGGATCGCGGGTAATATCCAGCGGTTCACTGCCGTCATCCTCTTCGGCAATTGCCAGTCCTTCACGGGTCATCAGGTCAAACATATGCGGGCAGCGCTCGTCCAGCGGCTGTTCTGCTCGCTGCGCGGGCGGCGTTTTTCCCTCGGCCAGCAGGGTAAAATCCAGCAGGCGGTGGGTGTAATCGTAGGTTGGCCCCAGCAGCTGTCCGCCGGGCAGATCTTTATAAACGGCGGAGATCCGTCGCTCTACGCGCATCTTTCCGCTCTCCAGCGGCAGGCTGTCCGCGAGGCGCGGCAGCGTGGTGCGATAGGCGCGCAGCAGGAAAATCGCCTCCACCAGATCGCCACTGGCCTGCTTGATAGCCAGCGCGGCCAGCTCGCGGTCGTGGATGCCGCCTTCGGTCATCACCCTGTCCACCGCCAGGCCCAGCTGCTGGTCAATCTGCTGACACTGCAACTCCGCCTCACTGCGGTCGCCGCGTCGCAGATCTTCCTGTAGCCGGTGGGCGGCGGCTATCGCCTTCTCGCCCCCTTTCACCGCAACGTACATCAGCACACCTCCACATTGGTGGTGCGCGGCAGGGCCATCATGTTTTCGCCACAGGTGAAGATCAGATCGATACCCTGAGGGAAGGTATGCGCGCGTTTACGCAGGAATTTCAGCACGCTTTCCGGCAGCTGCGGCGCAATCGCCCGGGTTTCCATCAGTCCGGGACCGCGCAGGCGCAGCGTCAGACCACCGCTCAGCCCGGCGACATCAATAATCAGCGTGCTGCTTTTCTCCGGCGAGACGTTGTCGCCCGGCGAGAAGCTGGCGATATCAACGGCGGATTTGGCGTGCAGTAGAGCAAACGGCGCGTCGGTACGATCGGTAACCGGCGCACCGGTGTGAAAACGCAGATTGTTCAGCAGCGCCTCATCATGAAAGCGCTCATCGATCCACAGCGGTGTTTCACGATCCACCAACGTCATCAGCACCGCCGTTGCCGCCACAGAGGTACGCCCCCAGGCGGGCAGCGACGGCAGAGAAACCATCACGCCCGGCTCGCTCATGGCTTTAAGAATACGACGGAAGGCGTGCTGGGCATCGGCGACCGGATGGCTGAAACTGGCGAGTAGAGTCATTAATTGTCTCCCCTGACAAGGGTGAAGAAGTCAACGCGACTGCTGGCAACTTCACGGGAACGCAGCAGCAGCTGTTCCTGACGTGCGGCGGCCAGCGGCGCAATAATCTGTTGGTGAAGAGTCTGTGCGCTGTCGTCCTGTAGCAGGGCATCCAGCAGCGCGCAGCGTTCAGCATGGGCTTTATCGCGCCCGATAATATAGCTGTAGCCGCAGGTGCCATTTTCCAGCTGGACCACCGCGCGGGTGACGGTGGTATCACCGAGAATAAAGCGTCGCCCGGTTCCCCCCATTCGCGCCTGGAGACGGGTCAGCCCGGTTTCCGGCGCGCGCAGCAGTTGGTACTGCGGTTGCAGCGTTGATGGCCAGTGCGCCAGCAGCTGTTGCGGGCTGCTGTGGGCCAGTACTGAGAGCCAGTGCTGGCGGGCCTTATGTGCTTCCATTTAATGCTCCAGCGTGAGTTCAATCATGTCGGCACGCGTCAGGCTGACGGAGTATTCCGCCATCGCGCCGCTGCCGTTACGGGTATTCAGAGTGCGCACGCACAGCAGTGGTGCATGCAGCGTAACTTCCAGCAGACGGCTCTCTTTTGCCTGTGCGCGGCGGGCAGCGATGCGCGTCTGCTTGCGCGTCAGATCTTCGCCCAACTGCTGGCTGATAAAGTCGTGCAGCGATCCGCTGGTAAACTTTTGCAGCTGTGGCCACCAGTCCAGATCGGGCAGGTAGTGATTAATCACGCACACCGGCACGCCGTTAACCCGGCGAAGGGTGCGCAGGTGGATCACCGTATCGCCCTCGTTACAGGCCAGCGCGACGGCTACTTCAGCGTTGCAGGGGCGTAACACGGCCAGCAGGCGTTCGCTGGTGGGGTGGCTCCCCTGCTCCATCAGGTTCTGGCTGAACCGTGCCTGTGCGTGCAGCGGGTAGTCGTACGGGCGCATCAGCACCAGAATGCCAACGCCCTGACGGCGCTGAACCAGTCCTTTATCAACCAGTTCATCCACCGCGCGGCGCAGGGTATGACGGTTGACCTCATAGTGTGCGGCCAGCTGTTTTTCCGACGGCAGATATTCGCCGCAGCGATAGCGGCTGCGCAGTTCATCTTCCAGCCGGGCGGCGATGGCCTGATATAAAGTGGTCGGATGTCTGGATAAGTTGAGCATTAAAAAATCTCCACAGCGTCATACCCGGCGGGAAGCTGTCTTCAAATTGCTGCTTCCTGCCACCGATGGCCGTTACTTTGCCGGGGTTGTGTGACACTGCGGTTAAGGGGAGATGACGTTTGTGAAATGGTGCTAAAGCGGAGCGTTAGGGCATCGGATTCGCGGGCAGTCAGGTGTTCAGGCCGACCGTTAAATCTTTGTGTTGCTGCCAGAAATGATCGCTAATCTGGCCCTTCGGAGAGTTTTCGCGGCGAGAACTGTGAATGGGGTGACCGTTTCGGGCAGAACGCCGGGGCGCCGTAAACCCATTCCCTGGGGGCTTGGCTGCCGCATCCTTGCGGCAGACACCCGGCTAACCTGTCCCGTAACGGTTCCCCTTTAAAATCATTCCGTTGCTGCCAGAGGAACGTGGCTTTCAGGCAGCTACTCAGGAGTATGCGGGCAATCGGGGCTGGGCGGGTTAGCGGGCCGTCCGAGCACAGGGAAGTGCGAGGTCGAGCGAACACGGACGTGACAGCGGGTCCGCGTTCCGGCCAGCCCCGATACGCCAGATGCGAAACAAGCAGCTACACCAAATCCCAAACTGATAAGCCAGCCTCTCAGCTTTCAGAGACCACACCTCTTCATATCTGACTTATAGTTATTACCTCTGCCCCAAAACAGGAAATGCAAAATGGATCAAGAACGCTGGGCCGCCGTCGATAATTACCTGATTGAACAACTCGTCCCGCAGGATGAGGCCCTGCAGGCCGCACTGGATGCCAACAAACACGCCGGACTGCCGCCGATTGACGTGGCCCCTAATCAGGGAAAGTTACTCTATCTATTCGCCAAAATGATCGGTGCCAGACGCATTCTGGAAATCGGCACGCTGGGTGGGTACAGCACGATCTGGCTGGCACGTGCGCTGCCGGAGGATGGCAAAGTGATCACCCTTGAGTATCAACCGCGCCACGCCGAAATCGCCAGTCACAACATTCGCAGCGCCGGGCTGGAAAGCAAAGTGACTATCCTGGTTGGTGCCGCACGGGATACGCTGCCAACCCTCGAAGGTTCCGCCCCGTTCGATATGATCTTTATCGATGCCGACAAGCAAAATAACCCGATCTATCTGGAGTGGGCGCTGAAATACTCGCGTTCCGGTACGGTAATCATCGGTGATAACGTGGTTCGCAGCGGGAAAATTACCGATGCCGAAGATGCCGATCCGAATCTGCAAGGGCTGCGGGAATTTCTCAGTCTGGTGGGCAACGACGATCGGCTGGAAGCCACGGCGGTTCAAACTGTCGGGGCCAAAGGCTGGGATGGACTGGCGATGGCGCGAGTGAAATAAGATACTTTCGAGCCTGACGGCCGTTATGTGGCCCATCTATGACGTCCCGTTGCAGCCTTTCTGGCTTCTGTGCCGCTGTTTTTAAAACCGTGCTGAGTGCTTATCCCTTTGGCTTCTGTACGGTTGTTTTAAAACCGGGCTGTGGTAGGTCAGAGCGTTACGGACAGATCGCCAAGGCGCCGTTAATCCATCCCAGTAACCCTGTCTGCCGCATCCATGCGGCAGACACCCAGCTAACCTGTCCCGTAGCGCTCTGCCCTTCTGGCCTCTATTTCACGATTTTAAAACCGGGCTGGGTGGTCATTCCTTGAGTTTTTGTGCGGCTGTCTTTGAAAACGGGCTGTGGTGGTTGGGGGCTCCCGGTATTGTGTAGATCGATGCTAGCCATGAGGACATTCCCGAGTGGGGATTTGCACTCACTCGACCATACATTTGCATTTTACCTGCCTGCCTGTTTGCATTTCATTTGGATATCTGCCACAACAAAATGAAAACAAGTCATCTACTGAATTGACTGACGGCTTTGAGCGAGGAACGGACATTGCTAACAGCATTCTGTGTGAATCAACAGGGAGCAGGTCAGTATAATTATATAAGTCTTTGCCCTTAGATCTTGGATTGATTTGTTGAAGTTTCACGAAAATAATGATAAACAAAAAAAGTAGCAATAATAATGGATTTAATTATGGAATGGAGATTTTTAGGTTCTATATCAGAGGCCAGGAAATCTGGCTGTAGTGGAGTTTATCTTATTGTCCATAAAGGACTTTTCAATCGTGTGGTTTACGTTGGGGTAAGTTGTAATGTAGGCAGAAGGATAAACGAACATTACGACGGTTACCTGAGAGGAAACCGAACAATTTATGCCGCGGGTCACGATGATGATGTGTATCGATTCATGTCAGCTTATAAAATTCATAACCACACAAAGCACTATCAAGCCTTGGCGAAGGATTATAAGATATGGGCATCTACAACATTATATTCTGATTTTCCGAAAAACATGCTAGCTAAAAGCCAAACCTTTGATACTGACTGGCAGAGCATTGCAT
Organism: Erwinia sp. S43; assembly: GCF_016624745.1. Lineage (NCBI taxonomy): Bacteria > Pseudomonadati > Pseudomonadota > Gammaproteobacteria > Enterobacterales > Erwiniaceae > Erwinia > Erwinia sp. S43. Next base: position 122,088 of record NZ_JACVTX010000009.1, on the reverse strand, counting down.
TAGAAAAATATATTCCTCAACTGGTAGTATGGGCCCTTCCAATGGCAGGTTACTGTTATTCAAATGCAAGCAGGATTGAAAGTGTAATCCAATCAAAGCTCATTAAATCTTTTGATTTGAGAGGTTTTTTTAATATAAAGCAACTAAGCATATTGGGTAAAATTGAATTCCCGCATATGGAGAAGGCCAAGGCTTTTATTATTGATACGCCTGATTTAGATCCGGCATCCAAACTTATTTTTAGTAATCTGTATAACAAGGAAACTGATGAAAATTTCCTTAAAGAGTTCCGCTCACAGTTTAAAAGCGAGATTTCTCAGAGGGAAAGTGAAATTCAGAGAAAGCGAACTATCAGAGAGCATAAGGTATCTCTTTATGAAAATTTTGGCAAACCCTGGACTTTAAAGGAAATGGAAAAACTTAGAGTCATGCTTGTCGATTTTGATTTATCCCCGACAGAAATAGCTGAGTATCTAGGAAGAGAACCTCGCTCTATCTCTAAAAAAATAAGTGAAAATGATAAAGTTACTAATTATAAATGGAGAGAGAGCGTCGGCTGGTTGTGACGTTACGTTTTGATCGAAATAACCCCATTTTGCAATGGTCCGCACTTAGCACGAAGCGGACGTTGTGTAAACATCCCCATTACGATTGATCGCGCTGGAGGCTAAGTTCATAAACTACGCAGGGCACATCGTAATGCTGTTCTATTGCTTTGTAAGTCATACCTAATCGCTGCATCACTCTCTGAGAGGGCATATTCTCTGGATCAGCAACAGCCACTAAATACGTTGCGCCAATCTGCTCAGCCGCAAAATTAATAATCGCTTTAGCCGCTTCGGTTGCATAGCCTTTGCCATTCTGTTCTGGGACGAGTCGCCAGCCAATCTCTAAGGGTTCACCCTCAACGTTTGCCAAGTATTGGAGGCATGCTGCGCCAACGATGGCCTCGGAAGCCTTCTCTTTGATAGCCCACCACGAAAATCCGTATTTGTCCCAACGGGCCTGAACACGCCTGATACTTTCCCAAGTCTCTTCCGGTGTCTTAACAATACCCTTGCTGATATAACGCATCACGCCGGAATCGTTATCCATCAACCTTAAGCCTTCGTAGTGTGAATCATGAAAGGGCTCAAGCATTAAACGCGCAGTTTCTAAATTCATCTGACAAACCTCTTTCCTTGAAGATGTTAACTTTATGCCACACTCTTCATCAACATATCACGCTTTTAACAACGTCCGCTCCTGGCACACAGCAAACATTCAAATATTCAAAATGTGTACAACCAGATTTTGCTGGCGATGGTCGAGAAAAATGCAAACGGGTAGTAAGACCGGATGCAGTTACTCACCCTAGTCTGAACCGATCCTGATGTTTTTCAGGCAGCACCGAAGAAAATAGCAGGCTGGCCGTGCACCCGGGCGGGACATCCGCAGCGCTGAACGCAGAAAGGAAGCCAGGATTCCCCCGCACGGATGCGAGGGAAAGGCGCAGCCGGGGCAGACGCCCCGTCTGTGCCGATTCGTCAGGCTGACGCACGCAGTGACGGCACCGCATCGCGGCGCGAGGACAGGACCAAACGGGGGCACGGCCAGCCCGCGCGATCGCAGCGACTGACCGACAGCACTAACAACACCGACAGCACCAACAACAGCCCGCGCTATCACCGATACTGACAGGCAAAACGGTCCCCCCGCTACGCCGCACTCAGCGCCGGAAACTGCGCCATCAGCCGGGCAAACAGCCCCGCCATCTGCTCATCCAGCGGCAGATCGCTCCCTTCGCCCTTCTGCACCACCGCAAACACCTGATGCTTAAGGAAATGACGCCACACTACAGGCCGCTCGGCAAGGAATGCCGTCAGCAGACGATAGCGATCCTCCGTCCACAGCGCCTCGAAGCCTTCGCGCGCCGCTCCCACATCAAAATGCTTATCGCCCGCACCCGGCATTGCCGCCCGCAGTGCTTCGGTAGCAGACAGATCGATTTCACCGCGCTGCACCACCACGCCGTACTGCTCGCGCGCCGCCTGCTCGCTGAGGAATCCACACTGCACGTCCCGCAGCACCGCCTGCGCATCGCGATCTTTTGCCGCGCCGTAGCCGCCCGCGCCCGGCCCTTTCACCGTCACCACATCTCCCGGCCCACAGTGAATGACATCGGTATTGCCGTGCTCAATGACGCTGCCGTCGGGGCGCGTGGTGCGGAACCAGGAAGTGCTCCCCGCACGCCCACCCGCCGCACCGGCGGAGGAAAACACCGAACGGTTGCGGTTGCGCGCGGTAATAGTGGTATTCGGCGCGAACACCTCAAACGCCATCTCCGTTGCCAGCCCGCCGCGGTACTTCCCGGCTCCGGCGCTGTCCGCCGCCAGCCCGTAACGATGGAAGCGCACCGGCACTTCGGCCTCGTTGATCTCGATCGGCGTGTTCTTCAGGAACGCCGACAGCCCGCCGGAACCGTCCGGTCCGTCGTGTTTTGGCGTGCCGCCCGCACCGCCGCCGACCGGGCCAAGTGAAGCCACCACGGTTCGGTTCTGCGCATCTACGGTACGGATATTAATGATCGAATTACCGCCCGGCGAGTTAGCGGGCAGCCTGTCAGGCATCGCCAGCGAAAACGCCCCCACGGTTGCGATCTGCGACATCGCACAGGTCAGCGAACGCATCCCTACCGCCGCCGGTGCCTCACAGTTCATTATCGTGCCCGGCGGCAGAATGGCGCGTGTTGGCCGCAGAGTGCCGGCATTCAGCAGCAGGGAACGGTCAAGAGTCGACAGCACATAGGTGACGCCGACCAGTGCCAGCGGGTGCCTTTCGCGGCCGCCGGTGGGCATATTCAGCGATGAAGCCAGCTGCGGATCGCTGCCGGTGTAGTCCAGTTCCAGACTGTCACCTTTGATCCGCAAGGTGATCGCGATACGGCACGGATAGCCCCCCTCGCCGTCTTCGTCGGCGTAGTCGGCATAGAAATATTCACCATCGGGAATGGTACTGATAATCGACCGTGCCTGCTGCTCGGCGTAGTCGAGAATGCCTTCAACGCCGGTCAGGAAGTCATCGATGCCGAAGCGGGCGATAATCTCCTGCACTTTGCGCTCGCCGATATTCACCGAGGCGATCTGCGCATTAAAGTCACCCCAGTTCTGATCCGGCGCACGCACGTTAAGCCGCATGATCTGCGCTACCGCCTCATTCATCTGGCCGCCGCTGATGATTTTCAGCGGCGGAATACGTATGCCTTCCTGCACAATCTCGGTCAGGGATCGCGACAGTGAAGCAGGCACCGCGCCGCCCACGTCGGTGTTATGGATATGGCCAACCACAAAGCAGACGATTTCCCCCTGGTAGAACACCGGCTTCCAGATATGGATATCCGGCGAGTGGGTCGCCACATTTCCGGCATAGGAATCGTTGGTGATGCAGATATCCCCTTCCTGATAGCCGTCGATCAGTGCCAGCACCGGGCCGTAGTCAATCCCGCTGTACCAGGGCGCGCCGAAGCTGCGCGGCGAGGCAAAGGCCAGCCCGTCGCGGCTGACGATCTGACAGGAAAAATCTTCCGTCTCTTTAACAAAGGTGGAATGCGCGGTGCGCATCAGCGTAAACGCCATCGCGTCGGCCGCGGCCGCACAGTAGTTGGCGAGGATCTGCAGGTTACGGCCATCAATTGCCATGATGTTCTCCGGAAACGGGGGTGATAATCAGGTTGCCAAAGCGGTCGACGTCGACCTGCATCTGCGGCGGTACGCAGGTGGTGCAGTCGTCCTGCGCGACGATAACCGGGCCGGTGAGCTGGTGCCCGGCGGCCAGCGCGGAGCGGGAAACCACATCCACCTGCCACCAGCGCCCGTCGATCCAGGCTTCCACCTGGCGCAGTACCTGCACCGGACCCTCGGCGGCGGCCAGCAGGTTCATCTGCGGTTTTGGCGTAGGCGAACTCAGCACCAGCCGCAGGTTAATCAGCTGCACCGCCGCATGCTCATCGTGGTGGCCGAACAGGCGGGTGTGATGGGCATCGAAAGCCTGACGGATCGCGGCCAGATTGCCCGCCCGCAGCCATTCTTCCTCCAGCGCCACGTCGATTTCAAACGACTGGCCGCGATAGCGCATATCGGCGGAGAAGCTCAGCCGGTACGGCAGATCGCCACCGTACTCGCGCTGCAGCCAGCCTTCGGCTTCATCGCGCAATACGCCGCTGGCATCATGCAGAGCGGCACTGGCAGCCGGGTTCAGATCGCAGTAAAGCGTGTTGATAAAGTCGTTTTTGATATCGGCGACCAGCCCGCCCAACGCCGAAAGCACGCCGGGTGTTGGCGGTACAACCACGCCTTTCAGCTTTAGTTCGCGCGCCAGGAAGCAGCCCATCATCGGCCCGGCACCGCCAAATGCAAGGAAGTAGAACTCGCGCGGATCGAGGCCGAAACGGGATATTAGCCCGCTGGTGTCGCTGTACATGCTGGAAATCGCCAGCGCGATAATGTTTTCTGCCGTCTCTTCAATGCTGATGCCCAGCGGTTCGGCCAGTTTCTGCACCGCCGCCCGCGCCCCTGCTACATCGACCTGCACCGCGTTGTAGCCGAGATCGCCATGGCCGATCATGCCGCAGGCGGCAAAGGCATCGGTGGCGGTGGCTTCTGTACCGCCGCGGCGGAAGCAGACCGGGCCAGGCAGTGAACCCGCGCTGTCCGGCCCCACCTGTAACACCCCCAGATTGTCGATCCAGGCGATCGAGCCGCCGCCCTGTCCCACCGAGGTGACGGAAACCGACGGAATGTAGATCGGGAAGTCACCGATAATTTCACCGCTGCCGTATTCCGGGCGACCATCGATAATCACTGCCACATCAGCGCTGGTGCCGCCAATATCCAGGCTCAGCAGACGGTCAAAGCCGCAGTTTTCCGCAATATAGCTGGCACCGATCACCCCGGAAGCGGTACCGGAAAGCACCATCTGTACGCATTCCGCTTTGGCCTGCGCCAGCCCCATCACTCCGCCGTTGGACTTGGTGATACGTGGTGGTACAGGAACGCCCATCTCTTTTAGCGCCCGCTCGAACGAGTCGAGATAGTGGATGACCTTTGGCTGTACGTAGGCGTTGATCACTGCGGTGATGGTGCGTTCGTACTCACGAATAATCGGCCAGATCTCCGCCGAGCAGGAGGTCAGCAGATCCGGGGCCAGCTCAGCGACCAGTTCCCGCACCCGCGCCTCGTTGCCGCCGTTGCGATAGCTGTGCAGCAGCGAAACCACGATCCCCTCGCAGCCTGCCGCCCGCGCGCCGTCAATCGCCTCTACCACGCTTTGCCTGTCGACCTCCTGCAATACCCGGCCGTCACGATCAGTGCGTTCACGAATGGCGAAAACCCGATCGCGGGAAATCAGCGGAGCCGGGCGGCGTGAAAACAGATCGTGGATATGGGGGATCTTCAGGCGGGCCAGCTCCAGCACGTCGCAGAAACCGTCTGTGGCAAACAACGCCAGCCGCACGCCTTTGCGCTGGATCACCGCGTTGACGCCGACGGTGGTGCCGTGGGTAAACGCGCTGATTTCCTGCGGCTGGATGCCGTCGCGCTCGCGGAACTGGGCAAGGCCGGTGGTAATTTCGCTGCCGGGGCTGTCGGGGCGCGACAGAACTTTTAGCGTTCGAATGCTGTTATCTCGCTCGTCCAGCACGGCAAAATCGGTGAACGAGCCGCCAATATCGACGCCAACGCGGTAACTCATGCGGTGTGATCCTCTGGGTGGGTGGGAATGAATTCCATCAATCGTTGTGGCTTTTCCACCGGCTGCCAGCCCGCGCGGCGATAGACCTCATGGGCATCGTCGGTGGCCAGCATCCAGCGTTTTACGGTTTTGAGTTCAGGGTGCTGCAAAATACTGGCGGCAAACCAGCCGCCGAGCCCGTGGCCGCGCTGCGACGGGTCAATGATCACGTCGCTGAGGTAGGCAAAGCGGCTGTAGTCAGTGATCAGGCGGCCAAATCCCACCTGCCGGCCCCGGTGATAGATGCCGAAGCAGAGCGATCCCGCCAGGGCGCGCAGCGTTTGCGCCAGCGGCTGTCCTTTGGCCCAGTAGCTGTTTTCAGAAAGCTGATGGTGGACCCATGCCACATCCAGCCGTTTTGGGTCGCTGCTGAGCAGATAGTCGTCGCGCTGCCATTCGGCAATGATGGGAACGAGCGGCTGTAGCATGGTGGCTCCTGACCTGTTTTTTGTGGGGATAAAATGAGTGTACGGTTTTTGGCGGCGGGATTTTTTTGTAACGGGGGGTGACTACGGCGTTTTGTGGGGAATTACGGGTGGGTGGGGAAATTTTCTGCGTCGTCTGTCGATTTGATGGGGGATCGAGTCTGTAATTTAAAGGGCTTAGTCGGCTGTGGTGACTGCGATAACGCTGACGGGTGGTGGCCCCCAACGGGGCGGGTCCTCGCGTCGCTTCGCGATTCCTTCACTTCAGTCATCAGCCTGTCGGAACAACACAGACGGGGCGTCCTGCCCCGGCTGTGTTTTTTGGCCGCGTCCATGCGGCCAAATCCTGGCTTCCTCTTTCCGTTCAGCGCTGTGGATTGCCCCTTTTGGGGCCACCATCCGTCTGCTGTTTGATTTCCGGGTTGCCTGTATAAAACCAATTGTTCATGGATGGATTTTTTAGTTGTCGACGCAGAAGCAGAAGCAGAAGCAGAAGCAGAAGCAGAAGCAGAAGCAGAAGCAGAAAATATCAGGATGAACGGCTGGAAAGTAAATCATCTTACAAGGGGCAGGAATATCGCCCCTTGTAATTAAATCCGAGGCTAGATTATGTCGGCATCGAGAAGGTGGTTACTTTATTGGTCTGCGGGTCGATTGAGATGATGCAGATAGCCAGATTTCCGCCGAAACGATCTTTACGATCGGAAATTTGCAGGTTGTAGGTTTCTGAGAATGACGTGTAGCCAGAAGAATTAGATTCATTCAGTTTGAAGCCCAGAATCTGTTCGAAGTAGGTTCTGCTTTTACCAATGCTAGTCTTGCACTGTTCATTGGTGATTTTACCGGATTGTTTTACCGAGGCCGTGGTTTGCGTACCGGTGGTGCTGGTGCTATTGGTATTGAGCGCCGCATTGACCGCTTTCATTTTTTCGCCAACGGTCTGCTGGAAATCAGCGCAGGATGTAGAGAGTAGAACCATGCCGCAGAGGAGTAGCTTTTTCATTGTATTCCTTACAATATTTAACGTTATTTTTCAGCATGAAAGTATAATTTTTACAAAATCCTTACTCCAGAATAAAAATTCCTGAAAAATCCGAAAATCAATCGACAACACCCAATTAATAACATCGGTGAACTTTTTCAATTGAAATCTTCACATCACTGAATCTTAACTCTCTTTCTCGATCGCCTTATCTACGTTGGGAGAGAATATTGGCACGGTTTATAGAAATGGCGGTAAAAGTGACATTCTCTGCTGCGGCGTTATTAACATAAAACTATTTAAATAGCCACTGCTGGCGGAATGGCGGAATGCTAAAAGTAATTCCAGCCGAATGGATATCAGAGATGACTGATGCAGGGGCATTGATATCGGTGCTGGCGGGAATGAGAGAATAGCCGTATTTCATCGAAGGATGAAAATAACGCAAGCGGTAAATCACCTCTACGGAAGCTTCGGGGTTATAGCTGCTACGGCAGAGATCATCAATCAATATACCCACAGAAGGCCGTGGCCAGGTCAGATCCCCCGCAGGGGATCGCGTTCAGGTTCTGCTACATGTGCATCGCAAACGGCGTAAATAAAAACGCTTTAAGTCTGATGCGGCATAAAATCAGACGTCACATCAGTAATGCACCAACCCGCCATCCACCGCGTACTGGCTTCCGGTCACGTAAGAAGCGTCGTCGGATAGCAGGAAAAGCGCGACGGCGGCGGCTTCTTCTGCTGTCCCCGCTCGCCTCAGCGGCACCTGGCTGACCACGAAATCCTCAAACTGCTGGCGGGACTCCTCCGGCATAAAGTGCCGAAAATTCGTCTCGATCGGACCGGGAACCAGCGTGTTGGCGCGGATGTTGCGCGCGGCCAGCGCAGCGGCCCAGCTTTTCACCATCGCCACGGTCGCGCCCTTGGTCGCGGCATACAGACTGGTCATCGCCGCGCCTTCATAAACCGAAGATGACGAGGTAACCAGTACGGATGCGCCGGGATTTAGCGAGGCGGACAGTGCAGCTAACTGAAGCATCGGCCCGCGAACATTGGCATTCATCATCCGGTTAAAACCGTCGGCCGTAACGGACTCCGGTGCCCCCACCTCCGCGTAACCGGCATTCAGCCATAGTCCGTCCAGCGAGCCCCACTCGCTGACGGCCACCGCCAGTGCGGTAGTATCCCCTTCAGCGGCGGCATCATTTCTCAGGATCAGCGTGTTGCCCGGTAACAGTCTGCGGGCTTTCGCCAGGCGCTCTTCATTCAAACCGGTGATAGCCACCTGCCCTCCTTCGCTGGCAATGCGCAGCGCGCCGGCCAACCCCATACCGCTGCTCCCGCCGGTGATTAGAATGCGTTTGCCCTGAAATCTCCTCATGATGGCCTCCTCTTTTCATTTACCTTGTTTGCCACCTTACGAAACTTCTCTAGCTGCCGTCATCTGTTTCACCAGGTGACATTTTTGCGCTGGATACTTTTTTTTATCCTGCGGCTACGCCTCAGTGTTCATCGTTTTACCGGATTATCGAAACTGAAATTCAGGCATTACGGACTCTGGTGAAGGCCATTAAAATCAGGGTTCGTACGGCATACTTCATTTATCCTTACTCTCAATAATGAGGTATATTGACGGCACTATTCTGAATTCATCGTTCTATCACAGGTAACATCGGCAATGGCTTTTATCCCTAAGAACTACGCGCGGCTGGAAAGCGGCTACCGTGAGAAAGCACTCAAAATTTATCCGTGGGTCTGCGGTCGTTGTTCACGCGAGTTTGTCTATTCCAACCTCCGCGAGCTGACGGTTCACCACATCGATCACGATCATACCAATAACCCGGAAGACGGCAGCAACTGGGAGCTGTTGTGCCTGTACTGCCACGATCACGAGCACTCGAAGTACACCGAGGCAGATCAGTACGGCACCACCGTTGTTGCGGGTGAAGATGCGCAAAAAGATGTCGGTGAGGCCACCTACAATCCGTTTGCCGATCTGAAGTCGATGCTGAATAAGAAGAAATAATCTCCTCGAAATGACAGTATCGGGGCGTATTCTGCGGGTTATATGTTTCGCAGGAAGGCAGGTGTCTTCCTTCCGGGCGGTCCTCGCGTCGCTTCGCGATACCTTCACTTCGTTCGTCAGCCTCACGGACCGGCACAGATGCGCGTCCTGCGCAACTGCGCCTTTCGTCCACATCCCTGTGGCCGAATCCGGGCTTCCTCACTGCGTTCAGCGCTGCGGATTGCCCTTCAGAAAGACTCCTGCCCACCTGCTTTGCCAGATAAGCGTTGGTTTTGACAAGAAATGACAGCACATTGCCCAGTTCAGGCATAGAAAAATCACGGAAAGAGAGCATCTCAGGTATTGAAGTTTGTCAGATGAATAAGGTGAGTCCAGCCTCTGCGGCTGCCGGGCAATCCACAGCAGTAAGGTGCAGACTGCGATAACGCAGATGTCAGCTTTCGGCCTGCCAGTCAGGCTTGCGCATCAGAACCAGCAACAAAAGCAGCAAGCACAAACTTCGAAGGGGATCGGCCTCTGCGGCTGGCGGGTAATCCGCAGCGCTGAGGTGAAGGCAGCTGGCCAGGAGCCGCCAACAGGGATGTTGGCGGCAGGCGAAGTCGGGTCAGGGATGACACGTCTTCGCCGATCCGTGCGGCCGGGTGCCGTAACCGAAGGCACCGCAAAGCGGCGCGAGGACCGCCCGGCAGCCGCAGAGGCCGAAGCCCTGCCACCCATGCCGCAGCGATCCCAGCTAACCAGCTAACCAGCTAACCAGCTAACCAGCCAAATCAAAACTCAACCTGGGTATGACGCGTAATCAGCGAACGCAACGGCACGCTGCTTTTCATAATCGGTGACTTAATGACAATATAACTAAAGTACTTATCGATCCCCACCTTCGCATCCAGCAACCCTTCAATCACTTCCTGATAATGCTCAATACTGCGGGTTATAAACCGTAACAGATAGTCATAACCGCCGGTGATCAGATGGCACTCCATCAGCTCATCAACTTCGCGGATAGCGTTCTCAAACTTCATAAAATCTTCGCGACGATGGCCGGAAAGGGTCACCTCGGTAAACACCGTCACCGAATCCGTAATCTTGGTCAGATTGATGTGGGCTTCATAGCCGGTGATAAACCCGGCGGTTTCCAGGCGCTTGACGCGCTGCAGACAGGGGCTGGGCGACAGCCCAACGGCATCGGCAAGATTCACATTGCTGATACGGCCATCTTTTTGCAGCTGCACCAGAATGTTGATGTCGATACGGTCCAGTTTCATTAAGCCGTTCATAACCGCCCTCATTGTTACTACATTGTCACAACCCTTCCCTATCCACCGCGCAGTGGGATGTTCTGCGCGTCAGATATTTCAGGTAATTTCCAATGGTATAGCACGCTTTCCGCAACTTACGCCAGCGATTTACCGTGCCATACCATCCAGCCGTTATTATCAATAAATACAATAATATCAATGAGGAACTGTCGTTCAGCCCAGTCGACCCGTTGCACGAGCCAGTGCAATATCAAAGATATGCAGCGCTTCTTCCAGCTGCGAATCACTGGTCACCAGCGGCGCAAGGAAACGCACGGTATTGCGATGCAGGCCACACTTGATTAACAGCAGGCCTTCCTGGCAGGCGCAATCCAGAATTTTCTGCGTCAGCGCCGCATCCGGCTGTTTGGTTTCGAAATCGATGATCTCTACCGCCTGCATAAAGCCAATACCGCGTACTTCACCGATGCAGGCGTATTTATCCGCCAGCTGGCGCAGGCGCGCATTCAGGTGTTCACCAAGCTGGTTGGAGCGCTCGAGCAGGTTATCGTGCTCCAGCAGATCCAGCACGGCCAGCGAAGCCGCACAGGCCAGCGCGTTACCGCCGTAGGTGCCGCCCAGTCCGCCCGGAGTCGGTGCGTCCATGATCGCCGCTTTACCGACCACGCCGGAAATCGGCAGGCCGCCGCCAAGACTTTTCGCCACGGTCACCAGATCCGGCACAATGCCGGTGTGCTGGAAACCAAACATCTTGCCGGTACGGCCAAAGCCGGTCTGCACTTCATCGCAGATCAGCAGAATGCCGTGGCGTTGAGTGATCTCACGCAGCGCCTGCATAAAGCTCGGGGACGCCGCCAGGAAGCCGCCGTCGCCCTGCACCGGTTCAATGATAATCGCCGCTACGCGCTCCGGTAGGATCTGCACCGCGAACAGGGTATCCAGCGCCTTTAAGCAGTCCGCTTCCGAAATATTGTGGAAGGCATTCGGGAACGGCACGCGGTAAACATCGCCAGGGAACGGACCGAAGTTCTGTTTATACGGCTGGCTCATCCCGGTCAGGGTCACGCCTAATAACGTACGGCCGTGGAAGGCACCGTCAAAGGCAATCACGCCGGGGCGGTTAGTGTGCGCGCGGGCGATCTTCACCGCATTTTCTACTGCTTCTGCACCGCTGGTGAAAAATACGCTTTTAAATTCTTCACCGGCACCGACTAATTTATTCAGGCGCTTTGCCAGTTCGATATAGCCCGGGTAGGCAGCCACCTGGAAACAGGCGTGGGAAACCAGCTGCAGCTGTTCGGTAACGGCATTCACTACCGCCGGGTGATTGTGGCCAACGTTTAATACGCCGATGCCACCAACGAAATCTAAATAGCGATTTCCTTCCACATCCCACACTTCCGATCCTTTGCCTTTAGCAATCACAATCGGGTGTGCGGTTACTACGCCGCGCGGAACGTTCTCTGCGCGGGTATCCAGTAACAGTGCGTTATCAGAAAATGTCTGCTGCTCAGCCAGTAAATTATGCATTTCTTTGCCTCTTTGACGTGAAAATTGTATTTGCCAAGTATCGCAATAAGCCATGGGGGTAAGCTGCCGTTGATGGACCGGCAGCAGCATTAACTTTCGTAATTCGGGCTAATCTGTCGGTTATATTTTTACGCCGAGCGTTTCCTGAACAACGGCACGGAACCAGCGAATGCCATAAGGGATCAGCGCATCGTTAAAATCATATTCTGAATGATGCAGCGGGCGGCTGTCGGCGGAGCCAAGCCACAGATATGCCCCCGGTTTTGCCTGCAACATAAAGGAGAAATCTTCCGAGGTGAGCGCAGGTTTTACCGCTTCGCCGTGTTCCAGCCCCGCCCGACGCGCAGCGCGTAATGCCACCGCCGCCTCTTCAGCGCTGTTAATGGTTGCCGGATAGTAGCGCTCGTATTTCACCGTTGCCGTCAGGCCGTGCGCGGCGGTCACACTGGCGGCCAGTTCACGCATGCGGCGTTCAATGGTGTCCTGCACTGCGCTGTCAAAGGCGCGCACCGTGCCGCTGAGCGTGGCATCCGCCGGGATCATATTGTGCGAGAAACCGCCGTTGATCCGCGTCACGGTTAACACGGCCGGATCGCACGGGTCGAGGTTGCGGCTGACGATGGTATGCAGCGCCACCACCAGCTCGCTGGTCGCCAGCAGGGTATCCGGCGTCAGCTGCGGCTGCGCGGCATGCCCGCCGCCGCCGTGAACGGTAATGCTGAAGGCATCTCCGGCCGCCATAATCGGTCCGGGACGGGTTTGCACCACGCCGAGCGGCAGCTGCGGCCAGTTATGAATGGCGTAGACCGCATCGCAGGGGAAGCGGGTAAACAGACCGTCTTCGATCATCGCCTTCGCCCCGGCCTGCCCTTCTTCCGCCGGCTGGAAGATAAAATTCACCGTACCGTCAAAATCAGGATTCGAGGCCAGCTGCGCGGCGGCACCCAGCAGCATCACCGTATGGCCGTCGTGGCCGCAGGCGTGGCAGACGCCCGCCGTCTGGCTTTTCCACGGCTGGCTGCCGAGATCGTTCATCGGCAGCGCATCCATATCGGCACGCAGGCCGATTGCACGCGTACTGCTGCCGCGCTTCAGTACACCCACCACCCCGGTTTTACCGATACCGCGATGCACCTCAATGCCCAGATCATCCAGGAATTCGGCGACGATAGCCGCGGTACGGTGCTCGTTGTAGGCCAGTTCAGGGTGAATATGCAGATCGCGGCGCAGCGCGACCAGCTGAGAAATATCCATATCAGTATCCTTTTTCCCGGTCGACCAGGCCGACCATGGTTTCTCCGCGTTCAAAGCGGCGAATGTTCTCCAGCAGCGCAACCACAGCGCTTTCCGGCTGGGTCTGGCTGGCGATATGCGGCGTCAGCCAGATCTGCGGATGCTGCCAGAAGCGATGCCCGGCGGGCAGCGGCTCGGGAACGGTGACGTCGATGACCGCCGCCGCCAGATGCTGTTCATCCAGCGCAGCCAGCAGTGCGTCGTGATCGAGCTGAGGTCCCCGCCCCACCTGAACCAGCGAAGCGCCGCGCGGCAGCTGGCGGAACAGGTCGGCGTTCAGAATGCCTTCGGTACTGGCTGTCAGCGGCAGCAGGCAGATAAGAATATCGGTTCGTGCCAGGAATTCACTCAGCTGCGCTTCACCGGTCCAGCAGCGCACGCCGGGCAGATCGCGCGGGCTGCGGTTCCAGCCGCCGCAGTCAAAGCCCATCGCCACCAGCGGTTTCAGCACCGCCTCGCCGAGGTTGCCCAGCCCCATCACGCCGATGCGGCAGTCGGCAGCGGAGCGCATACTGTGCGCCTGCCAGATTTCCTCGCGCTGCTGTTGCAGGTAGCGCGGCATATCGCGGTGCAGACCGAGCACGGCAAAAGTCACGTACTCCACCATCCCCTGCGTCAGTCCCGGCTCGATCATCCGCACCACCGGCAGCGACGGCGGCAGGCTGGCGTAGTCAAACTGATCCGCTCCGGCACCGACCGAGAACAGCACCTTCAGGTTAGGAAACTGCTGCATGATGTTTTCCGGCGGCTGCCAGGCCACCAGGTACTCCACCTCTTCGGCGTTACCCACCTCCGGCCACTGGCGGAAGCTGGCACCGGGCGCCAGATCCGCCAACAGAGAGGCCCACTTACGGCCGCGTTCGGGCTCCGATTTATAGACAATATTCATTACGCCATCGCCTGCGTCATCAGCGCGAACGCCTGCATGCCGCCGCTTTCCGGCTGCCAGACGTCGCCTTTATACATGGTGACCGGGGCGTCCACTTCCACCAGCCCCAGCTCGTTCAGCCATGGCCCCAGGCCCGTTGCACGATCGGTATCGATGCGCACAAACTGGCCGCTGACGCCGCTAAGCAGTTCACCGATCAGCGCCCTGGCGCTCTGTGCGCTGCGGGCCACCACCGGGCCAATCGCATAGCCGTGACCAAAGCGGCGCAGGCAGGCGAAACCGGCAGGCGCACCGTTCTCTTCCAGTACCAGGAAACGCTCGGCGCTGTCCAGCAGGTTGGCAATCAGCAGCGGACGATGCTGGCCCAGCGTCTGGCGGTCCAGCGCGGTCAGCAGTGCGGCATCCTGAGCTGCCGCAGCACGCAGCCGCTGGCCGGGCGCGCAGGTCGGGGCGCTAACCGTCGGCAGCTCGCGGCACTGATGCTGCTCAATGTGCCCGGTGGCAACAAAACCGAGTTTTTCATACAACGGCTTACCCGCCTCGGTGGCGTGCAGGCGAATGTTGCTGCCCGCCAGTTTATCCATTCCCATCTGCATCAGCTGGCGGCCAATGCCGCGGCCCTGCTGGGCATCGTCGACGATCACCAGCCCGAGGGTGGAATAGTCACGCCCCCAGTGCCAGCAGAGGATAGTGCCAATCACTTCGCCGTTTTCCTGCGCCACGATCCCTTCCCCCAGCAGCAGCGCCTGCTGCCAGTCGGCGCGGCGGTGCGGCCACTTGAGTCTCTGGGTCAGCGCAAAGGCGGCATCCAGATGAGTTTCATTCATCGCTACGAATTCAATTGTCATCGTCGTTCCTTACATCATGCCCGGCGCGTTAAGGCCGGAACCGTCAACCAGTCGCTCATAGCGATACGGGGTCGCATCCACAATCGGTGTATCGCCGTTGGCAAGATCGGCAGCCAGGCGGCCTGCCCCCGGCCCGATACCGAAGCCGTGCGCGCTGTAGCCCGCCGAGATAATCAGCCCCGGCAGTTTGCCGACGTGGGAAATGACCGGCACCGCGTCCGGCGTGCTGTCAATCATGCCGCCCCACGCCTGTTCCAGCTGGATTTTGCCCATCGCCGGGTACTCTTTACGCATGGCGTCGATGCCTTCCTGCACCATCGCCATATCCGGGCGCGGGTCGAGAATGCGGATTTTTTCAAACGGCGATGTGCCGTCCATCTGCCAGCGGCCGAACGCTTCCGGGCCGTTGAAGAACGGGCTGAGGCCCAGATTAAGCGTCAGGTTTTTACGCCGCGCCTTGAAGGTCGGATAGAACTGGCGGGCATAGCGCAGCCCCTGCGCACCCGGCTCCAGACGACCACGGCCGGATACCGACATGGTGTAGCTGCCGTCCATCTGCGGACGGCAGGCGAAGCCCGGGGTATACAGCGGCAGCGCAATCGCCTGCTCAATCGGTTTAGTGCGGAACGCGGTGCCGATCACGTTGCCGAGCGGCAGATCGATACCGTGGCGGCGGCAGAACATTGAGGTCCAGGCCCCGCCCGCGCAGATCACCCGGCTGGTTTTAATCAGCCCACGCTCGGTCCACACGCCGCTAACGCGCCCGCCGGAGATATCCAGCCCGCGCACCGCGCACTGCTGAAACACTTTCGCGCCGAGCTTCTGCGCGGCAATTGCCAGGCCGGGTGCCGCCAGTGACGGTTCGGCGTGGCCGTCGGTCGGCGAATGCACGCCACCCAGCCAGGCAGTGGTGCTGCCCGGCGTCATCTCTTTGGCGCGGGCGGCAGTGAGAATTTCACTGCTGAAGCCGTAGGTTTTCGCCATCTGGTTCCACTTTTCCCAGGCGTTGATATCGTCCTGATTACGGGAGGCGTAAACCAGCCCGCTGCGGCGGAAGCCCAGCTCTTCACCGGTTTCACCCGCCAGCTCATCCCAGCGCTGTAGGGCATAAATGATCAGCGGCAGCTCGCGCTCGTCGCGGTTCTGCTGACGGCACCAGCCCCAGTTGCGGCTCGACTGTTCGCCGCCGACCAGGCCCTTTTCAATCAGCACCACGCTGACGCCTTTTTTGGCCAGCTCGTAGGCGGCGGCCGCTCCGGCAATACCGGCGCCGATCACCACCACATCCACTTCCGGCGGGAAGTAAGGACTGTCCTGTACGTATCGTATCGGTGCGGGCATGTTCTCTGTTACCTCTGAAAAAGTGGTTTAACGGGGCGTACTCAACGATGGACTCTCCCCGCAATCAATCAGTCACGTTAGCGGCGATGGCCTGATACAGGTATTGCCTGTTCAGACCACCGCGCTGTCGGTCATCATTCAGAGCGCGATATCGCTCTCTTCGTGCTCATCCAGCCAGCCCTGGCGCAGTTCCGGCACTGCACGCTTCAGCCGCTCGTAGTACAGCTCGGTGGATGGCTTGTCGTAATCTTCACGCGCGACCTGCGTCACCATGCGGCCATTTTTCACCACGATAATCTCGTCACACACTGAACGAACGGCGTGCAAATCATGGCTGATAAACAGCACCGACAGGCCCAGCTCACGGCGCAGCTCGGTGATCAGATCCAGCACCGCCGCCGCAACCACGGTATCCAGCGCGGATGTCACCTCGTCGCAGAGGATCAGGTCCGGTTCGGCCGCCAGCGCGCGCGCCAGGTTAACACGCTGCTTCTGACCGCCGGAGAGCGACCACGGACGACGCCACAGTACGCTGCGCGGCAGGCGAACCAGGTCCAGCAGCTCCAGCATTCTGCGCTCCAGCGCAGGGCCGCGCAGGCCGTGGAACAGCTTCAGCGGGCGCTTGAGGATGGTTTCAATACTGTGCGCCGGGTTCAGCGCGGTATCGGCCATCTGGAATACATACTGAATGCGGCGCAGCTCGTTTTCCGGCCGCTTGTGCATATCGCCTTCGATATAGTGACCGTTAAACAGAATGTGGCCGCCGCAGGGCTTGTTCATCCCGGCAATCGCATGGGCCAGGGTGGTTTTCCCCGATCCGGACTCACCGATAATACCGATGGCCTGGCCGCGGTACAGGCTGAAGTTGATATCCTGCAAAATTTTCACTTTCGGCTGGCCTTCGGCGTCCAGCGGCCCATAGCCCGCCGACAGATCCCGCACCTGCAACAGCGGCTGCTCGGCTTCGCTGGCCGACAGCCACGGGCTCTGGCGCGGTTTCTGCCGGGCCGCTTCCAGCAGCTGATGGCTGTACTCGGCCTGCGGCGCACGCAGCAGCTGCTCGGTGGTGCCGTACTCGGCGATATTGCCCTTCAGCAAGACCAGAATTTTATCGGCCATCTGCGCCACCACCGCCAGATCGTGGCTGACGTAGATGGCGGTGGTGCCGCGCTGGCGCACCACGCGGCGGAAGGTTTTCAGCACTTCCACCTGGGTGGTCACATCCAGCGCGGTAGTCGGTTCATCAAGGATCACCACGTCCGGATCGCTAATCAGCGCCATAGCGGTCATCAGGCGCTGCAGCTGGCCGCCAGAAACCTGGTGCGGATAGCGCTCGCCGATGGTTTCCGGGTTCGGCAGCGCCAGCTCGCGGAACAGCTCCACCGCTTTTTTCTCGGCATCGGCGCGCTTCATCACCCCGTGGATGACTACCGGCTCCACCACCTGGTCCATAATTTTCATCGCCGGGTTAAACGAGGCCGCCGCGCTCTGGGCGATATAGGCGACCTTGTTGCCGCGAAACTGGCAAAGCTGGGATGGCGTGAGCGAGGTGACGTCGGTGCCGGCCACGTGTACGGTGCCTCCGGCAATCTGGCAGCCGTGGCGGGCATAGCCCATCAGCGCCAGCGCGATGGTGGTTTTGCCCGAGCCGGACTCGCCGATCAGCGCCAGCACTTCCCCTTTCTGTACGGTAAAACGAATATCGGAAACCAGGGTGATTTCCCGGCCGTCGTCGCTGTTGGCCGTCACCCGCAGGTTTTCGACGGACACCATCGGCGTGGCGCTGTGTGGCGTAATATTCATGCGGTCCCCTTAGCCAGCGTCAGCGGGCGCATTGCCTGCAGGCTGTCGATAAACAGATTGGCACCGATGGTCAGGCTGGCGATCGCCACCGCCGGCATCAGCACCGCCGGGGAGCCGTCAAACAGCCCCTGAAGATTTTCACGCACCAGCGTGCCCCAGTCGGCATACGGTGGCTGCACGCCCAGGCCGAGGAAGCTCAGGCCGCTGAGCATCAGCACGATGTAGACAAAACGCAGGCCGAAATCGGTCAGCATCGGGTGCAGCATATTCGGTAAAATATCGTGGATCGCCACGTAAAGACGGCTCTCGCCGCGCAGTCTTGATGCCTGCACGTAGTCCATTGAACGCAGGCTGGACGCCATGGCGTAGGCAATACGGTAGGCACCCGGCCAGTAGGTGATCACCGCCGTCAGGATCAGCATCGGCAGCGATGAACCGAACACCGCGACAATCATCAGCGCCAGAATTTTCCCCGGCAGTACCAGCATCGCATCATTGATACGGCCCAGCACCTCTTCCAGCCAGCGACCGGCGACCGCGGCCAGCAGCGCGAGCAGCGTACCCACCAGGCTGGCGAGAACGGCGGCCGTTAGCGCCAGGCCAATCGAGTAGCGTGCGCCAACCAGCACGCGGCTGAAGATATCGCGGCCCAGATAGTCGGTGCCAAACCAGAACTCCCGGCTGATATCGCCAAACAGCGGACCGGCACCGATATCCTCGACGTTATGCGGGGCCAGCGAGCCACCGAATATCGCCATAACGATCCAGAACAGGGCGATCAGCAGGCCGATGCGGCCGCTGATGTTGAGAGATTGAAAGAAGCGCCACGGCAGCGTGAGTGTGTTCATCAGCCCCTCCACTTAGGATTAAACGCAATGGTCAGCACATCCGCGGCCAGCAGCAGCACCAGGTAGCAGCAGGCGAAGAACATCACGCACAGCTGGACCACGGGCAGATCGCGGTTGCTTACCGCATCCACCAGCTGGCTGGCGACGCCAGGATAGCTGAAGATGCTTTCGATAATGATTACCCCGCCGAACAGGTAGGACAGACTCAGCGAGATGGCGTTGGCAATCGGCCCTACGGCATTAGGCAGCGCGTGGCGCAGCATGGCGCGCAGCGGCGAAACGCCTTTCAGCAGGGTCATTTCCAGGTAAGGACTGTCCATCTGGTTGACGATGGCGGCGCGAGTCATACGCGCCATCTGTGCCACCACCACGCAGCACAGCGTCACCACCGGCAGCGCGAAGGTGCGCAGGAAGCCAAGGAAATCCTGGTGGGTGGACCCCAGCGACATCGCCGGGACCCACTGTAACTTCACCGCAAAAATCAGCACGGCAACGGTCGCCACCAGAAACTCCGGCACCGCCACCACCGACATGGTGCCGACCACTAACGCGCGGTCCAGCATCGAACCGCGCTTCATGGCGGCTGCGATGCCGATGATCAGTGCCAGCGGCACCGATACCACGGTGGTGGTGGCCGCCAGCTGGAAGGTCGCCGGAATACGCTGCGACACCAGCTGGCTGACCGGCAGATTACTGGCGAACGAGGTACCAAAATCGCCCTGAAGCATTCCGGCCAGCCAGCCGAAGTAACGCGCAATCAGCGGCTGATCCAGACCCAGCTGTTGGCGCAGCGCCGCCACCGTTTCCGGGGTAGCTGACTGGCCAAGGATCATTTGTGCTGCATCGCCCGGCAGCATGCTGGTGATAAAGAACACCAGCATTGAGACGATCAGCAGCGTAAGTAAACCCGACCCTACGCGCCGGAATATCAGTTTGAAAATGTACCGATTCATCGCCGTTCTCCTTATCAGGAAGCGAGCCAGGCAAACTCGTGGAAGCGATAGCCCATCATCATTCCTGACGGCCAGGCCTCAACCCCTTTCACTTTGTTACTACAGCCGTCCATCGAACTGATGAAGGCCGGGATCAGCGTGCCGCAGTTGTCATACACCAGCTTCTGCATGTCGCCATACATTTGCTTGCGTTTGCCCTGGTCGCTTTCGCCACGGGCAGCAGCCACCAGTTGGTCGAACTGCTCGTTTTTCCAGCCGGACTCGTTCCACGGCGCGGTGGAAAGGTAGAACTGGGAGAAAAGCATATCCAGCGTCGGGCGCGGGTTGACCGAGCCGTAACCCACTGGATCTTTCATCCAGTGTGATGACCAGTAGCCGTCATACGGCACGCGACGCACGGAGACGTTCAGACCGGCCGAACGGGCAATCTGCTGGATCAGCTGGCCACCTTCAACGGCCCCTTCGATGTTCGGCGTGGTGATGATTTCCACTTTCGCGCCGACCATGTTGGCTTTTTTCAGGTGGAACTTCGCTTTGTCGATATCCAGCGGACGCTGCGGCAGCTCTTTGTTGTACATCGGATGCCACGGTGGAACCGGAGTATCGTTACCGACATCGCCGAAGCCCTGCAGCACGGTTTTGACGATCATTTCGCGCGGCTGTAGATACTTCATCGCCAGCACGAAGTCGGCGTTATTACCTGGCGTGGTATCGGTGCGGATGATCAGGTCGCTGTACATGCCGGATTTACTTTCCAGCACGTTGAACTTGCCGTTCTGCTTCAGGCGCTTCACGTCGTTGGCCGACAGGGTCGATACCATTTGCAGATCGCCGGACATCAGGGCATTCACGCGCGCGGCCGGATCGGTCACGCCCATCAGCTCCACTTCGTCCAGGCGCGGCAGGCCCGGCTTGTAGTAATTTTTGTTTTTGCTGCCGACGGTGCGCACACCCGGCTGGAACTCTTTCAGGGTGAACGGACCGGTGCCGATGGCTTTAGTAAAGTCTTTGGTGCCGTCCGGTACGATCAGGAAGGAGCTGGTCGCCAGAATCGACGGCAGGTCGAAGTTGGCCTGCTCCAGCACGATCTGCACCTCAGACGGGCTGACCGCTTGGAATTCTTTCATCTGTCCGGCCAGGGTGATGGCCGTTGACGCCACCGCCGGATCTTTATGACGGCTCAGGGAGTAAATCACGTCTTCTGCGGTCAGCGCCTTGCCGTTGTGGAAGGTCACGCCCTGGCGCAGTTTTACCTGCCAGGTCAGGCCGTCGCTGCTTTCAATGCTTTCCGCCAGCGCAGGCTGCGCCTTCAGGTCTTTATCCAGTTCGGTCAGGCCGCTGTAGAACATAAACAGGCGGCAGTAGTCGCCGCTGTTGCTGCCTTTGGCCGGATCAAGCGTGTCGCTGGCCGAGGCGTTGGCTACCGCTGCACGCAGCTTGCCGCCCAGTACCGGGGTTTCGGCCGCATAGCTGAACTCCGGGAAGCCAATCAGGCCGGTGCTCATCACCGCGCCCGCCGACAGCAGTTTCATCATGCTGCGGCGAGAGAGAGACACATCCGTAATGGCCTGGGTTAAGGACGGGTTAGCATGGCTAAATTCTTTGCGAAATTTACTCATCAGTACACCCCTAAAGCGTTGTTAATCTGCGATAACCTGTCTGAATCGGGCGGCGCCACTGCGCGGCCCGAAGCGGGCAGTTATCAGGAGAGCCGATCCTTAGCCTTGTAATACAGGCCCGCTACCGGCAGGAACCACGGTTTCCCAAAGTAGCCGGGAACCGCGGGCCAGCTGCTGCGCTGCCACGGATTGTTGTTGGCCTTTTCTGCTACCAGGTCGGCCATCACCCGCCCCATCCACACTGACATCTGCGTACCGTGACCGCTGTAGCCCAGCGAGTAGAACACCCCTTCGTGTTCCCCCGCGTGCGGCAGGCGGTCGGCGGTCATATCCACCAGCCCGCCCCAGCAGTAGTCGATCGGTACATGACCGAGGGAAGGAAACATCTTCTGCATACCGGCCTTCAGTACATCACCGCTGCGGGCATCGGAGGTCGGGCTGCTAATGGCGAAGCGTGCACGGCCGCCAAATACCAGACGACGGTCGGCGGTGGTACGCATGTAGTTGCCCAGATTCAGCGAGGTCACATAGGTGCGATCGCCCGGCAGCAGGCGGTTCAGCACGCGTTCTTCCAGTGGGGCAGTCACCACGACGAAACTGCCCACCGGAATAATGCGGCGCTGGAACCACTCAAACGGACCGATGTTGGAGCAACCGGTCGCCATCAGCACTTTTTCCGCCACAATGTCGCCCTTCACGGTACTGACACGGTGGCGATAACCGTTAAGACGGGTCAGTCCGGTCACCGCAGTGTGCGGATAGATGGCTGCCCCGGCGCGCGCGGCGGCTTCCGCCAGCCCGACGCCAAATTTACCCATATGCATCTGGCCGCCGTGCTGCTGCAGTAGGCCACCGTGAAAATCGGGTGAATCTATTTCACGCCGCACATCGTCGCGGCTGAGAATTTCCACATCCTGGTCAACATGGCGCTTCATCATCTCGCAGGCTGCGACCAGCGACGGCAGATGCGATGCTTTGCTGGCCAGCTTCAGCTTGCCGCAGCGGCGAAAATCGCAGTCGATCTGCTCATCCACCACCACGCTCTGCACGTAGTCCACGGCGTCAGCAAAGGCGCGATAGTAGCGGGTCGCCTGCTCAACGCCCTGGCTTGCCACCAGCGCAGAAAAGTTCTGCGCCACGCCGGTATTGCAGTGGCCGCCGTTGCGGCCCGAGGCCTGGCTCATCACCTGCCCCGCTTCCAGCACCACCACGTTAACGCCGCTGCGCGCCAGATTCAGCGCGGCAGAGATGCCGGTAAAGCCTCCGCCAATCACCACCACATCCGCCGTGGCCGGTAAGTCGCCAACGGTCGCACCGGTAAACTCGGGTGCGGTTGCCTGCCAGAATGATTCCAGTTTCATCGCCTGTTCCTCTGTGCCTTACAGCCCTACAACGCCCGGAAGACCGCCAATATCGCTGATTTCGGTGTATTCATAGGCCGGGTTGGCCGGTCCGTGCCCGCGGTTAACGAACACTTTGTTTTTAATGCCCAGATCGTAAGCGGTCATCAGGTCGTAGCGCAGGCTGCTGGAGACGTGCAGGATCTCTTCCGGTCCGCAGTTCAGCTTGTTGAGCATGTACTCAAAGCCTTTCATCTGCGGCTTGTAGGCACCTACTTCTTCCGCCGTGATGGTCATGTGAATTGGTGCACCCAGGCGCGGGATGTGGTTTTTGATCAGTTCATCGGTGGAGTTGGTCAGCAGCACCAGCGGGAATTCCTTCGCCACTTTCGCCAAACCAGCCGGGACATCAGGATGCGGACCCCAGGTGGCGCAGGCCGTCATAACCGCGTCGCAGTCGGCCTGGGTGCATTCCACGCCCCACTTGTTTGCGGTGCGGAACAGCGCGTTTGCTACCACCAGCGGATAGAGCTTGAAGGCACCCAGCACTTCATCCATACGGTAAACGGAGAAGTCGTCGGTGAACGCCCTCATCTGCTCCGGGCTGATGCGATCGGCGAAGATGGCGGCGGCTGCACCGGCCATATCGAAGTTGATCAGCGTGCCGTAGCAGTCGAAGGTGATAAATTTCGGTTTGAACACAGCCATTACGCTACCTCTTCAGAGTTCGGTGTTGAGTTAAGGGTTTCAGAAGTCGATCAGCACGCTTTTATAGCGCTGGCAGGCTTCAAACGCCTGGCGACCTAAATCCTTGCCAATGCCGGAGCCGTGGAAGCCACCGGTTGGAATAATGAAGTCGCCGGAGCGACCGTAGCGGTTGATCCACACCGTACCGGCGGCGATTCCGCGCATCGCGCGCAGGGCGCGGTCAATATTTTTGGTATGTACTCCGGCGCACAGGCCGTAGGTCGGATGTGATGCCAGCGCCAGGCCTTCGGCTTCGTCGTCGAAGATCTGCACGGTCAGTACCGGCCCGAAGATCTCTTCCTGCACCGCCGGGTTATCGTTGCTGACGGCGCTGAGCAGCGTGGGCTGCCAGAAGTAGCCTTCGCCGGTGTCGGCAAAGCGTTCACCACCAACCAGCACTTCGGCACCCTGCTGGCGCGCGCTGCTGACCACCGAGGCCACTTTCGCTGCCTGGCGGGCATCAATCATCGGCGCGTAGCGGCTGTTCTCATCCCAGGTCACACCGGGACGGAAGCACTGGCACAGTTCGATCAGTTTGCTGACCAGCGCATCGGCGATACCGCGCTGGACGATAAGCCGTGTACCGGCCACACAGGCCTGGCCGCCGTTGGCGGTAAAGCCGCGCAGAATACGTCCGGCGACTTCATCAATATCGCCCGCGTCGTCAAACACCAGCTGCGGGCTTTTGCCGCCCAGCTCAAGGGTCACCGGCTTCATGCCGTTAAACGCGGCGTCGCTCATAATGCGCGCCCCGGTGGCGGTAGAACCGGTAAAGGAGACTTTGCGCACCAGCGGGTGGGCGACCAGCGCGCTGCCGGTAACAGCACCGCCGCCCTGCACGATATTCAGTACGCCCGCAGGCAGGCCCGCCTGCACGGCCAGCTCGGCCATACGCACGGTAGAGAACGGCGTCAGCTCGGACGGTTTCAGCACCACGGCATTTCCTGCTGCCAGCGCCGGGCCGCATTTCCAGGACGCCATTGACAGCGGGAAGTTCCACGGGGTAATCGCCCCGATCACGCCGTAAGGTTCCGGCACCAGCATGCCAAGGCTGGCATCGCGGGTTGGCAGCACATCGCCGCTGTACTTATCGGCACATTCGGCATAGAAGCGAATGGCTTCGGCGGTAAACGGGATTTCATGGTTAATCACGTCGCTGATCGGGCGGGTCGATCCCAGCGATTCCAGCTGCGCCAGCTGGGTGTCGCTGGCGATCAGGTCGGCCCAGCGCCGCAGTACCGCACCGCGCTGGCGCGGCGGGCAGCTGGCCCAGCCGCTTTCGCGCACCGAGCGATCCGCAATGCTGACTGCTTCATCCACCTTCTGCGCGTCGGCTTCATACAGCTGCCCGGCAGGCAGGCCGTCGGAAGGACGATTCACCAGCAGCGCACTGCCTTCTCCGGCCTGATGCTGGCCGTTAATGTAGTGCCCTGCGGGTAATGCTATTTTTTCCGGGTCAAAACTTAGCATGTTGAATCCTTATTCAGATCGGGCCGGAAGATTATTTATCGGCACCTTATCTGGCTGGCTGACTAACAATGTTTTCGGCTTTGGTTATTCGCCTTTGTATTAAGTAATGCAGAAAGTATGCCAGTCAGCTAAAAAATAAAAATGCGTAAAACAGACGCCAAAAAAATTTTGTGCCGTAATAGCGGGGTATTTTTTACAGTTAAACCGACTATTTAAATAGATGATTTTCATCACAAAATGAACGCACCATGATGGTGATTCTGGTACTAAAACTGCACCAGAGAAGAGCAGAGACAATATTGATTTTGATTAAGTGATAGCCATCACAAATAAAAAAGCCCGCACCATTTTGGGGTGCGGGCTTCGTCGAAGAATTTAAAAAAAAGTATTTACAAGCTGCCGAAATGGAACGCCTTGGATTCCAGATATTCTTCAATACCGTAACGGGAGCCTTCGCGGCCTATTCCCGAGAGTTTAATGCCGCCAAACGGCGCAACCTCAAGCGAGACGGAACCTGTATTAAATCCGACCATTCCGAATTCCAGCGCTTCGCCCACTCGCCACGCCCGGCGTATATTTTCGGTGAAGAAGTAAGCACCCAGACCAAATGGCGTATCGTTCGCCATATTAATCGCTTCCTCCTCCGTATCAAAAATAAACAGCGGTGCAACCGGGCCGAAAGTTTCCTCATGGGCAATACGCATTTGCGTGGTGACGTCACCCAGAACCGTTGGCGCAACAAAGGTGCCATCGCCGCTGCTGACGCCGCCGGTCAGTACCGTCGCGCCGAGCTGTTCGGCATCGGAGATATGGGCATTCACTTTTGCTACCGCCGCCGCATTGATCAGTGGGCCGATGGTGCTGCCGTCGGCGAAGCCGTCACCGACCTTCAGCTTCGCCACCTCGGCCAGCAGACGCTCCACCACCTTTGGATAAATGCCGCGCTGCACCAGGATGCGGTTGGCGCAAACGCAGGTCTGACCGGCGTTGCGGAACTTGCTGATCATAATGCCGCTGATGGCGATATCGAGGTCGGCATCGTCAAAGACGATGAGCGGCGCGTTGCCGCCCAGCTCCAGGCTCAGGCGCTTGATGCTGTCAGCGCTCTGCTGCATCAGCAGCTGGCCCACGCGGGTGGACCCGGTAAAGGAGATTTTCCGCACCGTGCGGCTGCCAGTCAGCGTTTCGCCGATCTCTTTCGGCAGGCCGGTCACCACCTGCAGCACACCTGCCGGAATACCGGCCCGCTGGGCCAGCTCAACCAGCGCCAGCGCCGACAGCGGCGTCAGTTCGGAAGGTTTGACGATAATCGGGCAGCCCGCCGCCAGTGCCGGTGCGACTTTACGGGTGATCATCGCAATGGGGAAGTTCCACGGCGTGATGGCCGCCGCGACGCCTACCGGCTGCTTCAGCACCAGAATACGGCGATCTTCGCTCGGCGCGGGAATGGTATCGCCATAGATGCGGCGCGCCTCTTCGGCAAACCACTTGACGAAACCGGCACCGTACAGCACTTCGCCTTTGGCTTCCGCCAGCGGCTTGCCCTGTTCAGCGGTCATGATCACCGCCAGATCGTCAGCGTTATCGAGGATCAGCTGATGCCATTTCTCCAGCAGCAGCGCGCGGGAGGCATTGGTGGTTTTGCCCCAGCTTTTGCGTGCCGCTTCCGCATAGTCAATCGCCCGCTGAGTCTCTTCGGCACCCAGTGCAGGGATGGTACAGAGCACTTCACCGCTGGACGGGTTAATCACCGGCAGCGTTTCACCATTAATCGCGCCCTGCCAGGCTCCGGCATAAAAGGCCTGCTGGCGCAGCAGGGTGGCGTCCCGTAAACGTGATGCAAACATGGCAACTCCTGAATAGGTTATCGATCCTCTGTTATCCAATGTAGCGGAGAGCGAGCAATGTATGCTGCGCTATGCGGCGCAGGGATACGCCCGGAAAAGGGTTTTCGATGGCGAAACGAAATTTTATGCCGTGGGCGAATTTCGCCATGGCCGGGCGACAATCAGCGCCAGCAATACCATCCCGGCGGCCAGACCAAAAGTGACGCTCAGCCCGCGCGAAGCCGCATCCACCGCGGGAAGATCCCGCCCCACCGTGGCATAAACTGTCGCCATCAGCCCTGCACCGGCGATAAATCCCAGATTGCGGCTCAGATTCAGCATGCCGGAAACTCGCCCGCGCCGCGCCGGATCGGCCCCTTTCAGCAATGCGGTATTGTTGGCGGCCTGAAATAACGCATAACCTGCCGTCAGCAGCATCAGTCCGATGGCATAGCCGCTGCGGCCCATCGCCTGCGGCAGTTCGGTCAGCAGCCCGCATCCGGCCGCCACCGCCAGCAGGCTACACGCGGTGGCTCGGGGCGAACCAATGCGATCCACCAGCTGCCCGGCGGGCAGACCCGTGGCTACGGCAACCAGCGGCCCCAGCGCCATCAGCATACCGCTCTGACGCGGGCTGAGATGCAGGCCAGCGGCAAGATAAAACGGCCCAACCACCATCGTGGTCATCATCACCGCCGCCACCACCAGGCTGAGCAGCAGCCCGGCAATCAGCGCCCGCTGGCGCAGCAGCGGATTCAGCTTACTCCCCGCCGTTGACGGTGAAGGTGGCATGACGCCTGCATCAGCCGTTGCGCCTGAACGATCTATGGCTGCCGTGTCTGCTGGCATTACCGATGCCGGACTTCCGGCTTTCGCGGTGGTTACTGCTGCGGTTTCACCTGCCTTGTCAGAAGCGGAACCCTTCGGCGACAGCAGACTGTGCCGGATCAGCAACCACAGCAGCAGGCCGGGCAGCAGATTAATCAAAAACAGCGCCCGCCAGCCAAACGCCGCCACCAGCACGCCGCCAAACGCCGGTCCCATCGCGGTGCCGAGCGCCGACAGCGATCCCATCACGCCCATTGCCCGCCCGCTGCGATCGGCCGGAACCACCTGCACCACCAGCGCGAGGCTGTTCACCAGCATGATTGCGCCCCCCAGCCCCTGGATCAGCCGCGCGGCAATCAGCCAGCCGAGGTGACCGGCCAGCCCGCAGGCCAGCGAAGCTAAAGTGAACAGCAGCACACCTGCGGCCAGCAGTCGCTGGCGGCCAAAGCGATCGCTCAGCCAGCCCATTGCCAGCACCGAACCGGTCACCGCCAGCAGGTATGTCAGTACCACCCACTGGACCTGGGAAAACGAGGCGTGAAAGAACGCCGCAAGCGCGGGCAGGCCGATGTTGGCGATGCTGCTGCTCATAGAGGAGAGCATGGTGGTCAGCGCCAGCGCGCAGAGCGCGGCGGATGAATAAGGTGAAGATTGATAACAGGTCTGGCTCATGGATGCCTCTCCATATTGATTTACCCGCAGCCTAAACCCGTTGCTGATAAGGCGGAAGATGCACGAATTGCAGGTTATTCGTGCATGTAACGCCATCTCATTGTTGCGCTGTGCTAACATCAGCGTATGAGCAAACCCGATCTGAACCTCCTCTTTACCCTCAATGCGCTGCTCAGCGAAGGCAGCGTGGCGGCCGCCGCACGCCGATTGCAGCTCAGCCCCTCCGCCATGAGCCGCTCGCTGGCACGTCTGCGGCAGGTGACCGGCGATCCGCTGCTGGTGCGCGCCGGACGCGGGCTGGTGCCAACGCCGCGCGCGCTGGAGCTAAACCAGCATATTGCCCGCCTGGTCGATGAGGCGGAAGCGGCGCTGCGCCCCGCGGCGGCGCTGGATCTGGCGACGTTGGATCGCATTTTCACCCTGCAAACCCGTGATGGCTTTGTGGAAAACTTTGGCCCGGCGCTGGTTGCCCGCGTACGCCGGGAAGCACCCGGGGTGCGGCTGCGCTTTGTGCCCAAGCTGACCCGCAGCAGTCAGACGCTGCGCGACGGCAGCGTCGATCTGGTCACTGGCGTAGTAGACGCCGAAGCCGGGCCGGAACTGCGTACCCGTCTGCTGTTTGAGGATCGGCTGATTGCGGTGGTGCGGGAAGGCCATCCGCTGGCGGACGTTCCGCTGACCGTGGCGGGCTATGCCGCAGGGGAACATATTTTGACCGGGCGCAGCGGTGAGCTGAAAGGCAGAGCGGATGAGGCGCTGGCAGCGCTGGGCCTTGAACGGGATATTATCGCGATTGTTGACGGTTTTTCCGCCGCGATTGCGCTGGCGCGGGGATCGGATTTGATTGCCACCGTGCCGTTGCGCTACACGCAGAACCTGCGCCACGGCACCGTCATCCTGCCCCTTCCCCTCCCGCCGCTGACCATGAAAATATCGATGATCTGGCATCCGCGAATGGATGGCGATCGCGCGCACGCCTGGCTGCGCGACTGCCTGCGGGAAGTGTGTCATGCCGAAGACGTTACGATCGGTTCCGGACCTCGATAGCCTGCTTCA
The DNA here is from genome assembly GCF_016624745.1 of Erwinia sp. S43. Classification (NCBI taxonomy): domain Bacteria; kingdom Pseudomonadati; phylum Pseudomonadota; class Gammaproteobacteria; order Enterobacterales; family Erwiniaceae; genus Erwinia; species Erwinia sp. S43. The sequence goes on along the minus strand of NZ_JACVTX010000009.1, from coordinate 92,564 downwards.
GGCTGGCGGCATGGAATGCGCGATCGATGGCAGCACCTTCACAATAAACCTCGCCAACAGGGCAGATCGCACACCTGTCCATTGTTGCCTGCGGCAGGCTGACCCATACTGAAACGCACGTTCGAACGCAATCAACGCGATAACTTAACGTTAATGCATTAAATAAAAGGATGAATATGACTGATTCTAAAAAAGCATTGATCGTCGGCGCTTCACGCGGCATCGGTTTGGGTGTAGTGGACGTACTGGCAAAGCGTGGCTGGCAGGTAACGGCAACAACGCGGGCGGCGGTGCCGGAAAAAAGCCCCGCAGCGGTGGAATGGGTCACACTGGACATCAATCAATCCGCAGCCCGGGAAGCGGTCAAAAACACGCTTTCCGCCCACCATTTTGATCTGATATTTATCAATGCAGGCGTGTTTGGCCCCGACCATCAGGACATTCATCAGGCGAGTGATGAAGAGATTATTCAGCTGCTGTTAACCAATGCCATTTCCCCCGTTCGCACCGCGGCTGAATTTATCCCGCTGCTGAATCACCGCACCGGCGTGCTGGCGCTGATGAGCTCGGAGCTTTCCAGCCTCAACGAGAATGAGATCGCAACCTATCCGCTCTATTCCGCCAGTAAAGCCGCGCTGAATATGCTGACTCGCGGGTTGCAGGAAGCGACGGAGCAGCAGGAGCTGACGCTGTTGTCCATTCATCCGGGTTGGGTGAAAACCGATATGGGCGGCGAAAATGCCACGCTGACCGTAGAAGAAAGCGCCACCGGGATTGTCGACCAGTTTGACGCCTACCGTGGCAAAGGCGGCCACCATTTTGTGGAATATTCCGGCCGTAAACTGCGCTGGTAAATTTTCTCTGCCGCCCCACTGGCCCGCTGCGGGGATTTTCGACAGTGGCACAATTCGGAAATCCCCAATATAATCAGCCCACTCATTCACCCACAGACTACATAAGGAGGATTGCCATGCTGACCCGTGAAGTTTTTTTAATTTCACTCGTCCTTAGCGATCGTCACCGCTCAAGCGTTACCGGTATCGTGCTGCGATAACCAGCTTGAGCGAAGCTGATTGACAATCTGAGAACTTCCCTCCGGCTTACCGGTTATCGTCGGCTTTATTGACGAGAGGCATCTCTTTGCCTGTAAAACTTGAGTAAGCATCATGACATTATTATCTGCACAATCCTTATCCTTCGATAACGCCTTCGGACCTTTGCTGACCGAGATTTCGTTCGGCCTGAAGAAAGGCGACCGCATCGGGCTGATCGGCCATAACGGCTGCGGAAAAAGTACCCTGCTGAAAATCCTTAATGGAGAACTGGCGGCCCTGTCCGGTACGATTACACTGGCGAACCACTGCATTATGGCAACGGTAGAACAGCATCTTCCTGCGGTATTGCACGATGCGACGCTGCTCGATGCGGTACAGAACCATTTGCCCGTCAGCCTGCATCAGCCGGAACGCTGGCAGGCCGAAGTGCTGCTGGCGACGCTGGGCTTTGAGGAACATAGCTGGGCGCTGACCGCCGGAACGCTCAGCGGCGGGCAGCATACGCGGCTGATGCTGGCACGTGCGCTGATCCGTCAGCCGGATTTACTGCTGCTGGATGAGCCGAGCAACCATCTGGACCTGCCCACCCTGCTGTGGCTTGAGCAGTTTCTGCAAAACTGGAACGGCAGTTTTGTTCTGGTTTCCCACGATCGCAGCCTGCTGGACAGCGTCACCAACTGTACCTGGATTCTGCGCGACAACCGGCTGCAATTTATCCGTCTCCCCTGCTCCCAGGCGCGCCGGACGCTGGCGGAAAAAGATGCGGCAGACGCACTGCGCCGCCAATCCGAGCAGAAGGAGATTGACCGAGTAACCAGAAGCGCCAAACGGCTGGCCATCTGGGGCAGCGTTTACGACAACGAAGGCCTGGCGCGTAAAGCCAAACAAATGGAAAAACAGGTCGACCGGATGAAGGAAGAGCAAACCGATGTCACCGCAGGCAGTCAGTGGCAGTTGCGGCTTCGCGGTGAAGCCTTACCGGCGGATCGCGTGCTGGCATTTTCTGGCTTTCAGGTGCGGCCTGCGCCGGGCGCGCCGGTGCTGTTTGAAGTCGGTGAGCTCCGGGTGAAGAGCGGTGACCGTATTGCGCTGGTCGGCCGTAACGGCTGCGGAAAATCCTCGCTGCTACAACGTCTGTGGCAGGCATATTGCCGAATGGAAGCCGAGAGTGATGGGGTGATTTTCCATCCCAAAGTGCGTACGGGGTATTACGACCAGAGCCTGCAACAGCTACAGGATGAGGACACGCTGTCGGATGCGCTGGCAAACTTTGCGCCGCTGACCGAAGAGCAGCGGAAAATGGCGCTGATCGGTGCCGGTTTTCCGTATCTTCGCCATCAGCAAAAAGTCAGCACGCTGAGCGGCGGCGAGCGTTCGAGGCTGCTGTTTATCGGGCTGACTCTGGCAAACTACTCGCTGCTGCTGCTGGATGAGCCAACCAACCATCTGGATATGGAAGGGAAAGAAGAGCTGGCGGAAACGCTAAAAACCTTTAGCGGCGCGGTACTGCTGGTTTCTCACGACCGGATGCTGATTGAGCAGAGCTGCAACCGATACTGGCTTATTCATCAGCAGCGGCTGGCGGAGTGGCACAGTCTGGCGCCGGTTTACGCCCTGCTGGCCGATACGCCGGTGCCGGATTCCGCAACGCCAGAAAAAACACCGGTGGCCGCGGCCGTCATTGCCACGAACGAAGAGGAACACTGGCTGACGGCGCTTCTGGAGCTGGAAAGTAAACTGGCAGAAGATCGGGCGCGCAGGCCCAGACATCAGAAACCGGAGTTACAGCAGCAGTGGCAACGGCAAATCGCTGAACTGAATGCTCTTCTGGGGCTGGATTAGCGGTTGAGCTGGCGGTCGCCCTGCTCTGGTATTTGCGGATGGAGGGCGATCGTCCGTTCTGGCATCGACGCCTGGAGGGCGATCGCGCACACAAGTGGCTGCGCGATGCTCTTTGGGCAGTCCGTACCGCCGAAACGGCGGCGGTCAGATCTGGAAGTCGATAGCCGGTTCTTCTTCGTTGCTCAGTGCCAGCGCCTGGCGCTTGATCTCTTCCAGTGAGAGATTCGCGTTGCACAGCTCCAGGAACTGCCAGACGTAGTTACGCTGCAGCTGCCCGCGCTTCAGGCCCAGCCAGACGGTGTTGGACTCGAACAGATGGCGCGCCTCAAGGCGAACCAGATCCGAGTTTTCATCCAGCTGGCAGGCCTGGTCGGCCAGGATGCCCACACCCAGCCCAAGCTCAACGTAGGTTTTCACTACGTCGGAGTCCTGGGCGCTAAGGACGATATCCGGCTTCAGGCTGGCGGCATGGAATGCGCGATCCACCCGCGAGCGTCCGGTGATCCCCTGCCGATAAGTGATCAGCGGATAGCGGCTGAGGGTCGCCAGCGTTAACGGCTGCTGCTGGATCAGCTCGTGGCCTTTTGGCACCAGCAGCGCATGGTGCCAGCTGAACCACGGGAACGCCGCCAGCGCCGGATTATTCACCACCTGCTCACTGGCGATGCCGATATCGGCCTCGCCGGCGACCAGCATGGAAGCAATCTCCTGTGGCGATCCCTGATTCAGCTCCAGCCGCACGTGCGGATAGAGTGCGCGAAACGCCTTAATCACTTTCGGCAGGCTGTAGCGTGCCTGAGTATGGGTAGTGGCGATAGTCAGAACGCCGCTGGATTCGTTGGTAAACACGTCCGCCAGACGGCGGACTTTGCCTGCCTCATCGAGAATGCGCTCGGCGATGGTCAACAGCGCTTTGCCGGGTTCGGTCATCCCCAGCAGGCGTTTTCCCCGGCGGATAAAAATCTCTACCCCCAGTTCATCTTCCAAATCGCGAATATGGCGGCTGACTCCTGACTGAGAGGTGAACAGCGCGTTAGCCACTTCGGTGAGATTAAACTCGCAGCGTGCCGCTTCCTTAATGATTTTAAGTTGCTGAAAATTCACGCGCTTTCCTCCCTCTGTTATTTGCTGGTTTCCTTCATGTTAAGGATGCAAATTGATAGCAACAAATAATAAAAAGAGGTTTTATATGCTTTTTAGCGATAAGGCAGAAGTGAGGCGCGCGGCTGCGCGCCCGGCACAGAGGGATTAACCAACCAGCATCAGTTCGCGATCTTCAACGACCGGTCTGTTGAGCAGCGACAGTAAAATATTCTTTACCGCCTGCGCTGACGGTGACAGCGGCTGGCGGGAAGAAACATTCAGCGACAGCGGCAGATTTAGCGTCGGGCTGCTGATCCGCGCCATCCAGGCGTTAGTCGAGGTGACCAGCGCACGCGCGGCGGACTCAGGCAGAACGGTAACGCCCATCCCGCTGGAAACGGCGGCAGTCAGCGTAGCGATGGACTCAATTTCACCGATAATTCGGGCACTGAGGCGGCGCAGGGAGAAGGCTTCATCCACGCGTTTACGTACGGCGCTATAGTCGCGCGGCAGGAACAAATTCATTTCGGCAACGGCGGCCAGGTCGACGTGCTGGCCTGGGCAGGCGGTGGTGCCAACCAGATATAATTCTTCTTTCAGCAGCGGAATGCTGGTAATACCGGCAGTTGGGGAACGGTCATAAAGTACCGCCATGTCAAGCTGTCCATTCATCACTTTTTCGTTTAGTGAAGAACCGCTGTTTTCGTGCAGATAGACCAGCACTTCGGGAAACTGTTCGCGTACCGTTTGCAGCAGCGGCATGGTCAGCGAAGAGGCGGCCGTGCCCGGAGCCAGCCCAATAGAGACCTGCCCGGTGAGGACCTGGCCGGCGTTGACCACCGCCAGCTGCGCCTGTTCGCACTGGCGCAAAATGGTGCGAGCGTGGGAATACAGGATCTTACCCGCTTCGGTCGGCGTAACGCCGCGCTTGGTGCGGATCAGCAGCTGCTGGTCGAGTTCATTTTCCAGCGTGGCAACCTGCTGGCTGAGCGCTGGCTGTGCAATATGCAGGACTTCAGCGGCCTGGGTCAGGCTGCCGATATCGACGATTTTTACGAAATATTTCAGTCGTCTTAAGTTCATTTTGCCTCCGTCTCGTATCCCCGAGTGCCAGTTTGAGCTGGCGTTTGTAATAAGTTTTCACTCTGACTGATATATCTTTGCAATTGACGTGCCAGAAATTGACAAACAATCGAGTGGCTTATTACTGACCGCCTAACAGGCGGTAAAATAAGAGAATCTGATTACCCACTAAGGGGTATTGCCTCGGATTGGCGTTTCAGCGGGATTATTTGCAAGGTTTGGGCGCACGGTGATGGTGCAGATGATGCGTTGGTGAGGTGCGGATTGGGGAGAAGGCGAACGTTTCGCAGCTTCTGGAACCGTGGGCGAAGACCATTACAGAGGGACGGCGCTGCTGATAGCTTCGGTTATGGGCGACCGTGTCGCTTTGCTGCGAAACGGTCGCCCTTTTAGCTATGAGCTGGCTTTGTTGCAATATGCACGCCTTCAGAAAGAGATTTGGCTGCGTCTTGTAACAGGCAACTCCTGAAGCTTCGACAAAGAAAATAATCGCATATGACCGTAGCCAGCAGCGCCCCCCTGAGTTGACCGGCAATCGGTGCGGGGTGGGTTCGCGGACCGTTGAGCGCAGGGATGCGCGAATCGAGGCCACAGGGACGTGTTCACGCCGAGTCCGCGAACCCACCCCGCACCGACAGGCCAGACGCCAAACATGCAGCAACTCAGCAACTCATAAAAAAACGCCCCTGACCATCAAAATGACGCTATAAGAAATAACATTGAGCGGAATGGGAAGTTTTTCACTCCTCGCTATCGTTATGATGATCGCCATCCGAACGACATCTCAATCAACCGCTTACCACAGAGAGCACTCATGAAACTTCACAGCGACAGCTTTACCGACGGCCATCTCATTCCCGGTGAATTCGCCTTTGCCGTAGCCGACAGCGAAAATCACATTCGCCTCTCCGCTAACCGTAACCCGCACCTGGCGTGGCAGAATATCCCTGAAGGCACCCAATCCCTGGTGATTGTTTGCCACGACCCGGACGTCCCGTCCGTCGGCGATAACGTCAACCAGGAAGGTAAAGTGCTAGAGGCATCGCTGCCGCGCGTCGATTTCTACCACTGGCTGCTGCTGGATATCCCGGCATCCGTCAGCGAAATTGCAGCCGGAAGCCAGTCCGATGCGATAACCCCACGCGGCAAGCCCGGCCCGGCAGCGCCGAACGGCCTGCACCACGGCGTGAATGATTACACCGCGTGGTTCTCCGGCGATAAGGACATGAGCGGACAGTATTTCGGCTACGACGGCCCCTGCCCGCCGTGGAACGATGAGCTGATGCATCACTATGTCTTCACCGTCTACGCGCTGGCGAACAGCACCCTGAACGTTGCGGGTGAGCTGAACGGCGCTAACGTCCTGGCGGCAATCGCGGCGGCCGATGTGCTGGGCAGCGCGCAGATCACCGGGCTTTACAGCCTGAACCCGACTGTAGGCTGACGGTAATGACGGTGCACCGCCCTTCCCTTGATCATCATGAGCGGCCAGCCGCACGTGTGCCTGGGGCGGTGCTGCCGCTGCCCGGCGGGCAGGCATGGCTGCGCGATGGCCTGTGTGGCGTTGCGCATTCACAGATGCGCACTGAGCAGCGGATTTCCGAGTTCCACTTTCACAGCCCGACCCTGCTGCTGATCCTCTCCGGCACGCTGACCTTCCTGTTTCCCAACGGCCCGCGAACACTGACGCCCGATGAAGGCTTTGCAGTGGTAAATCCAGGGCAGTTCATTGACCTGAACAAACAGCCTGCTGATGACGGTTCGCCTTTCCGCTCGCTGTTTATTACCGTCAGTGAAGCGACGCTCGATCGCTTTCGCCAGTTCTATCCGGCAGTCGCCAGCGCCGCTGAAAATACCGAAACCGCGCTGCGTACGACCAGGGCTTTCGACGCGCTTCTTCCCGCGCTGCTTCCGCTGCTGGAAAACCTTAAGGAACAGAGCCTGAGCGATGCGCGGCTTGAGATTCGCCTGTTCGATCTGCTGCTGTGCCTGGCAGAACTGGGGCTGGCATTTTCTCCGCCGTCGCGCAGCAGTACCGGTGAACGGCTTCGCCGACTGCTGGAACAGCAGCCGGAAAGGCGCTGGACGACGAAAATTGCCGGTCACGCGCTGGCAATGAGCGAAGCCACACTGCGGCGCAGGCTGAATGGCGAGAATATGAAGTTCGATGCGCTACTGCGCGAGGTACGGCTACAGCACGGAATGACCCTGCTGCAAACCACCAGCTGGCCGTTGACGCAGATTGCCGACGCCAGCGGCTATCTTTCCGCCGCGCGCTTTTCGGCACGCTTCAGAACGCGCTTCGGCATTTCGCCCGCCCGGCTGAGGTGATCTTTAAAATAGAAAAAGAAAGGGAATGAGAGTCGGGAAACAGAGAAATAAATCGGGGCTTTAACGACAATAGCCGGATGCCTTTACGGGTAAAGGCATCCGAAGATGAAAATTATTCAATCACCAGGCTATTAACGGCCAGAACGGCCTGCGCGGCTTCCGCGCCTTTCTTAACAAAGTGCTTATCGTAGAACTGCACGATTTCGTCAACCGGCTGGAAATTATGCGGGGTCAGCGAAACGGAGAACACCGGAACTTCGGTGGCCAGCTGCACGTTCATCAGGCCATCAACCACCGCCTGGGCAACGAAATCATGGCGGTAAATGCCGCCGTCAACCACCAGCGCAGCACAGACGATCACATCATATTTGCCGGTTTTCGCCAGCTTCTGGGCCACTAACGGCATTTCAAATGCACCGGGAACGTCGAAGACATTAATCACGGCATCAACGTTATCTTCCTGAGCGATGCGCTGACGGAAACCCTCTAATGCCTTGCTCACAATTTCTGTATGCCAGTTGGCTTTCACAAAGGCGATATTAATTTTTTTCACTGTAACTCCAAGAACGCGATGAAATGTATCAATCTTTAATGGGGAATTTTACTGGAAAGTAAGATTATTTTCACTTGGTATAACATGTTGAAAATACGAAATCCAGACGTCAAAAAAAAAGCCGCTTCCCGTCGTCTCGCAGCATTTTATAACTCCCCTGAAGCGTAACAACCATGTTATGGCGCAATACAAAAACAAAAAAACCGGGGGATCGTTAACGATCCCCCGGTCCGTAAGCGAATATATTCAGTTGGTGCGATTAGCGCTTCTTACGGTTGCGGTACATATCGATAGAAACGGCCGCCACGATAATCATCCCTTTGATGATGTCCTGCACGTAGGCATCAACGCCCACGAAGGTGAAACCACTCTTAATCAGACCGAGGATCACCGCACCAATCAGCGTACCGGTGATGCGACCCACGCCGCCCATCAGACTGCTGCCGCCGATAACCGCTGCGGCAATCGCATCCAGCTCGTAGGACAGACCCATGCTTGACTGACCGCTGCTGACGCGAGCCGCCAGCACCACACCCGCCAGACCGGACAGGCCACCGGCGATGGTGTAAACAATGATCAGGTACTTGTTAACGTTGATACCGGACACTTTCGCCGACACCATGTTGCCGCCGATAGCGTAAACGTATTTGCCGTAGCGAGTGTGTTTCAGAGCGATATGGAAGATGACCGCTACGACCAGGAAGATAATCACCGGCATAGCGCCCTGACCGATAGCGGTGAAGCCGTCAGACAGGAAGCTGATTGGGTTACCCTGGGTGTAGTACTGTGCCAGGCCACGGGCAGAAACCATCATACCCAGCGTGGCGATAAACGGAGGAATACCGGTTTTAGTAATCAGCACGCCGTTCAGAATACCGCACAGCAGACCGACCCCGATCCCCGCACCGATAGGGATTACCGCAGGCATATCCACCAGCGACGGGAACATCGGCGACAGGCTGTCTGAGGTTTGCGCCAGACTGGCGGCAACCACCGCCGTTAAGGCAATCACCGAGCCGGACGACAGGTCAATACCCGTAGTAATAATGACCTGGGTCACCCCGACGGCAATAATACCGATAATCGCCACCTGTAAAACAATCAGCACCAGGCGGTTAGGGTTCATCAGGAATGACTGGTCGCGAACATACCAACCAAAGGCTTCGAAAATCAGCGCAATACCGACCATTACCACGAAAATACCGGTATCTTTCGGCATCTTGCTTTTCAGATTACTGAAGAATGAGGGTGCTTCAGTTGACTGTTGCGTTGTCATTTTCATATCACTCATATTTTATTTACCTTACGCCCTTACTCGGACGCCAACGACAAAATGGTTTCCTGGTCAGCATCTTCTTTATTGAGGATGCCGGTAATACGACCGCCGTGCATAACCATGACCCGGTCGCTCATGCCCAGAATTTCCGGCAGTTCGGAAGAAACCATGATGATGGCAACGCCACGGCTCGCCAGTTCGCTGATCAGACGGTATATTTCCGCCTTCGCACCGACGTCGATACCACGGGTAGGTTCGTCAAGGATTAGAATTTTGGGCTGGGCCAACAGCCAGCGTGCAATAAGCACCTTCTGCTGGTTACCGCCACTCAAGTTATTGATGATCTGGTCCATTGTCGGCGTTTTGATATTCAGCTTACGGATCTGCTCAAGGCAGTCCTTCGCCATGTCGCCATGATTAACAAAGCCCGCTTTGGCGCTGTAGTTAGTCATTTTGACGATGCTCATGTTCTCCAGTACCGACAGCACCAGGAACAGGCCGGACTTTTTACGGTCCTCGGTCAGGAATGCCAGCCCCTTATCGATCGCCGCCGCAGGCGATTCAATCGTGGTAGGCACGCCGTCAATCAGTATTTCGCCGCTGTCGATGGAGGTCATGCCGAACAGGCTCTCCATCACTTCACTGCGTCCGGCCCCCACCAGTCCCGCAACACCGAGGATTTCGCCACGGCGTACGTTAAAGCTGACATCGTGGAACACGCCCTGACGCGTCAGATTACGCACGGTCAGGACATCTTCGCCGATGTTCGCATCAAATTTCGGGAACAGCTGGGTTAATTCACGCCCTACCATCTGTGTAATCAGCGACTGACGCGAATAGCTCGACGTGGAATCACTGGCCACCCAGGTGCCGTCACGGAACACGCTGACTTCATCGGTAATAGCGAAGATCTCATCCATTTTATGGCTGATATAGATGATGGCTTTACCCTGCTCGCGCAGGTCGCGGATGATGGCGAACAGATGCGACACTTCGGTTTCCGTCAGTGCCGACGTCGGTTCGTCCATAATCACGATGTCCGAGTTCCAGGACACCGCTTTCGCGATTTCAACCATTTGCTGGGAGGCAATGCTCAGATCGCCAACCATCTGGTCAGGCCGCAGACGGATATTCAGTTTAACCAGCAGATCTTTGGTCAAACGATTGAGTTTTCCGTGGTCGACGAAGCCAAGTTTCATCGGCTCGCGACCCAACCAGATATTTTCGGCGACCGTCATATGCGGTACCAAATTAAGCTCCTGGTGAATCATGGAAATTCCCGAACGCAGCGCATCCAGCGTATCGGTAAACTGCACAGGCTCGCCTTTAATGCGGATTTGTCCCTCATCGGGACGGTAAATCCCGATGAGGCACTTCATTAAAGTGGACTTGCCCGCGCCATTCTCACCCATCAGAGCATGCACCGTTCCGGGTTTGACGCGCAGCGATACGTTGCTTAACGCCTTAACTCCCGGGAAAAACTTGCTGATGCCTTCGGCTTCAAGCGCATATGCGGACATTTAACACCTCCGTACAACTGTTATCGGCAACGGTTATTTCAGGTTTTTGCTGGTAAATTCTGCGTAGTTTTCTTTGGTGATCAGCTGATAAGGGATCATCACGTTCTGCTCAACTTTTTCACCTTTTGCCAGCTTAACGGCAGCCTGTACGGATCCTTCACCCTGTCCTTTTGCATCCTGGAACACGGTGGCAACCATCTTGCCGTTCTTGATCATTTGCAGCGCATCAGGTGTACCATCCACGCCCGCGATCACGATTTTGTTCGGGTTTTTGCCCAGTGCCTGCAGGGCACCGATAGCCATTTCGTCGTTGTTGGAAGCGATAGCCTGAATATCATCGCCCGCCGTCATCCAGTTGCTGACTACGTCCACCGCGTCGTTACGGGTGAATTTCGCCGTCTGTTCCTGAATGACTTTCAGACCCGGGTATTTAGCCACTACGGTTTTCACGCCTTTGGTACGGTCGCGCGTTGCTTCGTTAGCCAGATCCCCCATCAGAATCGCCACGTTGCCTTTGTAATCCATTGCTTTAGCCAGCGCTTCCATCTGCAGACGGCCCGCCAGCTCGGAGTCAGATCCGACGTAGGCCATTTTGCTGGTCAGTTCAGTCGCGGGTTTACGGTTTACGAACACCAGCGGAACGCCGGCTTTGGTGGTGAGGTCAACAATCGGTTTAACTGCGTTGGTATCAACCGGGTTAACGATGATTGCGTCAACGCCCTGGCCGATAAAGTTTTGCACCTGCTGCAGCTGCTGGGCTACGTCGCCTTTGGCATCTTCGATCTGCCCGTCGACGTTTTCTTTCTTCATTTCCTTGCTGATGGAATTGCGCACAATAGTCAGGAAGTTGTCATCAAACAGTGCCATAGAAACACCAACCTGGACTTCTTTGGCGAAACTTGTGACAGGTAACATACATACTAACAGTGACGCTAAAATTGTTTTTTTCACGTTCATGGCGGAGCCCTTATTATCGTTAGCATGCGCAGGCTGGCTGAGACGTCGAATGAAAAATTTCTTTTACATTCCTTCAACGTGACCGACGACTTTAGTAAAATGTAGGGGGTTACTATTTCGTGTATGACTATTTTCTTATTAGCACTTCATCGGAATAATTTACTACAAAACAACATCTTAAATTCAAACCACTGTTTTACTTTTCCTGTCCCCTGCCTACGTTGCCGCAGAGCAGTTTTTTTGTTTCATATTAAAGTTAATTGAAACTTTCACTAATAAAGCACCGAAACGCGTGTTTTAAAATCATCAAATAACAAAAATTTGACACACCTCTAACATCGCTCATGGAAACGCTGGAAAGTGAGATCTGGCGCAAGAGATTTGAGACTGACGGCAATTGCTTTTTTGTTACCCGAGCAAGGTCACAACCCGGCTGGGGGCTGTAAATGAAATGTCGGGTGATGGAGATGGACTTTTCGCTGCGGTGGTGGGAGGATCGTGTCACGGTATTGAGCGGCTACCGGGCGGTCCTCGCGCCGCTTCGCGGTTCCTTCGGCTCCGGCATCCGGCCGGTCGGACCGGCGGAAACGCAACGTCCCTGTTGCGATTCCACCTGACGACGACGTCCTGTCGCCGTCTCCTGGCCAGATGCCTGCACCTCAGCGCTGCGGATTGCCCGGTAGCCGCTCAATACCGTGCCACCCTCTTCTTTCTTACTCGCTGCTTTTAAAGCAGTTCAGATGATGAAATCCATCTGCAATGCCACACATTCTCAGAAAATGGCGCTAACAAATAGAAACGCCGCCGCAGGAGAAGCAGAGCACTGTCAATGACGTAGCCTGCTATCAATACCGAGACCTGGATCTTATCATTCACAGGCAACTCCGATGATGAAAGCCCGGACGGGTGAATCCCACGCAGGAGCATCCGCAGCGCTGAACGAAGAGAGGAAGCCAGGATTCGCCTGCATGGACGCAGGCGAAAGGTACAGCCGCGCAGAACGCGCGTCTGTGCCGGTCCGGCTGGCTGACGAACGCAGTGAAGGCACCGCGCAGCGGCGTGAGGACCCGCTCCGGAGAGGGATTCACCCGTCTGCGCAGCCACCCGTTTCCAGCAAACAACACCAAACAAACACAAACGCCGCCGCAGAAGAAACCGGCCCACATAATTCTCCTTGTTCGCTACTTTCAATAACGATTCATGCGAAACGTCGCAGCCCAGATAACCTGGATCTTATCATTCACAGGCAACTCCGATGATAAAAGCCCAGACGGGTGAATCCCACGCAGGAGCATCCGCAGCGCTGAACGCAGAGAGGAAGCCAGGATTCGCCTGCATGGACGCAGGCGAAAGGTACAGCCGCGCAGGACGCGCGTCTGTATCGGTCCGGCTGGCTGACGAACGGAGTGAAGGCACCGCACAGCGGCGTGAGGACCCGCTCCGGAGAGGGAATCACCCGTCTGCGCAGCCCCCCGTTTCCAGCAAACAACGCCAGAAAACGACGCTAACAAATACAAACGCCGCCGCAGAATAAACTGCGGCGGCGCAAGGACTCACGGTTTAGCCGACTAACAATTAACGACTCAGTGAAGCCGCCTTCTCCAGGGTCATCCCCTTAGTTTCCGGCGCCAACCAGATAGAAGCCAACAGACCGATAATGGATACTACCGCGGCTGCATACATCGTGTGCCCAATACCCAGCGTCGCCAGAGAGTAAGGCACCAGCCAGGTCCCGGCAGCGGAACCAATACGTGACAGTGAAGACCCCATGCCAACGGCGAATGCACGAACCTCAGTTGGGAACAGCTCATTCGGATACACCAGTTCCAGCACCTGCGCTCCACCGATAAACACCGCGTAGGCACCAAACAGAACCAGTACCAGCATTTCAGAACCGTGTGAAGCCGCACCCAGACCCAGCAGGGCCAGGCTTGACCACAGGAAACTGTGAATAATCAGCTTACGACGGCCCATCGTATCAATCAGTCGGGTAGCGATAATACAGCCCACTACGAACAGCAGCGTGATAATCACTGAACCCATTGAAGCCCACTCGCCCTTCAGGTTCAGCGCCTGCAGTACCACCGGAGCGAACGAATAAACCGCAAACATCGGCACCACCGCCGCACTCCAGAACACCGCCACGAACAGCATACGTTTGCCGTAGCCTGCATTTAACAGTGTGCGGATGGACACTTTTTGTTCTTCCGACTCTTTCGGCAGATTAGCCAGCGAGAAAGTCGCGCCGTACACTTTTTTGATGATCTGCTCGGCTTCCGCCAGGCGGCCTTTGCTGACCAGCCAGCGCGGAGATTCCGGCGTCCCCAGACGAATCAGGAACAATGCCATACCCAGTACCGCCGGGCTGGCCAGCACGTAACGCCAGGCATCATCACCGCCGTGAGCCAGAATCGCATTACCGACAATGTAAGCCAGTGCCGCACCGGCAAACCACAGGATCGTTAACCCCGCCAGGCGCGGACCGCGATTTTTCTGCGGCAGGAATTCGGTTAGCAACGATCCGGCCACCGGATATTCCAGCCCCACCCCCACGCCTATCAGGAAGCGCAGGAAGAACAACATCACGCCGGATTCCGTCCAGAATGTGCCTATCGAACCCAGAATAAACAGAATCGGCCCGACGAAGAACAGACGCTGCCTGCCAACTTTATCGGTCAGCCAGCCGCCAAGGAATCCGCTAAAGAAGGTGCCGAACATCGCCGATGCCGCAACCAGTCCCTGCCAGAAGGAGTCCAGATGCAGGTATCCCGAAAACTGCACGATCGCTACGCCGATAATGCTCAGCACATAGCCATCAAGGATCCATCCTCCCCCGGCGCGGACGGTCATCAACTGGTGAAAACCATTTAAGGGTACATCCTCAATAGATATATTATTCTTATTCATGACAGTGAATCTCCTGTAAGGATTCATGTTTTGCAGGTACAGAAATTCGCTCTGAATCAGATCGATAATTCAGAAATTTCGTTAATTTAATTTTTATAACGTCATGTAAGTCTTGATATCGGTTATCTTTTTCTCTTCGGTAAACCTTACCCGTTCATTGTTTATCGGCTCCTGTTATTTTTTTCGCGTTATCGCGAAATTAAATTCACCTGAAGAACACATCCTTTTTATTTAACCATTCTCCCCGTTATTGCTGAGCCTCAGTACTGGAAGGCGACCCGTGCCAGTGAGGCTATCGAGGGGAAAAGTGCTGTTAACTCCAGGTTAAATTCATGTTGAAACTATACCCCCCGACTGCACACTGTAAATACGCTCACGGTGGGCATTATTCAGGAATGTGATCGCCATCTGAAAACAAAACAGAACATTATCACATAAAAATAATATTTTAATTATATGATTTTAAACAGATTAATAAAAATCATTGGTATTTTCATACTACTAATGCGTATTTTCTTTGTCTTTTTTATGTATGCAAAAAAAATCCACATATTGCCTGCCCGTGAACTTGTTGGCAGATTGTTAGCAAATGGAGTGAACCTGTCCCAGTCGAACCGTATTTTTCCGGCTTCGGCGGACTGCGGGATCTCATCAAATACCCGCTCAGCGTTAAGTCAACGCTGCCCGGATACCTGACCTGGAGAATATATGATTAATTTTGATGGTATTTATACCCCTGCCGTTACCCCATACGCTGCCGACGGTTCGATTGATTTCGCCCGTTTTGATGAAGTGCTGGAGTCATTAATTGCCGGTGGCGTTCACGGCATTATTATTGGCGGTTCGACCGGTGAATATTACGCGCAGACGGTGGAAGAGCGCCTGGCGCTGGCCGAGCGCGCACGCCAGGTCACGGCTAACCGCCTGCCACTGGTGATTGGCACCGGTGCTATCCGTACCGAAGATGCCGTGGCCTTTGCTAAACACGCCCGCGAAATTAAAGCCGATGCCATTCTGGTCACCTCGCCGCCGTATGCGCTGCCGACCGAACTGGAAAACGCCCACCACGCGCTGACCGTCGACAAAGCCGCGCAGCTGCCGATCATGCTCTACAACTACCCGGGTCGTATGGGTATCAGCATGGGTGAAACCTATTTCACCGAGGTCAGCAAATCGAAAAACGTGGTGGCGATTAAAGAAAGCTCCGGCGATCTGAACAGCCTGCATCTGCTGGCTATTAAGTTCCCGAACATCGCCCTCTCCTGCGGCTGGGACGATCTGGCACTGGAGTTCTTTGCCTGGGGCGCACGCAGCTGGGTCTGTGCCGGTTCCAACTTTATTCCACAGGAACACGTGGCCCTGTATCAGGCCTGCGTAGTGGAAAAAGATTTCAATAAAGGCCGCAAAATTATGGCGGCGATGATGCCACTGATGAACTACCTCGACGGCGGGAAATTCGTACAGGCGATTAAACACGGTGTGGATCTGACCGGGTTGAGCACCGGACCGACTCGCGCACCGCTGCTGGGCCTGACGGAAGAAGAGCAGGCGGAGCTGAAAGCGGTGATTGCCGGCGTGAAGCAGAATGTCGCTGCGGCGATTGCTGGCTGACAGAACCGGTTGATCCGTTAATCCCCTCTGTACCGCATATAAACGGGAGTATACCCAAGTGCAAAAAATAACCTCTCTGCCCGCCGACGATGCGCTTCCGGGGTGGTATCACACCAGTAAACCGCGCACGCCGCGCCCGGCTCACGTCGGGCAAACGCAGACCCGCTGGGCAATTGTGGGCGCAGGCCTGACCGGGCTTGCCGCCGCTCGCCAGATGGCGCTGAATTTCCCCGACGACGAGATCGTACTGATTGAAGCGCAGGAAGTCGGCTTTGGTCCCGCCGGACGTAACGCGGGCTTCGCTATCGACGTGCCGCATGACATCGGGGCGAAGGACTACATCGGCGATATCACTACCGCAAAACGCGTACTGAAGCTGAATACGCTTGGCCAGGACTATCTGCGCGACATCGTGAAAACTCACGGTATTGAGTGCCAGATGAGCGACTCCGGTAAATATCAGGCGGCGGTAAGCGGTGCGGGTATTGCCGTGCTGGAAGCTTATCGCAGCGGTCTGGAGAAAATTGGCCGCGAAACCCAAATGATAGACGAGCGCGATCTGCCGGATCACATCGGCATTTCATACTATAAGAAGGCACTGTTTATCCCCGGCACGGTGCTGGTGCAGCCTTCGGCACTGGTGAAAGGCCTGGCGGACAGTCTGCCATCTAACGTCACGCTGTATGAGAACACGCCGATTACCTCTATCGACTACGGCGATAAAGTCACGTTGATGCACGATAACGGCACTATCACCGCCGATAAGCTGATTTTGGCCAACAATGCGTTTGCCTCAGATTTTGGTTTCCTGAAGCGCACACTGCTGCCCACCTTCCTGTACGGCAGTCTGACGCGCCCGCTGAATGAAGAAGAGCAGGCGCGGCTGGGCGGCAAGCCGGTATGGGGCGTGATCCCTGCGCATCCGTTCGGCAGTACGATTCGCCGTACCGTTGACCACCGTATTCTGGTGCGTAACAGCTTCAGCTTTAACCCCAACGGTCGCCCGCGCGAGCATCTGCTAAAACGCTATATTGAAAATCACCGTCGTTCCTTTGAACGGCGCTTCCCGATGCTGTCCGGTGTGAATCTGGAATATTCATGGAGCGGTGCAATCTGCCTGTCGGAAAACCATGAAGGCTTCTTCGGCCAGCTGGCGCCGAATGTTTACGGCGCGCTGTGCTGTAACGGTCTGGGGATCACCCGCGGTACGGCAACCGGGAAGCTGCTGGCGGATATGATCGCCGGTGAGCGCAACGAGCTGATTGACTTCCTGCTGGCATCACCGGGCCCGAATAAGACGCCGCCGGAGCCATTCCTGTCAATTGGGGTGAATTCGGTCTTTAAGTGGGGGCAGTTCAGGGCCGGTCTGGAAGTGTAGTCCTCTGCGGTTGCGCCGGGCCTGCGCGATCCCCTCATTTCACGCGGGTTATAACGCATTACCGCTCACGATGTGTCTGTATCAGGGTCAGCCTTTCTGGCTGGCCCTTTTGCGTTCAGGCTGCCCGCCCTCATATTCCCTGACGCCAGTAGCGCTGCGGCGTCTCCCCCAGGGTTTTGCGGAACATGGCGTTAAAGGTGCTGCCGTTAACGTAGCCCAGCTGGCGGGCGGTATTCTCCACCGAATGGCCCTGCGCCATCAGCCCGACCGATTTCAGCAACAGTAGCTGCTGCCGCCACTGGCTGAAGGTCAGCCCGGTATCATGGCGAAACAGCCGCGACAGCGTACGCGTGGAGGCGCCCACGGCCGTCCCCAGCCCCTCGATCCCGGCTTCTGACTGCGGGTCCTGCATCAGCCGCTGGGCCACCTGTTTCAGGCGGCGCTCGCGCGGCAGCGGCAGGAACGGCACCGTCGCCACTGCCCCCTGTGCCAGCTCCAGCCGCAGCAGATGCTCCATCAGCCAGACCGCTTCACCGGGCTTCGCTTCGCTTTGAGTATGGCGGATCAGCGCGGCCAGCAGCTCATGTGCCAGCGGGCTGGCCATCAGCGGCACAAACTCAGCGATATGGCGGCTTTCAGCACAGTAATAGTTGCAGGTGGTCACCTGCCCCTGAGCGTGCGTGCGGTGCGGCTGTCCGGCGGGTATCCACAGCGCGCGGCCGGGCGGCAGCGTCCAGATACCATCGGCGGTGTGGATCTGTAATGCGCCCTCGCTGGCGTAGGTCAGCTGCGCTTTATCGTGCGAGTGCCACTCTTCACATTCGTCATGTCGGTAATGCCAGGACGCGAAATGTGACGGCACGGCGCGCTTCTGCCATGCAGCCAGACTAAAGCTTTCCGTAAACTGTGGCGCACAAGGCGGACTGGCCATTCACTGCTCTCCTGCTGGCAATCAGAGGGCGGCCAAAACCACCGGATTAATCAAGTACCCAGCCGCGGCGACAACTTTCGTCCGATTTGCTGGGTATTCCGCAATCACCCATCAAAGGCGACAGCGGCAGACTTCTCTTTTAAAGAAAAATAATTATCATTCTCTTTGCCAACATTCAAGGGAACCGCGCAGTTTGGTCAGGATCGACTCCGGCACAGTAAGACATAATAAACTTATAAATCAGTAAATTATTCCATTTTAAGCAGACAGTGAGCAGTACAGATCCCCCTTTCAGAGGCTATAACAACAATGAGTAAGGCTTCATCAGTTAATGCGCCAGTCTGTGCCGGAATGGCCGTTTATCAAAAACGTTTCCCACTAGCTAAAATCAGCCTGATTCAGGCCGGGATCCTCGCACTGCTCGCGCAGAGCGCTCTTGCCACTGCTGCGGATAAAACCACCACAGCCCAGACCGACGCCAGCGTTCGGCAGGATCAGACTCTGCTGGTGACCGCTACCGCCTCCGCCACGGACAAAATTGCCCAGCCGGAGCCGTATCCGGGCGGCCAGGTTGCCTCCGGCGGCCAGTTGGGCATGCTGGGTAATAAAGACCTGCTGGATACGCCATTTTCGCAGACCAGCTATACCGCGCAGCAGATCGAGAACACCCCGGCACCGACGGTGATGCAGCTGATCGCCGATTTAAACCCGTCCGCCCGGGCCGAATGGTCCAGCCTCGGCAGCTCCGCCAGCCAGATTAACGTGCGCGGTTTTAACGTCCAGTCGCAGGATGTGGGCTTTAATGGCCTGTACGGCATGCTGCCAATCAGCAGCATCTCGCCGGATATTGCCGACCGCATCGAATTTCTGGAGGGGCCGAGCGCCTTCCTGAACGGCATGCCTCCCGGAGGTTCAGTCGGCGGTGCAGTGAATATCGTACCGAAGCGCGCCACCGATGCGCCAATCACCCGCCTGACTACCACCTACACCAGCAAGAGCCAGGTGGGTGCCAAAGTGGATATCGGCCGCCGCTTCGGCGATGAAAACCAGTTTGGCGTGCGGTTTAACGGCGCATGGTCGGAAGGGAATACCCCGGTCGACAATAATAAGAAGCATCTGGGGCTGGCGAGTATCGGGCTGGATTACCGTGGCGATCGCGCCCGCGTTTCGCTGGATGCCGGTTACCAGGATACGCTGACGCGCGGCGTAGTGCCTTATTTCTACATCCCCAGCGGCATCACCATTCCGCAGGCGCCGAAAAGTACTAACAATATCAGCCCGTCATGGACCCGCTTCGGCAATAAAGACACCTTTGGCGCACTGCGCGGCGAATACGATCTGACCGATAACGTCACCGTTCATGCCGCCGTGGGCGGGGATATCAATCACCAGAGCGATATCGAGATTGGTCAGCCGATGCTGCTGAATGACAGCGGCGATATCTCAACCACGCCGTGGATCAGCCCGGGTAAAACCAAAACCGGCTCAGCGGAAGTCGGTATCGCGGCAAAATTCACCACCGGCCCGGTTGACCACCAGATCAATGCGCAGGCCACCACGCTGCACCGCACCGTTTGGGGCGGCGGGGCCACCGTCGGCGACGAGGTCACCAACAATATTTATAACCCGAACTGGACCGACGAGCCGGATTTCCCTACGCCGTCGCTGCCGAAACAGAGTACCGCCCGGCTTTCAGGCCTGGCGCTGGGTGATACCCTCTCCATTCTTGACGATCGGGTACAGCTGACCGCCGGGGGCCGCCTGCAGCGGGTTGAGCAAAGCGACTATGACACCACCAACGGTGGCATCAGCGACAGCTACAGCAAAAATGCCCTCAGCCCTTCCGTCGCCCTGCTGGTGAAGCCGTGGCAGAATATTTCGCTGTATACCAGCTATATTCAGGGCCTGCGCCAGGGCAGTACCGTCGGTACCGGCTACGCTAACGCCGGTCATGTTTTCGCGCCGTATAAAACCAAGCAGGTTGAAGCCGGGGTGAAAGCCGACTGGGGCTACTTCGGCACCACGCTGAGCGTCTACCAGCTGACCCAGCCGTCCACCACCACCGACAGCACCACCAATACGGTGAACGAGAACGGCGAACAGCGTAACCGCGGCGTCTCGCTGCAAACCTTCGGTGAGCCGGTTGACGGCCTGCGCCTGCTCGGCGGCGTCAGCTATATTAATGCGGTGCTGACTAAAACCCAGGACGGGGCCAATGATGGTAAAACCGCCTCCGGTACGCCAAAGTGGCAGGGCAATACGGGCGTGGAGTGGGATCTGCCGTGGCTGCAGGGGCTGACACTGACCGGACGGGCGATTTATACCGGCAA
This sequence comes from Erwinia sp. S43, assembly GCF_016624745.1. Lineage (NCBI taxonomy): Bacteria > Pseudomonadati > Pseudomonadota > Gammaproteobacteria > Enterobacterales > Erwiniaceae > Erwinia > Erwinia sp. S43. The sequence goes on along the minus strand of NZ_JACVTX010000009.1, from coordinate 71,707 downwards.
GCAGTTCTTCGATACCGATACGCCGCGCCGCACGCTGCCCTCCTGGACACGGTTTGATGCCGGGCTGCGCTATCTGTTAACCGGAGTGATGGCCAAACCGGTGACCCTGCGGATGGACGTGGTTAACCTGGCGAACCGCAACTACTGGGCCAGCGCCTGCTGCGACAGCTACGTGATGTCCGGGGAACCGCGCACCGTAACGCTTTCCGCAACCGTTGATTTCTAACCCAAACCTGCCCGCCCTGCGGCGGGCCTGTTGAGTAGCGAAGATGCAGCGCCGTCAACTGCTTAAATATACTGCCCTGCTGCTGCTCACCGGCCTGCCGCAGCGGGGGTTCAGCGCGCGCTATCCTCAGCGCATCGCCACCCCCGATCGCGGCGGCACCCAGACGCTGCTGGCGCTGGGTGTGCTGCCGACGGTGAGCGTCGGCAGCGATTTTTACAACGAAATGGGCACCACGCCGTTTCTGCCCGCCGGTATCCCGGATGCCGGTGACCCTTCCGAACCCAATCTGGAACTGCTGAAGCATTACCAGGTTGAGCTGATCGTGACCGTGACCATCAGCCCGATTATTCAGCGCCAGCTGCAGCGGGTGGCACCCGTGATCGCCCTCGATATTTACCGCGACAGCGGCGATGCCTTCGCCCAGGCCTGCGACGAGACGCGGCGGCTGGCCGCACGCATTGGCCGACCGGATGCGGCCGAACGCTATATTCATGACCTGAACAACCATATCGCCGCCGCCGCAAATAACCTGCGCGCGGTGCGCCAGCGCAAGGTGATGGTGGCCGGGCTGTCGTCCGATGGCCGCCATATGACCGTCTACGGCAGGAAGAGCATTATGTCCGGGGTGCTGGCGCAGATGGGCTTTGAAGACGGCTGGCAGGGCAGCACCAATAACTTCGGTTTTACCAACGCCGGGATTGAGAGCCTGGCCAGCTATGACGATATCACCCTGCTGGTGATGGATTACGGGGAAGACACCCGTGCGGCGCGCCGCGTGCTGCATGCCAGCCCGCTTTGGCGGCTGCTGCCGGTGGTAAAACAGCGAAGGGTGCTGATGATCCCACGTTTCGAGATCTTCGGCGGACTGCCGCTGGCGGCGGAGTTCACCGACAAACTGCAGGATGCCCTGCTAAGACCGGTTTACCTGTGACACTGGTCATCCTGAACGCTGAACGCCAGCGCCATCCTGCCGCGCTGGTATGCGGCCTGCTGCTGGCCGCCCTGCTGTTTGCAGTACCGCAGTGGCTGCAATCGTTACCGCTGAACCAGCTGGCCGCCGCAGCCTTTTCGCCGTCGCCGGAGAACATCAGCCAGCTGCTGTTCCACTATTCCACGCTGCCGCGCTTCTGTATGGCGCTGCTGGCCGGAATGGGCTTTTCACTGGCCGGGCTGCTTTTCCAGCAGACCCTGCGCAACCCGCTGGCCGATCCCACCACCTTTGGCGTTTCCGCCGGGGCACAACTGATGCTGACCGTGGCCGCCATCTGGCTGCCCTCGCTGCTGCGGCTGGGCCAGGAGATGCTGGCCAGCCTTGGCGGTTTACTGGCGGCGCTGCTGATTGTCATGCAGGCGCGGCGGCAGAGCACCACGCCGCAGTCGCTGACCCTCTCCGGGCTGATGCTGACGCTGTATGCCGGCTGCCTGGCCAGCGTGATCGGTCTACTTTCCGGCAGCGATTTGCAGGGGATTTTTATCTGGAGCAGCGGCGCGCTGGAGCAGAACAGCTGGCACGGGGTGCGCTTCCTGCTGCCGCGCCTGCTGATCGCCCTGCTGCTGGCGGTCATGCTGCTGCGGACGATGAACACCTTCGCGCTGCATGATACCGCCGCCCGTAGCCTGGGCGTGCCGGTACAGCGGGTGCGAATGCTGGCGCTGCTGCTGGGGACGCTGCTGTGCGCCTCGGTGATGAGCGTGACCGGAATCATCGGTTTTATCGGCATGGCCGCCCCGGTGCTGGTGCGGCTGGGCGGCGCACGGCGGCTTGCCCAGCAGCTGCTGTGGACGCCGCTGATGGGCGGTGCCCTGCTTTTGCTGACCGACCAGCTGGCACAGTGGCTGGCCCGCTGGGGTTTCGGGGTGCCGACCGGCACGCTGACCGCGCTGCTTGGCGCGCCGCTGCTGATCTGGCTGATCCCCCGACTGAAGCAGCACAGCCTGCCGAAAGCCAGCGCGGCCGGTGCCGGGGTGCGCCGCGCGGCCGCGCCACGGGTGCTGTGGCCAATGGCCGTGGCAGTCACGTCGCTGCTGCTGCTGGCGCTGTGTTTTGGCCGCGTTCCCGACGGCTGGGCGTTCAGCTGGGGAACGCCGCTGGATGCGCTGCTCTCCCTGCGCGGTCCACGGGTGCTGGGCGCAGCCTGCGCCGGGGCGATGCTCGGCGTGGCCGGGGTGCTGGTGCAGCGGTTAACCGCTAACCCGATGAGCAGCCCGGAGCTGCTGGGCATCTCCTCAGGTGCCTCGCTGGGGGTGATGCTGACGCTGCTGGTCGCTGCTGCGGCCACCTCCGGCCTGCTGCTGGCCGGGGCCGGTCTGGGCGCGCTGCTGGCACTGGTCGCCATGCTGCTCACCGGCCGCCGCGCCGCGTTCAGCGCCGATAAGCTGCTGCTGACCGGGATTGGCCTGAGCACGGTAATCAATGCCGTTACCGCATTAATGATGACCACTATCACCCCGCAGACCATGGTGCTACAGGACTGGCTGGCCGGATCGACCTACCGCATTCTGCCCGGCCAGGCCGTGGCGCTGACCGGCCTGGCACTGGTGCTGACCGTCGTGGCGCTGCTGCACGGTCGCTGGTTGCTGCTGCTGTCGCTGGGCGATGACGTTGCGCGTGGCCAGGGCGTGCCACTGAATCGGGCGCGCGGCGCGATAGTGATCCTGACCGCCCTGCTCACCGCCGCCGCTACGCTGCTGGTGGGTCCGCTGACCTTTGCCGGGCTGATGGCGCCGCACCTGGCGCGGATGAGCGGCCTTCAGCGCCCCGCCGGACAGATGCTCGGCGCGGCGCTGGGCGGTGCGGGCATTATGCTGCTGGCGGACTGGCTTGGTCGTAACCTGATTTATCCGCAGCAGCTGCCCGCCGGGCTGCTGGCGACCTTTATCGGTGCCCCCTGGTATCTGCTGTTAATGAGAAGAAAACCATGAATTCCGCTTCCCGCCGCTTTCCACTGACCCGGGTCACCCTGGGCCTGATCCGCCCGTTCTGGCTGACGCTGCTGTTTGCCACCGCCGTCGGGATACTCAGCGGTTTCGCCACTACCGCCCTGCTGGGGCAGATCAATCACTCGCTGCAGGCCGGGGAACTGTCGCTGTCGTTCTGGGCCGCCTTTGCACTGCTGCTGGTGGGCGGCACCTGCGGCCAGTCGCTGGCGGGCTGCATTAATAGTCACCTGGGGCAGCGGATGATTGCCGGGATGCGCAAGGAGCTTTCCGCACGGATACTGCAGGCACCGATTTGGGCGATCGAACAGTTTCGCCCGCACCGGATGCTGGCGGTATTGAATGACGATGTTGATACCGTCAGCGCCTTCACCTACAACTTTGCCAGCTACATTATCAACTTCTCGATTGCGCTGGCGGGACTGCTGTATCTGCTGTATCTCTCGCCGCTGATTTTCGCCATTTCGCTGCTGTTTCTGCTGGGCGGCATGCTGCTGACCGGGCGATCGCGCCGCGGCTGGATCGCCGATTACCAGCAGGTGCGCCACGCGCAGGACAGCCTGCAGAAGCAGTACCTGGCAATTATCCAGGGGGCAAAGGAGCTGCGGCTGGATCGCGGCCGCCGGGCGGCGGTATATCACCGGGGTCTGAGCCGCGACGTTGATGCTATCGCCCGGCTGAAAGGCCGGGCGATGACCCGCATGTGGATAATTGACGGGGTGGCCTCGGCGCTGTTCTTTATCGCCATTGCCCTGATGCTGGTGGGTAAACCCTGGCTGAATGCCGGGCAGCTGACCATCGGCGCGGCGGTGATTGTGCTGCTGTATATCAAATCGCCGTTCGACCAGTTGGCCGGCGGGCTGGCGATTGCCGACCAGGCGCGCATTGCCCTGCGGCGGCTGGCCGAACTGGCCGACAGCTTTCAGACCCCGGAACCGGATATTCTACTGGACAGCCCCGCTCCGGCCGATGCGCTGCCGCTGCACAGCCTGACGTTGCAGCAGCTAAGCTGGCGCTATGAGGGCGGACAGCCGTTCGCCATCGGGCCGCTGGACCTGACGCTGCGCCCCGGCCAGATCACGTTTATCACCGGCGATAACGGCTCGGGCAAAACCACGCTAATCAAACTGCTGCTGGGGCTGTACGTGCCGCAGCAGGGTGCGGTGTTGCTTAACGGCCAGCCGGTTTCCGACGCGCAGGGCGACGACTACCGCCAGCTGTTCAGTACGGTATTCAGCGACTATTTTCTGTTTGACGAGCTGCTGCATCCCGAAATAAGCACCGGGCAGCTGGCACCGCTGCTGACAAAACTCCAGTTAAACGGCAAAGTTGCCGTGGAAAACCAGCGCTTCACCACCACCGAACTTTCCACCGGGCAGCGCAAACGGCTGGCGCTACTGCACGCCTGGCTGGACGACCGCCCGGCGATTATCTTTGATGAATGGGCAGCCGACCAGGACCCCACCTTCCGCCAGCGCTTTTATACCGAATTTCTGCCCGAGCTGAAGGCGCAAAACAAGCTGGTGGTGGCGATCTCCCACGATGACCGCTATTTTTCCGTGGCAGACCAGCTGATCACCCTGCGCAACGGGGAAATCGTGACGCAATAAGGCACGACAAACGGGTGCGATGCGCCGGTTTTATCAGGGAAATGAGGAAAATAACGACATTTTGCTGCATCCTTCAGCAAACGGTAGTGTTTTAAGTAAAAGGGTTTTGACATCTACCCTGAGGGCCATTAGTATTCGCCCCGTTCACACGATTCCTCTGTAGTTCAGTCGGTAGAACGGCGGACTGTTAATCCGTATGTCACTGGTTCGAGTCCAGTCAGAGGAGCCATATTTAGAGAAGCCCGCTTAAGGAAACTTAAGCGGGCTTTTTGTTTTTCATGCCACTTTACGAATTACAGTACAAATCCGTAGTGAGAACCATCAGGCAGTTCAATATCCAGGCGAAGTTTACCGCCTGTGGCTTCAACATAGCGTTTAAGGGTGGAAAGCTTGAGGTCGCGCCCCGGTTTTTCCATCCCTGCAATGGTCGGTTGTTTGATGCCCAGCGCCTGCGCCATTTCCACCTGAGTTTTCTGCACTTTCTCACGCAGTTCGGCATGGTGAATGTTGAGCAGGATGTCCGTCGCCATCGCCTGAGCTTTGGCCACGACTTCAGGTTTTTCATCCGCAATAAGCTGCTCCAGCGTTCTGCCCATCGCGTTACTCCTTTCTTAATGTGTTCAGCCAAAACATTTCCCGCTGATGTGATGAAATGCTGAGTGGTCACTGGTGAATATCGCTTTCTCGATCTCCTGCCTGCAAGAACAGGCAGAAGATCGGGAGGAACTGCACTCAGGCACCTAACGCTGCCTTCACCGCCTGATAATCCCAGTAATATTTCCCATCTTCCTTGTAGCACATGGCGACATGAGTACCGGCGTATTTTACGGCGTCCGGGCATTTGGCTTTATTGACGGACGCGGCGTTGTAAAGCACCACAATTTTCAGTTTATCTTTTACTGCTTTTTCGCATTCGTAGGTAATATAACTACGATGGTCGACCGCCCGCCCCCTGTCGCAATACTCCCACAGGCTGTTGTAGCTCGCACAATATCGACAGCCACCGCTTCTGGCATCTTTGGTATTACGACCCACAATCAGTACGAAGGTTTTTGACGCATTAAGCCGGGTAGCTAAAGAAGCCTTGATGCTGCAATTCAGGCTGCTGTCCCTGGCCTGGGTTAAACTATGTGCATCGGTGAAAGACAAACTCCAGTAATTATTTTCATTCCATGTATGCAGCTGCTCAATGGCATCACTGTCGCCATCCCATTCCCCGGCCAGATAGGTTTTTGTACGATAGACCATAAAAGCTCACTCCTCTGTTGTGTTGAGCGTTATGTGAAATTTCGGGAAAGTGAAGCCGCGATAATAAAAATCCGCTTCACCCCCTATCCGAATGTTTGAAAATGAACTTAATAAATACGGCCAGGCTGATTATATGAAAAAATTCATAGCCCATTTTTAGATGACTGAAGTTCGAAGAGATTAATTTTTTTTATCTTATCCTGATGGATAACAATGGTGAGCTTTGCAGGATAGGAAAAGCGCATCTCACTCACGCGGAATGTCCACAGCATAATCTTCAGCAACTCTTCATCGCTAATTCCCCTGTGCTCCTTTATTCGGGTTATTCCGGAACCGAAAATGGGCACGGAAACACTCTCCATGGCATAAACGCGATTAACGCGATCCCAGAAGTTAATCAAAAACGTCAGGTATTCGGCCATTGTCAGGCGAGCTTCATTATACTCACTAAAACGGGCAAATGCCGTCAGCAGATAATCTTGCCAGACGCAAATGGTCCCCAGCTGGTAACGCTGTTTCTTCCCGCTCACTCGCTCTTCATTGACGCCAATCATATCTTCCCGTTCGAAACGATAGTTAGCGATATGCTCATCAAGCTCCGCCAGGTCGCGGTTAAGGTGTTTATTGATGAAAATGCCGTTAAGGCTGCGGCTGGCAATGATCTTCTCATCGACCTGTGTATCAAAGTATTCGTTGAACGCGATGGCTTTCAGACCCGGCTGACTAAAAATATCACCAGCCTTAATCGTCACCGTCGTTCCGTCAACGGTTAAATCGATAGAAGTTAATTTATTCGCCCGACGCCATACAAACGCGTAGATGCCGAGCAAAAGAAGGATACATATAATGCCAGCGAGCGTTTTACATTCATCGGGAATATCCCAGAAGAGGATGTAAGCGGTGATAGCACCGGTAATACCCGAGGCATATTTAAAAAATTCATCCCTGACTTTCTTATCAAACAGTTTAACCTTTAACATCTCTGCTCGCTCCCTGCGTTAAGACGTATAACGATACGCTCCGGAATCAATCTTACCGTTAACGGTAAAATCCTTATCGCCAAGCGCGCGCGTAATTAATTCCTTATTCAGCGGAACATGGAGAGTAGCTACGGACGACATTGAATTTTTGAGCACAGGGATTTTTTCCCACAGATCCTTTATCGACTGTTTAAGATTATTATTTTCCAGCAAACTCTTCGCCGTATCATATTCTGGATAAATAACAATAACCGGCAGTCCCCGATCGTTTATACCATAGTCAATTTCTTCTATCAGAGCGCGGGAAGATTTGGTTTGCGAGCTCAAAAAAAGCACGATATTTTTTGAATGTTTCAGGCGCTGCCGCAGACGAGGCTTAAGTGTTTTTTCCCAATCGCTGCCATCCCTGACATTGTAGGTTTTATCATGCGAGTCAATAAAGGGGAACGTATCATCTTTCGCTTCCCACATACGCAGCATGTTGTAATAAACAAAATCTTTTGTTGCATGAGCACCTAAATTCCCTTCATGAAAAGGTTCCGCAACGTAAAAGGCGCAATAGTTTCCATTCCTGTACGACATCCCATACCTCGAGTTTTTAAAAGATAATAGCCATGCCATATTATATATATTGGAGTTACATTAAATCCATACGGTAAATAATGAATTAGCTGGAAGCTCATTCCAGTAATCGTGCTAATTTAACGGTGTTTTATAACGTGATTACTCATCAAAACAGCGCTGCGCCAAAACGACATAGCAGAATCACAGCGGGGCCGATCAGAATGCTCTCCACCAGCCGGGCCGCTACCCCTGGCACAGCCATAAAAAAACCAGGTATAATCTCTGACATCATTCAACGGATTCAGAAGCGAAGATGTCAAAACTCACCTTACAAGAGCAGATGCTCAAAGCTGGCTTAGTGAGCAGCAAAAAGATGGAAAAAGTGCAACGAACGGCGAAGAAATCGCGGGTGCAGGCGCGTGAAGCAAGGGAAGCCGTGGAAGAAAATAAGAAGGCGCAGATTGAGCGCGACAAGCAGCTGAGCGAACAGCAGAAGCAGGCCTCGTTAGCGAAAGAGTATAAAGCGCAGGTAAAACAGCTGATTGAGATGAACCGTATCATCATCTCAAAAGGCGATATCGGCTTTAACTTTACCGATGGCACGCTGATTAAGAAAATTTTTGTGGATAAAACGACTCAGGCCCAGCTGATTAACGGCCGTCTGGCGATTGCACGTCTTGGCGTAGATAACGTGGGTGAAAATACCTACGCAATTATCCCGGCCGTCGTTGCCGATAAAATCGCCCAGCGCGATGCCAGCAGCATTGTGTTAAACAGCACGCTGAGCCAGGAAGAGCAGGATGAGGACGATCCGTACGCCGATTTCAAAGTGCCGGACGATCTGATGTGGTGATACCCGCGCAATGCGGTTCGAAGAATGAGCTGACTTTCGTGTCGGCTCATCTCAGGCTGCGGTGTCCGATCGCCGCAGCATCAGCATCAGCATCAGCATCAGCAAGATCAGAACGGCGCTTCACAACGGGCTTCAATACGCTCTCCGCTAAGCGGATGGTTAAAATGCAGCTCGCTGGCATGCAGCTTCAGCCGCGCAGCCTTCTCTGTTCCGGGCAGCCGCAGCCCGCCGTAAAGATCGCAGCCTAAAATTGGATGCCCCAGATGCTGGCAGTGGATACGCAGCTGATGCGTGCGCCCGGTTTCCGGCGTCAGCTCAACTCGCGTTAGCGGCAGGAATGTTCCATCTGGCAGCTGGCGCTCGAAGCGCTCAACCACCCGATAGCGGGAGCGTGCAGGTTTCCCATTGACGGCGCATATCGACATCAACGGGAAAAGCGCAGGATCTTTGGCAATAGGCGCATCAATGAGCCCTTCATCAGCGACCACATGCCCGCAGAGCAGAGCGCTGTAAATCTTGCTCACCGATCGCTGGCTGAACTGCTGGCACAGTGCAGCGTTGACGACCTTATTGCGGGCGATCACCATCAGTCCGGAAGTGCCAAAATCCAGGCGATGCACCAGCGTACAGCCGGGAAAAATTTTAACCAGCCGGTGGTGAACCGAATCAAGGTTCTGCGGATTTTTCCCCGACAGACTCAGCAGCCCGCTGGGTTTATCGATCAGCACCAGATGTTGATCCTGATAGAGCGTTTCGATGCTGTCATGGCACGGCGGAGCAATAAAGGTGTCGATAATCTCGGACATCAGGTCACCCGTAGCGAAAGTGGCTGCGGATAATAACCCATTTTAAGCCGGGGAACGAATTTGCGACGGGGTTACTGACCCGGTCCTTACTCCTTCTGATTAATGCCCTGCCCCGCCAACCTGGCACAGCTGAAATTTATCATCCAGACTGATAGCAAAGGCGTGGTCTGCGCGGGGATTGTGTTTTACACTGCGCGCTGCAAAAACCGAGTAGATAAACGATTAAGTAGGCAAAAATGGCGATGAACGGAACGATCACAACCTGGTTTAAAGACAAAGGCTTTGGATTTATCAAAGATGAAAACGGCGACAACCGTTATTTTCATGTGATCAAAGTCGCCAACCCGGACCTGATAAAGAAAGACGCGGCGGTTACCTTCGAACCAACCACCAATAACAAGGGCCTGTCCGCCTTCAACGTCAAGGTCGCTCCAGAGAGCAAATACATCTTTATTGCCGGTGAACGAATTAAACTCACCTCGATCAAATCCTGGCTGGTTTACAACGAAGAAGTGCCTGCCGACACCCGCATTGATAAAGAACATGTGGTGTTGTCCGTGGGTGCGCTGATGAGCAGCATTAAACCTAAAGCTGCCGTGAATCCTGACGAAATGCGTTCAATAAAAAAACTGGCGATCAACACCTTCCAGGGGACGACATTAATCTTCTCGGAAGATGAGATAGACGTGGATGCCACGGTGAAAATGCTGAAGATCTGAGATCGATCGCGCTGACAGACCGGCAAAACAGAGAATAACTGGATAACGATATTCACAGGGCCAGACAAAGCACACCACAGCTGGCCCGGTGCTAACACCCGGAGCAAACAATGAGCAATAACATCCCTCTGAAATACTACGATATGGCCGAAGAATATGCGGAGGAAACCGCGCTGCCGGTGAATGAGGCAGAGTTTGATTCACTGGCACATTACTTCCAGCTACTGCTCACCCGCCTGGCGAACAATGAAGAGATCAGCGAAGAAGCGCAGGGAGAGATGGCAGCGGAAGCCGGTATTAAAGCGGAGCGGATTGACGACATCGCCAATTTCCTCAATCAGTGGGGCAACGAGTAACTCACTGAACAGCAGGCCGCCTCTGCCCTCAGCAAAAGCGGCCTGCTCATCGTTACTGCATCTGTCCCCTTCAGGCTCTGACAGGTTTCGGCTTACATCGCCTCTGCTTAGTGCAATTACGCTTGCAGCATCCTTCTCCGGCGCAACCGCACGCCGGGCAGCATGGTCAGCATAGCGATCGCGGCCAGGACCAGCCCCAGCAGAATCGGTGAGCGAAAACCCAACCCGGCATCAATAGCGTAGCCGCCGCCCCACGACCCAACCACCACGCCAAGGCAGATCACCGAGGTATGCAGAGTATTAATCAGCGAGGTGTTTTCGGTCACCCTGAACACCCTGGCGGACATCGCGGGCGTCAACGTAATCCCGGTCAGTCCCATCATCATCACCGATAGCAGCACGGCGGTTTTACTTTCCACCAGCGTGTAAAGCCCGATCAGCGCCGCAATTAATAGCAGGCCACCGTAAAATATCACCCGCAGCGGTATTTTATCCGCCACGCGGCCAACGATAATATTGCCGATCACGCTGCATAAACCGTAGGCAAACAGAATGGCGGGGATCGATTTTGTTGAGAAGCCCGCCGCGCCGGAAAAATAAGGCACGAAATAGCTGAATACGGCAAAGGTGGCGGCAATAATAAAGAAGCTGGTGCTGTAGGCCAGCCACAGTCCGGCGTGAAATACAGAATTCACCTCAGCCCGAATACTGCCCTGTTTTTCCGCCTTCACCTCGGGAACAAACAGCATAATTCCCAGCGCAGCCAGCGCGGTCAGCACAATCACCAGAGAAAATGCCGCACGCCAGCCGAGATAGCGATCGAGCAGCGCTGACAGCGGCAGGCCAAAAACCATCGCTATCATCATTCCACCTAACACAATCGACGCCGCCACGCCAAAACGGGCAGGATCGACCATCTTCGACGCCGCCAGCAGAGCAAAACCAAAGAATGCGGCAGAGGATAAACCGGTAAAGAATCGCGCCACCGCCAGCAGTTCCCAGGAGTGCGAAAAAGTCGCCACGCTCTGCGCCGCAAGAAACAGCAGGCTGATCACGAGCAGCGCGGTCTTATTACCCACCTTAATTAAAACGGCCGCCAGCAGCGGACCGCCAACCACCATCCCCAGTGAATAAATGGTGATCAGATAACCGATATCGGGAATGGAAACCTGCAGGTCCTGCGCCATCGAACTGATTAATCCGGCCACCATAAATTCAGACGTGGTCATGGCAAATAACGTAAATCCCAGTATATATATTGGCAAAGGCATAATAACCATCCGGTAGTAATACAGCGTTTTAGATGATTCCGACCTTAATTTAAAAATCGCTGTCCGGTAAACGCGCCGATATTCATATTGGTTATGATAAAAATCATAAGCATCCTGTTATCCCTGAAGTGACAAACTCGCTAATATAGTCGGGCGATATTCCGCAGCGGCAAACAGAGAATGGCAACGACATGGATCTGAACGCGTTAAAAATATTCGTTAAGGTCGGCGAGCTGCAAAGCTTTACCCGTGCGGCGCATGCACTGGGCTTCACTCAGTCCGGCATCTCCCGTTCGGTGGCGCGGCTGGAGGAAGACCTGAAAATTTCGCTGATCAACCGCAACACCCACAGCATCAGCCTGACGCCGGACGGGCAGTTTCTCTATGCAGCCTCCAGGGGACTGATCCGGCAGATGGATGAGATTGAGCACCGCTTAGATCAGCGCAGCAGCGTGGTTGAAGGCGCGCTGAAAATCACCACGCCCTCCGCCTTTGGCCGCCTGGTCGCCATGCCGCTGCTGGCGGACATGCTGCATCGCCACCCGCAGCTGACCATTGATACCGTAATGAGCGATCGCGTGGTGGATATCATTGAGGACGGTTTTGATGCCGCCATTCGCATCGGCGACGTTGAGGATCAGCAGGTGATCGCCCGCCGGATAAAAGATCTGCGGCTGGTCACCGTCGCTTCCCCGTCCTTCGTTGCACGTTACGGTAGCCCCGCGATGCCTGCCGAACTCAGCCATTTCAACTGCCTGACGGTGAAAGGGCAAAAGGACGGACGCAGCACCGACTGGATGTTCCGCCATCAGGGCGAAGATCTGCGGGTCAGCGTGACGGGAAATATGAGCGTCGATAACGCCGATGTGCTGCTGGACGCCGCGCTCAACGGCATCGGGCTGGTGCAGGTGATGGATTTCGCCGTGGAACCGCTGATTGCCAGCGGCAAATTGGTGGAAGTACTGCCCGACTTTTCCGGCTTTACCCGCCCGCTGCATCTTATCTATTCGCCCTCCCGCCACCGTTCACCGAAGATCACCGCGCTGTTGCAGGCTTTCGGCGTTGTCGATTTGGAAACGGCGGTGAAAGCGCGCTAGATGCCGCCAGAACATTATTTTATACTGGCCCCTGTCGCTATAACGCCAGGAGTAGCAGGATGAAAAGCACCGACCTCTCGCTGTTTCTGGCCGAATCTTACGGCCTGCAGTTCCTCAAACCACCACAGGCCACGCCGCTTTCAGACGGCCATTTCCGCTATCTGAAAACTCCGGCGGCGACATTTTCGCAGTTCAGCGCTTTCAGCGATGCACTCGCGCCCTGCCGCGATACGCCTTTCAGCAACCAGGTGGTATTTAAACTGGTCACAGAGGGGGATATACGCATCGAAAACCGCTTCGGCGAGCTGTCCCTGCCGCACGGTTCCCTGTCATTAATGCCGTGGAATCCGCAGTTTGAAGAGACATTTACCGCGCCCACCTCGCTGTATGTCATCGGCTGCGACCGTGCGCTGTGCCAGCGCATTATGCCACTCGCAAAGCAGCATGGCGGCTACTCAACGCAGCTTGCCACTGAAGATTTCGCCTGGCTGACGCAGCTGATCGATCAGTATGTTTCCCAGTCGCAGCAGCTCAGCCCTGCACTGGCCACCATCGGCAGCCAGATGATTATCGCCACGCTGGGCGAGGTGTTGTTAAGCAGCGAAAAAGTTACCAGCGCGAAGAAAGTGTCGAAAATGCACAATATCGTCGCCATTAAGGACTATATTGCGTTGAATTTGCAGGCGCAGGATCTGAGTCCCGAAACGATCGCCGATCATATGCGCCTGAGCGTTAACTACATGAACCGCATTCTGGCGGAAGAAGGCCTGTCGCTGATGAAGCTGGTCTGGCAGATGCGGCTGGAAGAGGCTCGCTGCCTGCTGACCCGGCCGCTGACCAGCGGCATGCAAATGGCCGAAATTGCCTGGCAGTGCGGTTTCAGCAGCCAGTCCCATTTTTCCCAGGCGTTCCGTCGGCATTTTGGCCTCAGCCCAAGGGAAATGCGGGCAGCGCGCCCGCATTAACGTCCGTATTATTTGCAGCTAACGGTGCGCACCGAGCGCCGGTGCGAATACACATCAAAGCTGGCTTTGCCGTGATATTTTCCCATTCCCGATGGCCCAATGCCGCCAAACGGCAGTTCTGCCGATAACACGTGGGTCAGAATATCGTTGATCTGCGCATCGCCCGACTGGATTGATTTAATAAACGCCAGCGCGCGCTCTTCATCGCGGCTGAACGCATACAGCGCCAGCGGTTTAGCATGGCGGGTGATGATGTTCTGACGGCATTCGTCCAGATCGGCGTAGGTAATAATCGGCAGGATCGGCCCAAAGATCTCATCCTGCATCAGCGCATCGTCCCAGCCAACGTGCGTCACCACCGTTGGTTCAAACTGCCGGGAAGCCTTATCGTAACCGCCGCCGACCACCACGTTACCACCGGTTTTTTCCAGATAGCCTGCCAGCTTTTCAATCTGCCGCTCGCTGACTACTTTGCCGATCGACTGCCCGTTGAAACCGGCCCGTAGCGCCGCCGCCAGCTTCGATGCCAGCGTATCCCGCAGCGCCTCCGGCACCAGCAGATAGTCCGGTGCTACGCAGGTTTGCCCGCTATTCAGGTATTTACTGAAGGCCAGCCGCTCAACCAGATGGTCCAGATCGGCGTCCTCAAACACCACCACCGGGCATTTACCGCCAAGCTCCAGCACCACCGGGGCCAGATGCTCGGCGGCGGCCTTCATCACGATCTTGCCCACCGCCGGGCTGCCGGTGAAGAAGAAGAAATCAAACGGCAGCGACAGCAGGATTTCATTTTCCGCCCGGCCTCCTTCAACCACCGCTACCCACTCCGCGGCAAAAGCCTGCTCCACCACGGCCTTAATGACCGCCGAGGTGGCGGGTGTGGCCTCTGAAGGCTTGATAATGGCCGTATTGCCCGCGGCAATCGCCCCCACCAGCGGCGTCAGCGCCAGATTAAACGGATAGTTGAACGGGCCGATGATATAGCAAACACCGTACGGTTCAGCGCAGATGCGCCCTTCGGAACCGGCGAGAAAACCGCTGAGGGGAAACACCTCATCTTCAGCCCACCCGGCCAGCCCGGCCAGCACGCCGTCAATTTCCTCGATGACTGCGCCGATTTCCGCCAGATCGACGATGTCCGGCGTTTTACCCAAATCGCTTTCCAGCGCGTGATGAATTGCCTCGCGGTTAGCCAGGATAGCCTGCTTCAGCTTGTGCAACGCCGCAGTACGCTGCTCAACGCTCTGCGTTTTACCGGCAAGAAATGCCCGCTTCTGACCATGAAAGAGTTCGGTAATACCCTGTTGATTAATCATTTCTATTCTTTGCTCCCGTCATTAATAGCATTCGTTACGTTTCCGCAGCGCGGTATGAATATCGTCAGCGGTAAAAACGTTAATTCATACTTTCAGTGTGGCCAATCTAACAATCTGGATACAAAAAATTTTATTCCTCGGTGCATTTAATTTTATCCTGCGGTGCATTTAATTTTTATCTATTATTTATCAATAATTTAAAAAATGTCATTTTCTTATCATTCCCGGCTATTTATTAACTTCTCAATTGATGTTTTTCACATAATTAATCATATTGCATAACAGAAATAGCCCTCCCACCTGCTGTTAATTAATGACGGCTATGCAAAATAACTCGCAGTGAGGAAAAAGAATGAGTCAGCAAGATTACGACGTACTGGTGATTGGCAGCGGCGCGGCAGGATGCGTGGTGGCCGGTTATCTGGCCGAAAATACCCAGGCAAAAATCGCCGTTCTGGAAGCCGGATCAACAGATAAAGATCCGATGATCCATATCCCGGCGGGCTACGGCCAGATTCTGGCGAAAGATCGCCACGTCTGGCCCTATGACACCACGCCGCAGCACGGCACAGTCAGACGTTTTCGCATGGGCAAAGTGGTCGGCGGCGGCACCTCAATCAACGCGATGTGCTACGTGCGCGGGCAAAAGCGCGACTTTGACTACTGGCATGAAGCCAGCGGCCACGATGCTGACTGGTCGTTTGAAAACATCTGGGACACCTTTATCGAGCAGGAAAAAAACGACACCTTCCACAATCAGCATCACGGCATTAAAGGCACGCTGGCGGTACAGCTGCCCCACGGTATCAATCCCCTGAATCAGTACTGCATGAAGGCATTCCAGGAATACGGCGTGCCGTACAATGCCGACTACAACGGCGACAGCCAGCTCGGGGTTTCCCCGGTACAGAGCAACGTCAGTGAACAGAAGCGCTGTAGCGCGTACGTCGCCCATCTGAAACGCCACGTCGATTCCGGACGGGTGACGCTGCTGACCGACCGCACCGTGCACCGCGTGCTGATTGAAGAAAACAAAGCCACCGGCGTGGAAGTGGACGTCAATGGTGAAATCCAGCGCATTCACGCCGCCCAGGTCATTCTGTCCGCCGGAGCGGTGCAGTCACCGAAAATCCTGATGCATTCCGGTGTCGGCCCGGCGGCGGAACTGCAAAAATTCGGCATCGACGTGAAGGTCGATCGGCCTGCGGTCGGGGAAAACCTGCACGATCATCCGATTATCCCGGTCAGCGCCTACGTGAAAGGCGTACTCGGCTATCAGAGCGCCGCGCTGGGCTTTGGCACCATTAAAGCCGGTATGCGCTACTACATCACCAAAGATGGCCCGGCATCCGGCAACGGTATCGAAACCGTTTCCTACTGGAATCCGCTGGATCTGGCGGCAGAGCCGACGGTGCAGTGCTACCACGAACCGATCATCTCCACCAACGGCCTGAGCCCGACCGGCACCCGCTCCGGCGTCACATTTGCCCTGGTCGTACTGCAACCGCGCAGTCGGGGATCGGTTCGCCTCGCCAGCAAAGATCCGCTGGAGATGCCGCTGATCGATCCGAACTTCATCGGCGATAAGTGGGACCTCGACGTGGGCGTTCAGGCGGTGAAATCGATCCGCGAAGTAATGAAGCAGGAGTCGCTGGCCGGTATTCTTGAAGAGGAACTGATGCCAGGAGCAAAAGTGCAGAGTGATGAAGAGATCGAGACCTTTGTCAAATCCGTGGCAACCACTATGTGGCACCCGGTGGGCACCTGCCGTATGGGAAGCGATGACGACGCGGTGGTGGATGCCAGTCTGCAGGTGCGCGGCGTGGAAAACCTGTACGTTATTGATGCGTCGATCATGCCGACCATCACCAGCGGCAACACCAATGCCCCCACCCAGGCGCTGGCGCTGATCGGCGCGAAGCGGCTGGCAAAACGCTTCTTTGCCTGATAGCAGAGTACCCGCCGCCACGGCGGGTTACTTTTCATCCGTACTGAAAGCGTGAGCGCAGATGGCCGATCCGCCATCGGCCGGTTTATTTCTCCGGGTGCAACAGTAGCTGGCGGAATTTATCGATATCGCAAATGACATAGTCGCTGGCGACCTTCTCAAGATACTTTTCGTCCACCAGCTGATGCAGCGCACGGCGGTAGGTGCGCTCGGAGCAGCCAAAGCGTTCGGCTTCCCGATAAACCTGTGAAAAATCGACCAGCGGTTTGTTCTGCTGATGCCGTTCATACAGATCCGACACGATATTTAACATCAGCGGCTGGAGGAAACGCTCCATGGTTTTCGCCATACCGCGCTGGTAGCTGGTCGACAGCAGCTGGCTGAGCCAGACGCCAACCTCCGCATGACGGGTCAGCAGCTCGTCCATCATCACCCGGGGGATCACCTTCACCGTCATCGATTCATGGGCCACCACCGAAAACTGGCTGGGCGTATGAGTCAGATATTCAATTTCCCCGATGATCGTATCGCTGACGAAGCGCTGGCCGAGGCTGAAGGTTTTCCCGTTGCCCGCGTTGTAATGCATGGTGTATTCACCCAGCGCAATCCAGTAAAGGGCTTTAATCTCCTCACCCTGTCGCAGGATAACCTCACCGGCTCCCATCAGTTTACTTTTCAACGGTGCCGCATTAACCGCATCGCGCAGGATCTGATGCCCACGCTGCGCAAACTGCTGAATGATTGTCATAATATCGCGCTCTCAACGGCAAAAAAGTGGCTGAGACTAGCCGCCCGGCTGAAGCATTGTCAATACGCTATCAGCCGTTCATTCTCGCACTCCTTTCTTCAGCACACCGCGTTTTCTGTGGATTCACCGCCGCACAGAACGGCAAATAAATGAATTTTGTGATCGCCGTCGGCCAGGCCCGGACATTTGCCTTTTTCACGCCGCGCGGGGATTTCTACCATCGGGGCCTGAACCACAGCAGGAGCACTCTGATGACGCCACATATTAACGCCAGACCCGGCGACTTCGCCGACACCGTAATTATGCCGGGCGATCCGCTGCGCGCGCAGCGTATTGCGGAAACGTATCTGACCGACGCCAGACGCGTCTGCGATACCCGCAACATGTTCGGCTACACCGGCTACTACAAGGGGAAACGCCTCTCCGTCATGGCGCACGGCATGGGCATCCCTTCCGTTTCGATCTATGTCCACGAACTGATTACCGGCTTTGAGGTGAAAACGCTGATCCGCGTGGGCACCTGCGGCGCGGTGGATGACGGCGTGGATATGCGCAACGTTATCGTCGCCACCGGTGCGGGCACCTCGTCGTCGGTCAACCGCGACCGCTTCGGCGGCTACGACTACGCCGCCGTGGCGGATTTCGATCTGCTGCGCCACTGCTGGACCGTGGCACAACATCAGCAGATCCCCGCGCAGTTCGGCAACACCTTCACCAACGACCTGCTGTACGACAAGCCCGCCGGGATGCTGCCCGCGCTGCGCAAAATGAACATACTGGCCGTCGAAATGGAAACCTCGGCGCTGTATACCCTCGCCGCACAGCATCGCGCCAGGGCACTGAGCCTGCTGACCGCCTGCATTAACAGCAATACCGGCGAAGAACCCGCCGAAGAACAACAACAAACCGCGTTAGACAATATGTTCCGGCTGGCATTAGAAACCGCCATTTTTAGCGATTGAACCTCTTGATAAGGCTTATCCGATGACAAACTCTACACAGCAGCCCACCTCCGGCGGGCTAAAAGTTGAAGCCAACGGCGTCAATACCGTCCCGGAATCTGAACGCTACGGCTCGCCGTCCGGGCTGTTCCCGGTGTGGTTCTCCTGGAACGTCTCAATCCTCGGCATCGCCTACGGGATTTACGTTTACTCCCTGGGACTGAATGTCTGGCAGTCGATCAGCGCCGGTATTGTCGGCTATCTGATCTCCTGCTTCCTGGTGGGTATTCTGGCTGTCGGCGGCCCGCGAACCGGCCTGCCGACGCTGACCCAGACCCGCTTCTGCTTTGGCTATCACGGCAATAAATTCCCGACTCTGTTTGCCTATATTTCCAATATGGGCTGGAAGATCACCCTGATCACCCTCGCCTCCACCTCCGGCGCGGCGCTGTTTGCCAAACTCTGGCCCGCCGCCTTTGCACTGGCCGACGGCAAGCCGACGCTCGGCTGCATACTCGGCTGGTTTATTCTCAGCCTGGCGCTGACCATGTCGGTGGCGGTCTATGGTCATCAGCTGATTATGAAGGTGGAAAAATATATCGCCTGGCTGACCGGCTTTATGAGCATTATCTTTATTTTCCTGATCCTGCCGCACATTCACTGGGATCGCGTGGGCGTCAGCGCCCATCAGGGCAGCCTGCTGACCTGGATCGGCGGCGCGGTAATGGCGATGACCATGGTGGGACTGGGCTTCCTGAACTACGGCGGCGATTTTGCCCGCTATCTGCCGAAGAAAACCCCGGCCTCGAAGGTGATTTTCTGGACCACGGCGGGCATCTCCTTCCCGGTCAGTATTCTGCTGATCCTGGGAACCCTGCTGGCCGACAGCAACCCGGACCTCAGCGCAGCGGCGGCGCAGTCACCGATATCCTCGCTGACCGACCTGCTGCCAATGTGGTTCTACGTGCCGTTCTCCGTGGTGATTATTATCTCCCTGCTGTCGGCAGCGATTACCGGTATCTACAGCTCCGGTCTGGCGCTGCTGGCGCTCGGCCTGCCGGTCAGCCGCGCGGCGACTACTGCGATCAATGCGCTGATTATCGGCTTCGGTGCGTTCTACCTGATGTTTATCTCCGACTCCTTCCTGTCAACCTTCCAGTCATTCCTGGCGTCGATCTCGGTAGTCATCGGCTCCGCCGGAGCTATTCAGCTGATTGATTTCGTGCGGCAGAAGCGCCTGGGCTGGGATGTGACCCTGGCCAACAAACCCGAATCGGGCGGCAGAAGCGGACGCTGGACGGCGCTGCTGGCGCTGTGCGTCGCCACGCTGGTCGGCCTGGGGACCATTACCTCCAGCGATCCTTATATCGCGCATATCGTCGGATTTTTACTGACCGATGAAGCCCGCAAAAGCCTGTTTGCCACCGCTAATATTGGGGTGATTGTGTCGATGGTGACCGGCGGCGGGATCTATGCGCTGCTGACTTTTGTGCTGAAGATTGAATCGGTTTCGGCATCTGATACTCAGAGCGGAAAGCTTAAGGCGAGCCATCCGCAGAAAGCGCTGTAACTTACTTAGCGGTAGCCACTGCGCCTGCGAAAACACATCAGACAGGCGCGGTGGCATTACTTTAAGGGATTTTGGCTGGCGGCAACCCAACATAAATTTATTGCATGATTATGCAGTTGCTCGTTCGTTCCATGCATCGGTGTACTGAATATTACCATCAACATATTTCCAGGTAATTCTTTCATATCGCAGAGCAACACTTTCCATGTGTCCGGTCCCTGTGCTGGTCCGGGTATCATGCATCGTAGGTGTAACTGAAATAACCCTCACACCTTCCAATAGGATATTAAAATACTCAACCTCCTGCCCCGCATCATTAATACAATACCACCTAATTTCGGCACTTTTTAACGCCTGCCCTGTAGCAACAGCTTTATAAATGTAAGGGGAGGCACTATCAATCTCCTTTTCAAATTGAAAGGGCGCATGTTGACGAGTTCCTGTTAGTTTCCCTGTATTCATATCAGTAGGGATACTCAGATTATGGTGAATACTGCGAAGTTCGATGCTTCCTTCACGATCTCTGACATCGCAAGAACCTTTGATCGCAGCTCCGCCATCATCTTTCAACCAAAGGTGAACAGGTACGGCCATAGTAAAACTCCTTTTTAATCGTATAACCAACGACCCGCTTTGGCTGATGCTATGAGCATTCCAATAGTAAAATCAGGAACAGCTGTCGGGGCGTTTTTTCTGAATGGGTTTAGCGACATATTCTCATCCGGGAAATATGTTTTAATATTGAAGCGTCCCTTTTGAACGAGGAAAGTGTTAAAAAACTCAGCCATCAAATCCTCGGCTTCAAGTTCATCAATACTTAAATCAAAATCCAAGTCTGTTTCAGGCGTGAGAGTGATATTTTTTTTGGTAAAGAGATACGTACCTGCATAAGGTTTTACAAGCTCGTAGATTCGTTGTTCAATATTATCGGCTACCATAATTTGTCACCGCCCCTCGCTATCCTGTTGTAATCACGAACTGTACAATAGGTAATTTCTGATATATCCGCAGCAAGAATAATTTTATTACTTCAAAGCCGCGCGATCCTGCAAGCGCATAAAATGATTCTCTTACCATTTCATCAAAGCCACTAAGCCTTTATACATCAAACAAAAAGCCCGCCGCGATTCAAACCGCGAAGCCGGACGTTAAGCGTATAACGTTCGGCCTTCGCCGCATAAACCGGGCGGGCGTCTGTTCTCCCCGGCGGATATCACCGGGGAAAAGTCGGTCAAAGTTCGAAGCGGTCCAGATTCATCACCCGGTTCCAGGCGGCAACAAAGTCCTTCACAAACTTCTCTTTCGCATCCTCACTGGCATAAACCTCCGCCGAAGCGCGCAGCACGGCGTTGGAGCCAAACACCAGATCAGCACGTGTGGCGGTATATTTCACCTCTCCGCTCTGACGATCGCGCCCTTCAAACCGCTCGGCGCTGGCATCTGTCGCTTTCCATTCGGTACGCATATCCAGCAGATTTACGAAGAAGTCGGCGGTCAGTTCGCCCGGCCGGTCGGTAAATATTCCGTGCTGGCTGCCGTCGTAGTTGGCACCCAGCGCACGCAGCCCGCCCACCAGCACCGTCAGTTCCGGCACGGTCAGCGTCAGCTGCTGGGCTTTATCGATCAGCAGGTTTTCAGTCGAACCGCCGCCGTGCCCGCGATAGTTGCGGAAACCGTCGGCCAGCGGCTTCAGCCAGGCGAACGAATCGACATCGGTCTGATCCTGACGTGCATCCACGCGGCCCGGGGTAAACGGCACCTCGATGTCCACTCCGGCCGCCTTCGCCGCCAGCTCCACGCCCACCGCACCGGCCAGCACAATCACATCCGCCAGCGAAGCTTTTTGCACCGACTGCTGGATCGCTTCCAGCTTCGGCAGCACGCGGGCGGCAACGGCGTTGACCTCCCATTCGCGCTGCGGCAGCAGGGCCAGCCGAGCCCCGTTGGCACCGCCGCGCTTATCGCCGCCGCGGAAGGTGGAGGCCGAAGCCCACGCCACCGACACCAGCTCACTGACCGTCAAACCGGATGATTTGATTTTCTCTTTCAGTAACGCAATATCGCCGACCGTTGGGTGATAAACCGGCTGCGGCAGCGGGTCCTGCCAGATTAAATCTTCTTTCGGGACTTCCGGTCCGATGTAGCGTGCTTTCGGCCCCATATCGCGGTGGGTCAGCTTGTACCAGGCGCGGGCGAAGGCTTCATTAAACGCCTGCGGGTCGTTCAGGAAGCGGCGCGAAATCTTCTCGAATTCCGGGTCAAAGCGCAGGGTCAGGTCGGTGACCAGCATGGTTGGCTTATGCTTCTTCGCACTGTCGAAGGCATCGGGGATCACATCCCCCGCATTGCTGGCTTCAAACTGAATCGCCCCTGCCGGGCTGCGGGTCTGCACCCACTCGTATTTGAACAGGTTCTCGAAGAAATAGTTGCTCCACTGGGTTGGCGTCTGCGACCAGGTCACTTCCAGCCCGGAGGTGATGGCATGCGCACCGGACCCGCTGCCGTAGCTGCTGGCCCAGCCCAGGCCCTGGGCTTCAATCGGCGAGGCTTCCGGATCGGTCCCGACGTGGCTGGCCGGTGCCGCTCCGTGGGTTTTCCCCAGCGTATGGCCGCCGGCAATAAGCGCAACGATCTCTTCATCGTTCATGCCCATATTGCCGAAGGTGGCGCGAATGGCCGGAGCCGCCGAAGCCGGATCGCCGCTGTGTTCCGGACCTTCCGGGTTGACGTAGATCAGCCCCATTTCGGTTGCTCCCAGCGGCGACTGCGCCAGCGCTTCCGGGTGACGGTGCTCAAGCCAGGTTTTTTCATCACCCCAGTTCACATCCTGATCCGGTTCCCAGACGTCTTCACGCCCGGCACCGAAGCCGAAGGTGCGGAAACCGGAGTTTTCCAGCGCCACGTTACCGGCAAGAATATAGAGGTCGGCCCAGGAGATTTTCTGGCCGTATTTCTGCTTCACCGGCCACAGCAGACGGCGCGCTTTATCCAGGCTGACGTTATCAGGCCAGGAGTTGAGCGGCGCAAAGCGCTGCTGGCCGCGTCCGGAGCCGCCGCGTCCGTCAACCGAGCGGTAGGTCCCCGCGCTGTGCCACGCCATACGAATAAACAGCCCGATATAGCTGCCCCAGTCGGCGGGCCACCAGGACTGCGAATCGGTCAGCAGCGCTTTCAGATCGCCTTTCAGCGCGGAATAGTCGAGTTTGGCGAACTCTTTGCGGTAATCAAAAGATTCACCTAACGGATTAGATCGGGAGGAGTGCTGGTTTAACAGGTCAACGCGCAGCTGGTTAGGCCACCAGTCGCGATTCCCCGTGCCGCCGCCGGAGGTTTGATTCGGTTTCCCCGCATGGAAAGGGCATTTACCGGCCGGGGCTTCTCTGTCTGCTTCAACAATCGGCTTTGCATCGTTTGCTTCTTGATCGGTCGAATTGCTCATTGCTCTACTCCTGTTGTTATTCTCTGGCTACTCTATACGCGGGTTTAAGCGGGTCACATTTGAAACACCCTATATATTTAATAGCCTTTTCCTTACTTTCTGAGAGGAGTAATGAAAACCGTCGGGCAATCAGCCTATTGGCGGGCAACAATTCGCATAATTTGGCTTTTTAGCGCTGAACCCGTTGTTTGCAGCCCAACAACGCAAAAGGCCTGCATTATGCAGGCCTTTATTCGGTGAGAAAGGCGATCAGATGGCTTTCAGCGCATCGCTCAGGATCGCCAGTGCCCTTTTGAACTGGGCATCAGGAATCGTAAGCGGGTAGAGAAAGCGGATAACGTTGCCGTAAGTGCCGCAGGAGAGCAGCAGCAGACCGTTTTCCAGCGCTTTCTGCTGCACCAGGCGGGTTAGCTCCGCCGACGGCTGGCCGGTAGCGGGATCGTTTAGCTCAACGGCAACCATCGATCCCAGCGCGCGAACTTCCGCAATTGCCGCGCATTCCGTTTTCAGGCCGTTCAGCACCTCAGCCAGTTCGCTGCCGAGGCGGCGGGAGCGTTCGCAAAGCCGCTCTCCGTCGATAATATCCAGCACCGCATGTGCGGCGGCCAGCGCCAGCGGATTCCCCGCGTAAGTGCCGCCCAGTCCACCCGGTGCAGGTGCATCCATCACCTCGGCCTTACCGGCCACCGCCGACAGCGGCAGACCACCCGCCAGGCTTTTCGCCATCGTCAGCAAATCGACTTCCACATCCGGGTAATGCTCCATCGCAAACATCTCGCCGGTGCGGGCAAAACCGGCCTGTACCTCATCGGCAATCATCAAAATACCGTGCCGATCGCAAAGCTCACGCAGCGCCCGCATAAAATCGGCCGGAGCAATATTAAAACCGCCTTCCCCCTGGACCGGCTCCAGAATAATCGCCGCCACCTGCTTCGGATCGATATCGGTTTTAAACAACGTTTCCAGGCTGGCCAGGGCCTCTTCCGTGGACACGCCGTGCAGCGCATTAGGGTAACGGGCGTGGAAGACCTGTCCGGGGAACGGCCCGAAACCGAGCTTGTAGGGGGCCACTTTGCCGGTCAGCGCCATGGTCATAAAGGTACGACCGTGGAACGCACCGCCAAAAGCAATAACGCCGGGGCGCCCGGTATGCGCGCGGGCAATTTTCACCGCGTTTTCCACCGCTTCTGCACCCGTGGAGAAAAATGCCGTTTTGCACGGCCCGGCAATCGGCACGCGCTGGTTAATTTTCTCGGCCAGCGAGACGTAGCTTTCATAGGGAACAATCTGGTAGGCGGTATGCGTAAACTGCGTCAGCTGCCGGGTGACGGCCTCAATGATTTTCGCGTGACGATGCCCGGTATTCAGTACCGCGATCCCGGCGGCAAAATCAATATATTCGCGCCCTTCCACATCCCACAGCGTGGCATTCTCCGCCCGTTCGGCAAAGAAATTACACATCACGCCGATACCACGGGGTGTGGCCTGCTGACGTCGTTGATTCAGTTCTGCGTTAGTCATCATATCCCTCACTTAAAGTCGGCAACTGGCGGATACCGCACGTTGAACGAACAGGTATGAATGATTATATAGCCTTGAACTGACATCTAAGGCGAGAGCCCATACCGATTTTTTAACCGGAACCATTACTCTCGCTTCCCGCCCTTCACTCAGAACGAATAAAGCAACCCGACTGAAAAATCGGTGGAATGGTCTTTAAATACGATATTGCTCTCGCGGACGTTTTTACCGAGTTTCGTGTAGCTGACGTCAGCATAGCTCCACCAGTTCTTATTGAAAATATGTGTCCATGTCAGGCGGGTATCTACGCTGTATAATCCCGATCCTGCTTTATATTTCGCATACCCCGAATGCGCACTCTGTGTCTCGGATATTCCGTAGAAGGTATTATTCGATCGGGCATCACCAAAGTTTGCATTAGAACCAATAACCAACGTATCACTGTCATTGGACCATATGTTGTAATTTATTCCCGCACGATATTTAACCCCCTGACTGTCGGTTAATGGCGCGGTTAAATTCGCTTCAATAGAGAATTGGTTACCGTAACTCCAACCCAGCGTGGTCGATGAAGTTAATGCTCCTTTTATCGACCCCATTCCTTTGAGTTTTTCTGAGCCTTCTTTCCAGCTTGAATTTTTATCACTACGTCCGGATGAATATCCCATCGCCTGTGAAAAATAAAATCCATCCGTAAGTTCAAACATCATCCCCAGCCCTTCGGCATCATCCAGGAAAATGTTATTGTACTGAAAATGAAAGAAAGGCGACGGAGTGAAGGTTCTTTCATCAGAACCGCTGTATTTCCCGGCACTGACAAAGCCTAAACCAACTGTACTTACATGGTGTTCATTTTCAGCTGCACTAACCAATCCTGAAAAAAACACGCCTGTAAAAACACCCGCAGTGGATAAGCATTTAAAATTCATCTTCTTCATTCCCCAAATATATCTTATACTTCCTGAAACAAAGATTATTACTTGACCCAGTCAAGATACTGACAACTCACCATCAAGGTTTTATCAAGATGAAAAAAGTGTTAATCGTAGAAGATGACCTGGATGCAGCAAATGTACTTGAAGCCTATCTAAAAAGGGATCAATTCCACACGATGATAGCCAGTGATGGACAACGAGGATATGACCTTATCCTGAGTTGGAAACCGGACCTGATTCTTCTTGACGTAATGCTGCCAAATAAGAGCGGCACCGAAGTTTTATTGGATATCAGAAGAAAGAGCGACGTCCCAATCATTATGATCACCGCGATTGGTGAAGGCAGTGATAAAATCAGTGCGTTAAGATTTGGTGCTGATGATTATATCGTCAAACCTTACAACCCCGGAGAAGTGGTTGCCCGGATCCATGCCGTTTTACGACGGAGTTCAGCTGTAAAAATAGTAAAGGAACTGCAGTTTGAAAATATTCATGCCGACACCGATGCGTTCAGAGCCCACGTCGCAATCGAAGGGAGGAATAATCATCTGGAATTGACACCAACAGAGATGAAGCTTTTGTTTACCTTCATGGCTCATCCTTTTAAGGCCTTTAGTCGCCAGTCGCTTCTTGAAGCCTGTGACCCGGAAAGTGATGCTCTGGAACGAGTAGTAGACACTCATGTCTACAATTTAAGAAAAAAACTGGATCTCGCCGGAAAAAAAGGAATGATTACTAACATCAGAGGCATTGGTTACAGGTTTAGCGACAAATGAAATTTCGAAATTATTTATTTTCAAAAAATAAAAAAAACACTATCACACTTTGGCGTTGGATCTGCACCAGACTGCTTTCACTGGCGATAGGCGCTATCCTTATAATCACCTCCATTATTTGGTTAAGATATTACATTCCTTCCGTATTAATGAAAAACAAAATACCAGAGAGTGAGCGGAATGAACTTAATTTCTTGATTAAAGACCCTACGATCGACATAAATCGCTATCATGAAATTATTGACAAATGGTACGGGCTAGAATTTTCCAATCCAGATTTTGAATTTTCCGACTGGGCTCTGGTGATCTCTCTCGTCATGGCTTCTATCCCAGTCATCATTTTCATCACGCTAAGAGCTGTCAGACCCTTATCAAAACATATTTCTCATCTGGCCGAGGTGGCACGCGCGGTTGCTAAAGGCAATTTTGGCGTTAAGGTGGAAACGCCGGGATCGGTACCCATCGAACTCAATCGATTGACTGAAGACTTAAATCTCATGTCGGCGCAGCTCGCTCGTTATGATAAAGAATTAAAAGCGTCACATGTTGCCATTGCGCATGAGCTGCGCTCCCCCCTTACCGCGGCTATAGGTCGACTGCAGGGGCTGATTGATGGCGTCTTCAGTCCCGATGCGGATCAGCATTTAATGGTCATGCGGCAGTTACAGCACCTTAACCATTTGGTTGAAGATCTTCATCTCCTGTCACTGGCGCGGGCAGGCGAGCTGTATCTCAATTATCAAAAAATTGCCATCAACGACGTGGTTCGAGAGAAAGTGTCATGGCTCAAGCCGAAACTACTGGAACTGGGTGTGGAGGTGAATATTTATGGTGAAAAAGAGTTGATGTGCTATGCCGATCATTTCAGGGTAGGCCAGGTCATCTCTATTTTACTGGATAATGCGTTAAGATATGCCGCAGAGGGAAAAATAATAGACCTTACCCTCTTGAATGTAGACAACAATATCCTCGTAAATGTCAGGGATTATGGCAATGGTGTGTCAGATTCCTTTTTAGAAGAAATGTTTTTACGATTCTCTCGTGCCGAAACGTCCAGATCAAGAAACTCCGGGGGCTCAGGATTGGGATTATCGATTGCGGATGCTATCTGCCATGCTCATCATGGCTCAATTTCAGTCAAAAAAAATGAGGATGGTGGACTGACATTTACCGTTTCCCTCCCTAAGGATAATGACGCCAATAAATAATCCTGCCCCAGGTTAACCTGGTATATACAGGTTAACCCTTTAAATAAGAGAATTAAATCACCACCTTTCCGGTCTTCATGACGTTAGCCCACCTTCGTTTGTAATCCCACTCGGCTTCAAGAGAACCAATTGAAAAATGCATAATTTTATTCCTTTCTTCAGCATAACGTTTTGCAGACTCAATATTTTTCCACATCAGTAAACTTCCCGTACTCAATGCCGAATGCTTCGGATTAACGCCACCATTCGGAACATCGAAATATATCATACCCGAACTTTCTGCACTAAAAACAAGATCGAAGGCGGAGGGCTCCTCCCCAACAAAAAGTACATAGCCAAACATAAGATGCCGAAGAGAGGTTATTGTGTCCTTCAGTTCCTCTCTGCCATAGCATCTCACCTTATTTTTAAATCTGTCATTGAATAGTTTGATATAGATATCTACCAGTTCTTCAGCGGTAAACTGAACCTGATCAATACATTTCCCACCTGCCGCAAGAAACTTCCGATACTCATTTCGCCTATTTTTATGCGTTCGACTAGAAAATGATTCCTTTACCAAACAAATGGTCTTTTTTCGGGCCAGTGTGTAATTGACATTTAACAGACACTCTTTCATCAGAGGCGATATCCGATTACCTGATTCCGGCAGAAGAAATCGTTTTGTTTTATCTAATGGGAAAAGGACTTCATCATAAGAAAAGGGATAGCGGGACCACAGGTTAACGCCGATATCTTTATCATCAACGACCGGATAGGCTGCTACAACGTTTCCCTTCACCCTCTTATGATAATACGCCAGTTTCTTACCTGTTTTTTGCGTTGCATAATCCAGGACGTCAGGGTGAACGTTAACGCTGCCGCCGAACATCTCATAACACGCGCGATATATTTCTGCACTGCACGTCGACCAGCCATATAAACGTCGTTTAAGATTAATCATGAAATTAACACTCTTTAAAAAATCAGAGTGTATAATCATTATGTCAATACCAGGTCAAGGCCGCATTAAGGAATACAGTTCTTACCTTCTCTTCTTATTAACCTATCGAAAGCATCAAAACCAAACCCTCTCATCTTGATAATGTCTTGATAAATCCCCGAATCAGAATTAACAGACTTATGAAATCCTGTTCAGATACTTGAATTCAATACTTCATGATGAAACAGAAGAATTGAAAATCTCCTGAATTTTAATTTTCATGACTGATGACAACCTCATCGAATCATAAAGGAATATTATGTCCCATCAAGATGATGTAATAATGCTTCCCCTGCCCTTATCGCCATGGAAACTCTGTTTGTCGCTTTTTCAGGGAAAACATATCCCCCATGAACTCTGGAATTCGAAAAAATTCCGTCACAAGTTTTTAGCGCGCAGTCTGCTTATGCCGTTTACGACGCATAAACTGTTAAAACTGCTTACCGGGCATCCCAGCTACGAGAAACTCCTGCTTGCTCAGCCGCGCCTGCCGTGCAGACTACATCGCCCTTATCTGACCAGCATCCTCAGTCGACAGGATGGGTTGGAGGCGATTTTGTACCATTACACCGTTATGCAGACGGTTGTCACTCCCGATGTTTTTAACCGGCATCTTGATAACTCGCTGTGTATCGCAGAATTTGAAACGAAATACGCAGAATCGTTTCGTCTTAACTTTGTCTCCACGCACAAATTAGACCGAGAAGGCGAATCCAGTCTTATTCTTAGCGATGGCGCGGGTGATTTGCTGTGCTCCGTCACCTTCACGCTGATTGAGTGTGACGGCGTAAGAGGGATGATGGTGGGAGGCTTACAGGGTCCCAATGGTGAAAGCGCTCAGGAAAGGATCCAGCGCGCGACTAAAAATCTTCACGGCATGTTTCCCAAAAGGCTGGTTTTCGAGTTCCTACTGTCTATCGCGCAACGCTTTAAGGTGAAGACAGTACTGGCCGTATCTAACAGAACGCATGTTTATCAGTCACTGAGATACAGGAACCGTAAAAAACACATGCATGCAGACTATGATGAATTCTGGGAAACATCAGGCGGCTACCCATCATTTGATGATTATTATTTGCTCCCTACCAGCACTCACAGAAAGGCACTTGAAGATATACCGAGCAAAAAAAGGTCCGAATACCGCAAACGCTATCAGCTACTGGATGACATTTCTGCCCAGATCGATCGGCAACTTTCCAGTAACCGCTGCATCTGAGCAGCTAAGGGGATTTGAGCAAAACCGGTCGCTGCAAACATCGCTTCAAATGGCTGCACGGTTGAAGGCGTTGGGGCGGCTTGCTGCACTGGCGCAAGTATGTCCCTATAGCCTGACGCACGGACAACAACCACCGAATTCAATCTGTAAACTTAGTACACTTCACAAAACCACGTTACGGACTCAGTCTGTAGAGCCAGATTTCCCACAGCCATCTCCGATATCAAAGGGACGGGGGGAGACTGCGCTAAGCCGGGCGTAACGCGCCACGGACGGCGCGTTCCGAGGCACGCAGGGATGCGGGTTTTGCCGCTCCGGCGTGCGCAGTCTCCCCCCGGCCCTGACCACGATCGCCCGGGCGACCTTCGCACAGCCATCACCGGTCTGGCCCCGATCGCCCAGCCAACCTGCCAACGATCCGACCAGCCGACCAGCCGACCAGCCGACCAGTTATGCTACCGTCGCCCCCGGCCGCCAGCTCATCGCCTGCTGCTGCAGCCCCCACATCTCGGCATACAGCCCGTCCGCCGCCATCAGCTGCTGATGATCCCCCTGCTCCACAATCCGCCCGTCATTCATCACCACAATCCGGTCGGCATAGCGCACCGAAGAGAGTTTATGGGCAATCACTAGAACCGTTTTCCCGGCGGTCAGCGACTGCATCGCCAGCTGGATATCGCGCTCATTTTCCGGGTCCAGCGACGCGCTGGCCTCGTCCAGAATAATCAGCGGCGCATCCTTCAGCAGCGCGCGGGCAATCGACAGCCGCTGTAGCTCGCCGCCCGAAAGATGCACCCCGCCCGCGCCCACCAGCGTATCCATCCCGTCGGGCAGACTGTCGATCAGCGGCAGCAGCCGCGCGGCTTCGCACACCCGCCGCAGAGCCTGCAAATCCGCATCCGGCTGCGCCACCCGCAGGTTATTGGCGATGGTATCGTTCAGCACGTAGCTCTGCTGAAACACCACGCTGATATACGACTGCCAGTGGCTGGCGTCCATCTTCGCGGTATCAATCCGCTGCGAATCGCTGCCGACCCAGATAGTGCCGCCCTCCAGCGCCCAGAAGCGGGCAATCAGCGATGCCAGAGTTGATTTCCCCGATCCGGACGGCCCGACCAGCGCGGTCACCTGCTGTGCCTCAATGGTCAGATTCAGCCGCTCGAACAGAGCCGGTTTCTCAGGATAAGCAAAGCTGACGTTCTCCAGCCGAATGCGCAGCCGGTCGGGATCGCGCATCTCATTGCCCTGCGGCAGCTCCGGCAGATCGAACACTGTGGCAATGCGCCCGGCGGCCAGACCAAAGTAGTTCAGCTCGGCGAGGAACATCGAAATATTCAGCAGCGGACGGAAGAAGCGCACGGCGGCGATCAGGAACATCAGCACCTCGGCCATCGGCAGGGTCTGCCCCAGCCAGGCCCAGCTGACCGCCGCCAGCAGCACGATAAATCCGCACTCCACCAGCAGATTAAAGCTGTAAACCGGCCAGGCGCTGGCCTTCTCGGCGATCAACGACTGCCGCCAGGTCGTCTCCAGCACCTTATCCAGTCGGCCAAACGCCTGCCCGGTCATCCGGCTGGCCTTCAACTCTTTAATGCCGTCGATATACTCCATCAGCGCGTCGTTCAGGCGGAACATCAGCGCCTGCATCTGCGCCGTCCAGCGGCGCGCGTAGCGGCGGGTCAGCAGGAAAGCCGCCACCGCCAGCGGCAGGGTCGACAGCATCGCCAGCCCCATCCGCCAGTCCTTAAACAGCAGGCCCAGCGCGAAGAAGCACACCACGGAAACGCTGGCGATAAACGGCGCGTACAGATGGGTGAAGATCTTCTCGCTCATATCGATATCCTTCAGCAGCGTATTGTTCACGCTGCTCATATCGGTGTGATAAAAGAAGCCCATCGGCAGCCGCCGCAGATGCTCCCCCAGCGATTTGCGCAGCTGATACCCGGCGCGGAAGCCCATCAGCGACAGGTTGAAGTTAAGCACCCTTGCCAGCGCCACGCGCACCAGCATCAACAGCAGGCAGCCCGCCGCCAGCGTGAACTGCCAGCGCAAATCCGGCGCGCCTGAAAGCATGTCGAGCAGGATGTAAAACAGCAGCGCGTAAGGCACCGAGGCGAGAAACGCATCCAGCACCGTCAGCAGCACCATTTTGCGCAGGCCGCTAAGTGCGTTGCCAACCTGTTTCATCAGCTTGAAAATATCATTCATGCACCACCTCCGGCTGCCGTACCGGCAGATGCCATTCGCGCGCCTGCTGGTGCGCCTGCCACATATGCAGATACAGCGGGCAGGCCGCCAGCAGTTCAGCGTGCGGCCCTTCCGCCACGTTCGTTCCCTGGGACATCACCACAATCTTATCGACCTCGGTCAGCGTGTTCAGCCGGTGGGCAATCACCAGCACCGTTTTGCCCTGCATCAGCGCCGACAGGGCCTGCTGGATCAGCGCCTCGTTGCGCGCATCGGAAAACGCTGTCGCTTCATCGAGGATCAGGATCGGCGCATTTCTGGCGATGGCGCGGGCAATCGCCAGCCGCTGCGCCTGCCCGCCGCTGAGCATGCCGGGCCGTATCGGGGTGTGATAGCCCTGCGGCAGGGCGCGGATAAAGTCATCGGCGCAGGCCGCACACGCCGCCGCCCGGATCTGCGGCTCGCTCAGCGCGGTGTTGCCCATGCGGATATTGTTCTCCACCGTTTCTTCAAAGATAAACACGTCCTGGAATACCACGCTGACCAGCGACATCAGTTGCTCCAGCGGCATCGCGGTGATCGGCACGTCACCAATCAGCACCTCGCCGCGCTGATATTCGTACAGCCGGGGGATAAGTTGCGCTGCGGTGGTTTTCCCCGCGCCGCTGGGGCCAACGATAGCGGTGATCTGATGCTGATGAGCGGTAAAACTGAGGTTTTCCAGCGTCGCTTTCTGACTGTTGCCGTGGGCAAAACCGACCTGCTCGAAGCGGATATCGTAGTGCTTCAGCGTCGCCCACTGCCCGGCTTCCTGCTGCACGGGCATGGTGGCGAAGTCGCGAATGTTTTCCACCCCTTTCAGCAGCTCGCTGAACATCCCGGCAAACTGCAGCAGGTTAAACAGCGGCTCCATCAGCCCCAC
The DNA here is from genome assembly GCF_016624745.1 of Erwinia sp. S43. NCBI lineage: Bacteria > Pseudomonadati > Pseudomonadota > Gammaproteobacteria > Enterobacterales > Erwiniaceae > Erwinia > Erwinia sp. S43. The sequence continues at coordinate 38,366 of NZ_JACVTX010000009.1, read as the reverse complement.
GCCAAGCAGCAGGAACATAAACAGCGTCGCCAGCGTCACCTCGCCCTGGGCGAACAGCCAGATCCCCACCGGCATCAGGCACAGCAGCCCGATGTCGATGCTGATTTTGAACAGCGCCATCGGCGTACGCGTGTCGCGCAGCCAGCCGCTGACCAGCTGATAGTGCTCGTCCACCGCGCGGGCGTAGCGGCGATGGGAGTCCACCGTCATATTGAAGGTTTTTACCAGCGGCATGCTTTTCACAAAGTCGGTGATGCTGGTATGCAGATCCGCCACCACCCGGTGATAGTCGCCGATGCGCCCGCTGAAGCCGCGAAAGATCCAGCACTGCATCAGGATCGCCACCGGCAGCGGGATCAGCGCCACCAGCGCCAGCCGCCAGTCAAAGAAAAACAGCAGCAGCGCGGCGGCGGGCGGGGTGATAATCGCCGCCGCCATATCCGGCAGATGGTGGGCGACAAAGGTTTCGATGCGGCCGATATCGTCGGAAATAATCTTCTTCAGCCGGGCGGAAGTATGCTGATGACAGACGCTGAGCGGCAGCCTGCCGACCCGTTCGATCACCCGGCGGCGCAGGTCGAACAGCAGCCGGAAGGCCGCCTGGTGCGACAGCAGGCCGGAGGTGAGCTGCAGGGCAATTTTCAACGCCAGCGCCAGCGCCGCCAGCCCGACCCACTGCCACACCTGTCCGGCGGCGAGCGCGCGATCGCTGAGCATGCCGTCCACCAGCCGCCAGACCAGCACGTACGGCACCAGCGCCAGCAGCGAATAGCACACCGCCAGGCTCATCGACAGCGCCAGCCGCGCCCGCTGGGTGCTGACCAGCGCCATCAGCCAGCGAAAGGCGCTGCCGTTTTGCGGCTCGCTCATTGCGCCACCTCATTCAGCGGCTGCGGTTCATCGGGTGAACGGTCCGGCACGCGGCGGAAGCAGCGCATAATCACCAGCGCAATCACCGCGCCGAACAGGGCCGCCATATAGAAGGTGTTGGCAAACCCGAGGTAGTGCGCCAGCGTGCCGCCAATCACCATTGCCGTGCTGCTGCCGAGCACTTCGCAGCACTGCAACAGGGTAAAGTCGGTGCCAGGCTGCACCACCGAACCGTCTTTTTCCCCTTCGCTCCAGCACATAAACCAGGCGAACAGCGCCACGCAGCACAGGTTAAAGAAGAAACCTTCCAGCACGAAGAAGGTGAAGATCCACTGGGTGGATGCGCGATCGGCACTTAAAGACAGCGCCATCCCCAGCCAGCACAGCAGGCTGCCCGACAGGCCGATCAGCGTCAGCCGCGCGCTGCTCAGCCAGCGGTGCAGCACGCCGGATGCCACAGCCCCGGCAATATAGCTGACGATCAGCACGCTGCCGGAGATCAGCGCAATCTGGTCGAGGCTGACGCCCATATCCACCAGCAGCGGCGACACCAGGCTGGCGCCGAGGGTGCTGGCGGATTTAAACAGCAGCGCGGTGAGGATCACCGGCTTCCAGTGTTTGCGGCGGAAGATATAGCGCAGTGCAGCGCCCTTCTCGCCCAGCGGTGCCACTTCAGCGGGCTGGCGGGCAAAGTGGCGCAGATGAAGCTGGAACGGCAGATGGCAGACCACCTGGATCAGCAGGCACAGCAGCACCGTACCCTGCCAGCCGGTGCGGTAAAAGACATACAGGCTGACCACTCCGCCCACCAGCATACCGAGGCTGAAGCCCGCCACCTGGCCAACGTTGACGTTAACGTGGCGGCTACCGGCAAAGGTGCGCACCGCCAGCGCATCTACCGCCACATCCTGAGTGGCGTAGAACAGGTTCACCGCCGTGACCATCACCACCAGGCCGATAATATGCCCGGCGGGATCGAACCAGAACAGCGCCGCGATCGCCGCCAGCGACAAGAGTTTTAACAGCTGTATCCACGCCAGCCCGGCAGGCAGCGCGCGGAAGCCCCACGGGCGGCGGTTCTCCAGCCACGAAGCCCAGATAAACTTAAACGCCCACGGCAGCATACTCAGGCCAACCAGGCCGATAAAGCGCAGATCCGCCCCCTGCTCGCGCAGTATTCCCGGCAGGGCAAACAGGGCAAAGCCCAGCGGCGTGCCCTGCGCGCAGTAAAGGCCGAACAGGCTGACGATATTCGCATTATATTTCATGATATTCCTTCACCGAGGCACCGGATGCACGGTCACACTCGCGGTTTAAAAAATCCAGCAGCGCACTGCGCTGATGCTGAAGATAGAAATGACCGCCGCTAAACACTTTCAGGTTGAAGCGATGTCCGGTCACCCTTTCCCACTGCGACATCTCCTCCACCGACACTTCGCTGTCGCGCTCGCCGACGGCGGCAAAGACCGGGCAGCTGAGTTTTTCCGCACAGCGGCGCTGGTAGGTTTCAATCGCCTGAAAATCGGCGCGAAATACCGGCATCAATAGCGTCAGCAGCTCGCTGGCCTGGCCCGACGGCATCTCATCACCGGAAAGCCGGGTGACTTTATCCAGCAGGCGGCTGTCGCTCTGGCGGTAGTAGTCGCTGCCGCTGTTGCGGTGCGGCGGCAGGCGGCCGGACACCGCCAGCCCGTCCACCGGCCTGCCCTGTTTTTGCAGGCGCAGCGCCACTTCAAACGCCAGCGCCGCCCCCATACTATGACCGAAGAAAAAAGTCGGACGGCGCGGCAGGAAGTGGCAGGCGGCGGCCAGCCGATCGGCCATCTGATGCAGGCAGGTCAGCGGCGTTTCGTTCATCCGCGCACCGTGGCCCGGCAGTTGGGTGGCGTAAAGCGCACTTTCCTGCGCCACGCCGTCGCGCCACGGCAGAAAGTACTCGGCCATGCCCCCGGCGTGATGGAAGCAGACCAGCTGCCGGGAGGTGCCTGCACGCAGCAGGCGTAAAGGTTGTTCAGTCATCGTCTTGCTCCTCGCCCTGATTAAACGCGGCCCACGCGGCGGCAGGCAGCGGCGGCGGCGCGTCGAAGGTCACGCTCTGCGGATTGCCGACCTGGCTCATCAGATCCTTCCAGGCGGCGGTCAGCGCCAGCAGCTGCTGGGCATGCTGCGGCTGTGGATCGGCCATCCGCGCGGCAAACTCACGCAGCGCATGGCGCACCGCCGACGGCCACTGTTCCGCCAGCACGCCGTCCAGATCGTCACGGTTATCCTCGGCCAGCGCGTACAGCGGCGTGCGGTAATAGTGCGGCGCATGCTCCGGCGGCAGCGGTTCACGGCAGCCGGTTTCGGTCCGTTCGCGCGGGATATGCATCTGCGCGTGCCAGAGCAGCGGACCGTGGGTATTGGCCAGCAGCAGGTTGCCGCCCGGCAGGCCCACGCAGATGCGGTGCATAATGTGGAAATGATTATCCGGATCGGCGGGGTCGAGCTGATTTTGCAGATTCAGCGCGATCGGCACCCCGGCAATCACCCCGCGCAGCGGGCTGTACGGCGGCGTGCCCTGCATCTGCGATCGCAGCGCCTGGCTCCAGCCGTCCTGCGCTTCAAAGGCGCAGGGGGCGAAGCGGCCAAAGGCGCGGCCCAGAATATCCAGCAGGCTACAGATCACCTGCACGCCGCAGGTGGCGTCGATAAACAACGCCTTTTGCTCCGCCAGCGCGTTCTGCACCACGCGGATGAAGCGCCGCACCGCCGGACTGTGCGGATAGTGGGTATTTACGTGGTAGGTGCAGCCGTGTTTACGGGCCAGCTTCAGGCACTGCGCCACGTCGCTCTGATAAACCGGATGCTCCTGCAATACCGAGATGCCGCGCTGCAACAGCGCCTGGGCGATCTCGCTGCCCGCCCCGCCGACGATGGCCGAGCGGATCACCACGCAGGCGATATCAATATCCCCCGGCAGATCGTCCACGTGCTGATAAAGCGGCACGCCGTACTTTTCCGCCAGATCGCGGGATCGCTGGCTGCCGCGCGCCACAATGCCCGCCAGCTCAAACCCGGCGAACGGCTGATTAAACGCGGAAAGATAGACCTGGCCAAACAGCGTACCGCAGACCACCACGCGTAACGGACGGCTCATAGCTCCCCCTCGGTAAACTGTGGCTGTTCGGCAGGCAGCACGCTGGAAGTGAACTGCGCCAGCAGACCATGCGCGTGCAGCGCATTGAGCAGCGGTTCAGCCGTCAGTACCTGCGGCAGCCACTTCAGGCCGCCCGCTGGCTGGCGCAGCAGCGCATCCACCGCCAGCGCCGCCACGCTGCCGGTCAGGCGGTAGCTGTTGGCGAAGCGCAGCCGCAGCTCCAGGTTGACCGGCTGCCCGGCCTGGGTGCCCCGCGCCTGGAGCCAGAAGTGCTGCTGTTCGCCTTCGGCAGCGGCCAGCTCAGTGCTCAGCCGTACCAGTTCCGCCTGCGCCTCATCCTGCTGCTGGCAGGCCAGCAGCATCTGCGCATCGGCCACCAGACTGTAAGCGGCCAGATTGCCCAGCCCGAACTCGCCGGCCAGCTGTTCCAGTTCGAAGCTGAGGAACGGCAGCGCGTCAAACGGCCGGGCGGCGGTGGGAATCTTCACCCGCTGCTGCGCCGAAGCCCGCTGCATTTCCCCGTTGGCAATCACCGTACCTGCCCGGCCCTGCTCCTGATAAGGATTGAGGCTGGCAATGAAATCCGCTGCGGAAACGGCGGTAAAGCGCTCGATGCCGCCGCCGTAAAGGGTGATATGGGAAACGTGCGCCAGCCGCGCCAGCGCATAGCGCGGCAGCATCGCCGCCAGGCCGGGGGTTAACCCGGCTCCCAGCACGCAGGCGCGTTGGGCCAGCGCGTGTTGCAGCCTGCCGTCCTGGGCGATTTCACGCCACAGCGGTGGATCGCCCGCCACATCAACGTAGCCCGCCCCCGCCAGCAGCGCCGCCTGCGCCACCCGCGCGCCAATCAGCGAAGACGGACCGGCGGCGTTGAGCACCAGATCGGCCCTGCGACAGACGTCCGCCAGCGCCTGCGCATCGAAGATGTCGCACTGCCGGTAGTCCGCTTCCAGCCCGCCGGGGCTGCGCCCGACCACCGTTACCCGGTAATCGAGCGACCGCAGCAGCGCCACCGCCGCACGGCCTACTTCCCCCCGGCCGCCGATCACAATAATGTGTTTCATCCTGCCCTCCGCTGCTGTTCCAGATGCTGCGCCAGCGGCGCGACGTTTTCCGCGCTCATGCAGCTGAAATGGTCGCCCTGCAAATCGACATAGCGCACTTCATCGATGCACACCCCTTCCCAGAACGATTTCATATCGCGCTGGAGCGCAGGCAGCAGATAGGTATCCCCCTGCTGGCAGGCGAAGGTCATCTCCCCGGCAAAGAAGCCCGGCTTGTAGCAGCAGATGCCGCGAATGCTGTGGCGGAACACCGCGCACATGCGCTGCCACTCGGCCTCGGCCAGCGCAGGCTGGCCGCCGGAATTGCCGACGATGGCGGCGGTCAGCTCGTTCAGACGCTGCTCCGGCGTGCGCTGCTGTACTTCTTCATAGGCGCTGGCGAAAGCGGTTTTGCCCTGTTCGCGGGCGACGCGCGCCACGCACTGCGGGGTGATGGACGCCGGATTGCGGTGCAGGATCTGCTGATAGACCTCCTCCAGCTCCAGCCTGTCCAGCGGCCACGGTGCATCAATGCCCAGCGCCCAGACGATAGCCATATCGATCATCAGCGGATCGTCAATCACATAAGGAATGCGGTAGCTGCTGGCTACCGTTACCGACGCCAGCGGGGTCTGGTTTTCCATCGCCTGACGGGCGATCTCATAGGCCAGCAGGCCGCCTTTGCAGTAGCCGAACAGGTGGGCATCCGGCGCGACGGCGCGGATCTCCGCCAGATAGTCGCTGGCCAGCCGCGCGATCAGCCCCTCGGCGGGCAGGTCGAGGAAGGCCTCGGTATTGGCAACGCTGATGGCGTATACCGGTCCGCTCAGCGCCTCCACCAGCGACAGGCACGGCAGCACCGTGCCGCTGCCTTCATGCAAAATAAACACCGCTTCGCCGTCGCCCGGCTTCAGGCAGGCGACCTTTGCGTAGCCGTCGCCGCTCTCTTCCTGCGCCGCGCCCTGCTCGCGCAGGTAGTCCGCCAGCGCGCGCACCGTCGGCTGTTGCAGCACCTGACGCAGGCTGCCCTCCCACGGCACGCGGTCGGCACCGAGCGTTTCGCGGATGCGGCTGACCCACTGGGTGATCAGCAGCGAGTCGCCGCCGCTGGCGAAGAAGTCATCCTCCGGCCCGATGGCGGCGTTATTCAACAGTTCGCGGCACAGGCTCAGCAGCTGGGTTTCCAGCGCGTCGCTGCCCGCCTCGCTGGCCGACTGCGCCGTACTTTCGGCGGCGGCAGGCAGCTCCGGCAGCTGGCGGCGGTCGATCTTGCCGTTCACCGTTACCGGCAGCGCTTCCAGCACCGCCAGTCGGGCCGGGATCATCGCGGCGGGCAGCTGCACTTTCAGGGCGGCCAGCAGCGCCTGCGGTTCACAGCGCTGGCGGCGGGAGTTGAACTGCGCCAGCATAAAGCTCTGGCCCAGGCGCGATACCGCATCCTGCTCCGGCGGCCACGCCCACAGGGATTCCGCCCCGACGTCATCCAGCGCCGCCAGCCAGCGATCCTGCGGCATAAACGGCGAGTCAAACTCCAGACGTTCGTCGGCAAAGCCGGTCAGGCCGTGCTTAAATTCCATCGAGGTCATCAGCTGGTAGTTGTCGCGGGTGGCTTCGATAATCAGCAGCCAGCCGCCGGGGGCCAGCAGCTGGCGCAGATTAGCCAGCCCGTCGCGCGCCACTACCGCGTTATGCAGCACGTTGTTGGAGACGATCATGTCGAACTGACCACAGTCCAGCCCCTGCTCCAGCGGTGGGCGGTTAAAGTCGTACAGCTGATAGCGCACGAAGTCGTGCTGCTGATAGCGCTGACGCGCCTCGTTAAGGAAGAACGGCGAAACGTCGGTAAAGGTGTACTCGACGTCATAGCCCGCCAGTAGCGGGATCAGCACGTTACTGGTGCCGCCAACCCCCGCGCCGATCTCCAGCACCCGCATCCGACGGCGTTCGGCCATCGTGCGGACCTTTTCTTCCGCCGCGTGCAGCAGCAGATGGTTCATCAGTCGGCTGATCAGGTTGTTCTGATAGGCGTGGGTCGCCACATCGAGCTTGCCGTCCGGGAACAGCAGATTCAGCGGATCTTCTTCGCCGCGCAGCAGCTCCGGCAGGCAGCGGCTGCTGCGCTCCAGATAGGTCAGCAGGCCGCCGTTGTCGTCCAGCCCGGCAATCAGCTGTTCGCCGCGCTGCCACAGGCGGGCGATCGCTGCGGTATCAACCGACTGTTGCAAGCGATAGCGGTCGCCGTCCTGCACCAGCATGTTGTGCTGCACCAGCGCGCGCAGCCAGCGGCGCACCAGCTGGCGGTTTTCTTCCGCCACGCCGCCGCTCTGCATCATCTCATCAAGCGTTACCGGCTGGCCGACGTTCAGCGCCCGGCAGTCACACAGCGCCTTCACCATATGCATCAGCGCCACGCGGTCCAGCGCGTCGGTCAGTTCGGCAATCTGCCCGCGATCCAGCGAAGCGGTCACGCTGCTCGCCGCCAGTTGAAGCGACGGCACTACCGCCTGCCACTGGGCATTTTCCTGCGGACCGGCCGCCGCCAGCATCGCCGGTTCCACGTAAGCGTGCAGCTCTTTCTGCATCGCACCACCGCGCACCACCACCGACGCCTGCGCCACCTGCGGCAGCCGCGACAGCGCCGCTTCGATCTCGCCCGGCTCCACGCGATGCCCGCGAATTTTCACCTGCTGATCCAGTCGACCCAGGAAGATCAGCACGCCGTCGGCGTTGTAGCAGCCGCGATCGCCGGTGCGATACCAGCGCACGCCGCGCTCGTCGGTGATAAAACGATCGGCGGTTTTCTCCGCGTCGCCCCAGTAGGCCAGGGCCACGCCGCGCCCGCCGATCCACAGCTCGCCCGGCACCCAGTCCGGGCAGTCCTCGCCCACCGCGTTGACCACGCGGAACTGCTGATTAGCCAGCGGCAGGCCGTACGGAATGCTTTGCTGATAGTGATATTTCGGGTCGATCGGCCAGCTGTTGGACCAGATCGCTGCCTCGGTCGCGCCGCCAAGGCTCAGCTGACGGGCCTGCGGCGCGCAGCGGGCGATGGCCGCGGGCAGCCCCACCGGTATCCAGTCGCCGGACATCATCACCGAACGCAGCGAATCCAGCGTGGCGTTTTCGGTCATCAGATAGCCGGTCAGCATATTCATCAGCGCCGGAACCGTGTTCCACAGCGTCACCCGATGTTCGCGGATCAGCCGCGCCCACTGCGCCGGGTTGCGCTGGTCGGCCTCGGCGGGCAGCACCAGCGCGCCACCGGCACCGAGCACGCCAAAGATATCGAACACCGACAGGTCAAAACTGATGCGGGAGAGCGCCAGCAGGCGGTCGTCGGCGGTTAATGCCAGCCGCTGTTGCAGATCGTGCAGCGTGTTGCGTGCCGCATCATGGCTGATGACCACGCCTTTCGGCTGCCCGGTACTGCCGGAGGTATAGATAATGTAGGCGGCATCCTGCGGATCGATCTGCGCCGCTACGGTCTGCGGTTCCAGCGCCACGGGATGCAATACATCCACCGCCGCCACGCCCTGCTGCTGCCACGCCTGCTGCTCAAGTTGCCCGGCGACCAGCACCGCCTTCACCCCGGCGTCGGCAACGATCTGGGCGATGCGCTGCTCCGGCTGCCCGGCGTCGACCGGGATATAGGTGCCGCCCGCCAGCAGCACCGCCAGCGCGGCGATAATCTGCTGGCGACGCACGTTCAGCACCAGCGCATAGCGGCCCGCAGCGGCCAGCGCTGCGGCCAGGGTCTGCGCCTGGTGCAGCAGTTCGCCATAGGTCACTTCACCGTCGCCATCAATCAGCGCCACCGCCTGTGGCCGCTGTGCCGCCTGATGCAGCAGCTCGTCGTGCAGTAATCCGCTGGGGATATCACGGGCGGTGTGGTTAGCGCGTGCGCGCGTCTGCTGCTGCGCGCCGGGCAGCGCCAGCTGGACCGGCTGCTGCCAGCAGCGATCGTCCTCCAGCACCCGAGCGATCTGGCCGCTAAAGGCGTCAAACATCGCCGCCACGGTGCCTTCGGGGAACACGCCGTCGATCACATCCCAGTTAATCAGCAGTCCGCCCTGGAACAGCATCACCTGGCAGTCGATCCACACCTGCGGGGTCTGGCTGATGCCCCAGGTAAAGTGCGCATCGCCCGGCAGCGCGCTGGCGGTATCCGGCGCGTGCTCATCGCTGACCAGCGCACTGGTAAACACCACCGGCATACGGGCACGCTGGCTGCCGCGCTGGCGTGCCAGTTCACGGATGGTCGACACGCCGGAAAAGGCGTTATGCTCCAGGTCCTGCCACAGCCGGGTTTGCAGCTGGTTTACCCGCTCGCCGAGGGTGCAGGTAGCGCGCAGATCCGCCTCCAGCAGGCTGACCGAGGTAAAGTCACCGATCAGTGCGGCCACCTGCGGGTGCACGTCCGGGCGATCCATCACCGTCAGGTTGAGGCAGAAATGACGGCTGGCGGACCAGCGCGCCATGGTTTCGGCATACAGGGTCAGCAGCAGCGCGGAGGGCGACACACCCTGCTGCTGGCAGCGTGACCGCAGGCGCTGCCACTGCGTAGCGTCCCACTGCTGGCTGAGGCGGAAGAAGGTCGGCGTTCCCTCGTTGGCGGCCTCCGGCAGCAGCGGCAGCAGCGGGCATTCCGGCAGGCTTTCCAGCCGATCCAGCCAGAAATCCCGCGCTTCGGCATAGCGGCGATGCCGCTGCTGGCGCTGCTGATACTGGATCACATCGCGGAAGCTCACGGTGAGTTCATCACCGGCGGACTCACCGCGATATTCACGCCACAGCTCGGCCAGCAGGATCTGAATACTCAGCGCGTCGGCAATCAGCAGATCGATACTGAAGTGCAGGCAGTCACCGGCGTCGGTGTGGCTGAACTGTAAATCGAACAGCGGCCAGCGGTCGGTGGCGTATACCCGGTGGGACATCTCTTCGCGCAGGGCCTGCGGCGACGCATTGCGGCTGGCGATGTCAAAGTGCGGCACCGACGGCAGGATCTGCTGCTCGCCCTGCGGGTTGACGACGGCACGCAGCATCGCATGGCGCGCCACCAGCCGGTTCCAGGCCGCCTCCAGCCGCGGGGCATCCCAGCGCGAGGCTTCAATTTCAAAATAGCCGTGGCAGCCGATGCCGCCGAAGTTAAACGCCTGCTGGCGACCAATGTAGTAGGCGGACTGCACATCGCTGAGCGCAAACGGCAGGTGCTGGTCCTGCGGCTCGGCGATAAAGGCATCTTCGCGGCTCCACTGCTCAAGCAGTGCGATAATCTGCGGTTTCAGCGCCTTAAGCTGCTCAATCTGCTGCGGACCAATCACCCCCTGCGGGGCGCGAAACTTCAGCGCGCCCGCATCTAACCAGAACTGCGCCTGCTGTTTTTCAAGGAAAAGCAGCAGGGAAAGCGCCTGCTGCGCCGATGGTGAATGGCTGGTCATAACGTTCCTTCCTCAAAATGGGTATCCGACGCCTGCTCGCAGGCGGAAGCCACGGCCTCCGCGATGCGGTCGAGCGTTTGTAACTGGAAGATTTGCCACAGCGGCAGCTCTGTTCCGTGTTCACGGCGCAGAGCGGCGGCCAGCCGCGTGGCAATAAAGGAGTCGCCGCCGATGGCGAAAAAGTTGTCGTAAATATCGATGTCGTCGCGCTCCAGCAACGGAGCCAGCAGCGCAATCAGCTGCCGTTCCGCGTCGCTGAGCGGGCGATCCGCCGCCTGTCGCGCCACACCCTGGGCCAGCGCTTCAATGGCACGCCGGTCGCGCTTGCCGTTGTCGGTCAGCGGCCAGCTGTCGCAGTAGCCCCACAGAGAGGGGATGGCATAAGCCGGCAGCAGGCTGGCAAGATGCTGCGCCAGCGCGCGCCAGTCCGGCTGCTGTGCGGACTGCACCACCGCCGCCAGCGCCGGGCGACCGCCCTGTTCGGCTACCCATACCAGCGCATCGTTCACCGCCGGTGCGCTGTCGATGGCCAGGCGGATCTCATCCAGCTCCAGCCGATAGCCGGAGACTTTCACCTGATTGTCGCGGCGGCCGAGGAACTCCAGCACCGCGCCGGGCAGCCAGCGGCCGATATCCCCGGTGCGATACCAGCGCTGGCCGTTCAGGGTGACAAACTGGCTGGCGGTTCGCTGCTCATCGCCAAAATACCCCGCCGCCACGCCGCACCCGCCGATCCACAGTTCGCCCGGCACCCAGTCCGGGCAGTCGTCGCCCAGATCGTTAACCACGCGGAACGCCTGATTCGGCAGCGGCACGCCGTAGGGAACGGACGGGCAGCCGTCAACGCGCTGTGCTATCGGCCAGTGATTCGACCAGACCGATGCCTCGGTGGCACCGCCCAGCGCGATGGCCTGTGCCTGCGGGGCTACGGCTTGCAGCCGCTGCGCCAGCGTTGGCGACACCCAGTCGCCGGAGAGCATCACCAGCCGCAGATCCGCCAGCACGGCGGGCGCATCCTGCATTTCACACAGCGGCAGCACCATTTCCAGCAGGGCCGGAACGCTGTTCCACAGGCTGATGCGGTGTTCCTGCCCCAGCGCCAGCCAGCGCCAGGCGTCTTTTTCATCCTGCCCGGACACCGTGACCAGGCTGCCGCCCGCCGAGAGCAGGCCAAAGATATCCCACACCGACAGGTCGAAATGCAGCGCCGACAGCGCCAGCCCGCGATCCCGTTCCATTACGCCGTACAGCTGATTGATCGCCACCAGGGTGTTCACTGCTGCCGCGTGGGAAACGGCCACGCCTTTCGGGGTTCCGGTACTGCCGGAGGTAAAGATGATGTAGGCCAGCGCATCCGCTTCCACCTGCGCGGCGGCAGGCAGTCGTGAACCCAGCGGGCGGGCATCGGCGGCAATCTGCGCAATGTCCGACGGCCACTCAACATCATGACCGCTGATGACTCGCCGGATCGCCGCCTTGCTGACGATCTGCTGGCGGCGGTGCAGTGGCCACGAGACGGCCATCGGCACGTAGGCCGCGCCGATCCACTGCACGGCCAGCACCGCAATCACCTGCTCGCTGCCGCGCGGCAGTGCCACGCCAATGTGCTCCCCGGCCTGTGCGCCCTGCTCCAGCAGCGCCAGCGCCAGCCGCTGCACTTTCAGCTCCAGCTGGCGGAAGCTCAGCTGGCGTTCGCCGTCGATCAGCGCGGTGCGGTCGGCATGCTCACGCATGGCATCGGCCACCCGACCGTGCAGTGAACGGGGGTCTTGCGGCAGCGTGACGCCGTTAGCCTGATGCCGTGCGGCCCGCTGGGGCGCGGGCAGTTCGGGCTGAATCACACCGTCCCAGCTCTCGCTTTCGCTGAGCTGGCGCAGCAGATCGCCGTAGGCGGCAAACATCTCATCCACCATACCCGCCGGGAACAGCCCCTCCACGACGTCCCAGTTGAAGTGCAGCTCGCCGCCGCGCTCAAAGACCTGATGGTCAATCCACACCTGCGGGGTCTGCGAGACGCCCCAGATCGACGGCGGGAAGTCAGCCTGCGGATAGTCGGCGTTCTGCGCGCCCAGCGCGCTGGTAAACACCACCGGCATCATGGTCTGCGCGCTGCCGCGCAGGCGGCTCAGTTCGCGCATCACCCACACCGCCGAGACATCCATATGCGCCAGATCGTCGCCCAGCTGCTGCTGAAGCTGGCGAGCGCGATGCTGCCAGCTCTCACCGGCCTGGTGGTGGCAGGCCAGCAGCAGCAGCGAGGTGAAATCGCCCATCACATGATTGATCGCCGGATGGACCGGCTGGCGGTCAAACAGCGTGACGTTGATGCTCAGCGACGGTGACGCCGACCAGCGAGCCAGCACCTGGGCATAGCAGGTCAGCAGCAGGCACGACGGGGTGATCTGATGGCGACGCGCTTTAGCGGTCAGCTGCTGCCAGCGTTCAGCAGATAGCCAGCCGTTGCGGCGACGGAAGCGCGGCGTACCGAGGGTGCGCGGATCGCAGGCCAGCGGCAGCGCCGGGGCATCCGGCAGGTTTTCCAACCGATCCAGCCAGTACTGTTCCGATTCCGGCCGCTGCTTGCCGTGAACGGCGGTCACGTAATCGCGGAAACCGATATCCACCGCTGGCAGCGCGGCCTGCGGATCGGCATACAGTGCGGCAAGCTCGGCAATAAACATCTGCATGCTCAGCCCGTCCAGGACCAGGTTATCCAGCCCCAGGCAGAAGCGATTTTGTCCGTCGTCACTTTCAATCAGCGTGGCGTGGAACAGCGGCCATTCACCCGGTGCCAGCACGCGGTGAGAGAGGTTTTCACGCGTTTGTTCGGTAAAGGATGGCCATTCTGCGGCCGCACAGCGCAGCACGGTCAGCGCGGCACCGGGCTGCTCGGGCAGCACGCGCTGCATTCCCTGTTCGTCGAAAATCAGACGGAGGGCATCGTGACGCGCCACCAGCTGGCTGAGCGCCTGCTCCAGCCGCGCGGCGTCAAACGCCTCGCCCTGATATTCCGAATAGTAGTGAGTGGCCACGCCGCCGAGATCGAAGCCGGACTGCCGCCCGGTCAGGTAGGCGTGTTGTACGTCGGTGGCGGCAAACGGCTGGTAGCGCTGTTTGGCATCGTGGGCCAGGGCGGCAATCTGCACGCTGGCCTGCTGTTCGGGCAGCTGGCCGACAAAATCACGCAGCACCGGGCTGGCGAACAGCTGGCCGAGAGTGGCACCACCGATGCCGATATCGCCGAGCTGCGCCACAATCCGCGTGGCGTGCAGGCTGTCGCCGCCCAGCTGGAAGAAGTTGCTGGCGGCGTCCGGCATCACGCCGAGCACCTGCTGCCACACCGCCGCGACCTGATGCTCGCGCTCGCCGTGCAGCGCGGCGCTGACCGTACTGCCCGTCGCCTGCGCATCAGCGGCGGCGCGCACCGCCAGTTCACGGCGGTCCACTTTGCCATTGGCGCTGAGCGGCATCGCCTCCAGCAGATGGATCTGCTGCGGCAGCATGTACGCTGGCAGCTGCTGCTGCAGCCAGCTACGCAGGGCGGCGGCGTCCGGCATCGCGCGCGACCGGCCCGCAAGGCTTTGCAGCAGCAGCGCGCCTGTGCCCACCGCGCAGGCCGATGCCACCGTCATCCCCTGTTCGGCCAGCGCCGCGTGCCAGCCGTCGGCGGAAAGCAGCGGCGACAGGCTGCCACGGCGGCGATCGGCGTAAGCGGCTTCCTGCGGCAGCAGCAGCACCGTCAGCTGCGCCAGCGGGCTGAGGGTCAGCGTTTCCAGTATCAGCGCACGGCTGTCGGCGGCGCACAGTCCGCGCAGGGCCTGAACGCCTGTCGCAATGTTATTGAAGCGGTGCAGCGCGTTGTTGCTGAGCACCACGTCGGCGCTGAAGCGGCAAGGGTCCGCAGCCGCCAGTAGCAGGCTGCGGTGCGGATAGCCGCTCAGGCGGAACTCGGCCTGCTGGCGCAGCGATGAGGCCGACTCCACCAGGCAGTATTCAATCGCCGACTCCGGCAGCGCCGCCAGCAGCGCGCTGGCGAACAGACCGCTGCGGCCGTTCAGCTCCGCCACGCGTACCGGGCGCTGTAGCTGCTCTGCCAGCGCGGCAATCTGCGCCACCACGGCATCGATAGCCGCCTGGGTTTCCGGCGATCCGGCCACCAGCGTTTCCGGCGACAGCACCGGATCGTCCAGCAGTGCCAGCGCATTCTGCTCGCCGCGTACCACCCCAGCGATCCACTCAAGCCGCTGCTGTAGCGACTGCACGATTGCCGCCAGGTACGGGTGCGGCGGCGCGGTAAATTCGCCCGGCCACTGCCCGGCTTTCACGCCCTGCTCGCCGGAGATCAGACAGCCCTGCCCGACCAGCCAGCTCAGCCAGTGGCGCACCAGCGGCCGATAGCGCCGGGCGATCTGCGCCTTAGCCAGCAGCGCATCCGGCTGATACCATTCGCTGATCGCCAGACCCAGCTTTGTGGTCAGCAGCTGGCAGAGCAGATGGCGCACCGCGTGGGCTTCCTGCTGAGCGGTCTCTTCCACCGCTAAGGCGTTCGGCAGCGGCGCAGTCAGAGTCGCCGTGGCCCGGGTTTCGCGCTGCGCTTCCCCCTCAACGAACAGCCGTAAGTGCTTATGCGGTTTGTCCAGATAGATCGCCACCGCGCGGCCCACCCGGCTGAAACGCTCGGCCTGGGCTTCAATATCGCCCAGCTCGATGCGGTAGCCGTTCAGCTTGATTTGCCGATCCTCCCGGCCAAGGAATTCCAGGCAGCCGCCGGGAACAAAGCGCCCGCGATCGCCGGTACGGTAGAAGCGTTCGCCGCCCTGCATAACGAAGCTGGCGGCGGTTTTGGCTTCGTCGCCGTAGTAGGCCATCGCCAGCCCGACGCCGCCGATCCACAGCTCACCGGCGACCCAGTCCGGGCAGTCACGGCCCTGCCGATCCACCACGCGATAAGACTGGTGGGCCAGCGGATAGCCGTAGGGGATCGCCTGCCATTCAGGGTCGATCTGTTCAACGTCCAGCGCGTTTGACCAGATGGCCGCCTCGGTTGCGCCGCCGAGCGCGGTAAATCCGGCCTGCGATCCCAGCGCGCGCAGGCGCGGCAGCAGATCCAGCCCCACCCAGTCGCCGGAAAGCAGCACCCGGTTAAGCGACGGCGGCAGCCCGCGCGGATCGTGTTCTGCGGCGGTCAGCAGCATATCGAACAGCGCCGGAACGCTGTTCCAGTGGGTCACTTCCTGCTGATGCAGGTGGTTCAGCCAGCGCGGGGCGTCTTTCTCTTCGCCCTCCGCCGGGATCACCAACGTGCCGCCGCAGGAGAGTGCGCCAAAAATGTCGTACACCGAGAGGTCGAAGTTCAGCGCCGACAGCGCGAAGACCCGCATCGCACCCTCGCCGACGTAGCGGTGGTTGATCTCATCCACGGTGTTTGCCGCCGCCTGATGGCTGACCATCACCCCCTTCGGCACCCCGGTGGAACCGGAGGTAAAGATGATGTAGGCGGCATCCGCCGGATTGCCGCAGGCGATTTCGCTCAATGGCAGCAGCGCGTCGCAGGATTGGGTGATATCCAGCCAGGTGTATTCCATATTCGCGGCGGGAGCGGTAAACGCGTCATCAGCATGGCCAGTCACGGCAGACGCGTTGACCGGTTTTTCAGCATGCTGTGCGGAGGCGGATGCATTGGCCTCGCCAGCGACCGGCGCAGTTCCATACGTATCCGCCGGGTTTTGACCGGCGTCGAAAATATTTTCACCCGCGCCCACCACCATTCGCACCTGCGCCTGGCGGATAATCTGCTGTAAACGGGTTGGCGGCTGCGCCACATCCAGCGGCACATAAATGCCGCCCACCGCGTGGCAGGCCAGCACCGCGACGATCTGCTGGCGGCCTTTCGGCAGCAGGATCGCCACGCGATCGCCCGGCTGCACCCGCGCTTCACGCAGTCGCCAGGCCAGTTCCCGAGCCTGATTGCCGAGCTGCCGATAGCTGAGATCGCCGTCGGCATCCACCAGCGCTCGCTGCTGCGGCTGCTGCTGCACGCTGTGCCAGAACGGCGCAGGCAGCAGGCGCGGGCTGAACGGCGGCACGGTGTGTCGATCCTGCGATAGCCGACGCTGCGCCAGCGCGGCGCTATCAACATGGTGCGTCACCGGGGCATGCAGCAGCCGTTCGTCGCTGGCGATGCCGTCGATCAGTCGGCACATAAAGCCAAACATCTGCTCAACCATCTGCGGCGGGAACAGCGAATCGACGCTGTCCCAGCACAGCAGCAGCGCGCCCTGATGCTCCATCACCTGGCAGTCAATCCACACCTGCGGCGTCTGCGAAATCCAGTAGTGCAGCTCGCCGAGCGTATTGCTGCCGATCAGATCGCGGCCCAGATTGCTGGTGAACACCACCGGCATGTCCATCTGGCGACCGTGCAGCTGTGCGCCGTCGCGCATTACCTCCACCGCGCTGTAGTCGGCGCGATCGAAGTCGGCCATAAAGCGCTGGTTGAGCCGCCGGATACCGGCCAGCAGGGTGTCGTCGGGCTGGCTTTCGCAGGCCAGCAGCAGCAGCGTGGTAAAGTCCGCCACCAGTTCCGGCAGCTGAGGGTGATCGCCACGGCGGTTAAAAATAGTGAGGTTCAGGCTGAAATCCGGCACCGCCGACCAGCCGCGCAGCGTGGCCGCGTAGCAGCCCGCCAGCAGCATCGACGGCGTAACGCCCTGCCCGCGCGCCAGTGCTTTCAGGCGGCTCCAGCGTTCCGCGTCCAGCTGCCAGTCGCGGTGGCTGAATCGCGGTGCGCCCTGCCCGGCCTGGCTTTGCCGAGGCAGCTGCGGTGCCTGCGGCAGCCCCTGCATCAGGCGCTGCTGCCAGTAGTCACGGCTGGCGCTGAGATCGTTCTGCTGCTGTTCCAGCAGATACTGCGGGAAGCTGTATTCCAGCGCGGGCCACGCCGCCTGCGGCTGATTAATCGCGCGGCTCAGCTCGGCCAGCAGGATCTGTACGCTCATGCCGTCGGCAATCACCATATCAATGTTGATATGCAGGCGGCTGCCTTCGCTACGGTGGCTGGCCGCCAGATGGAAGCCGCTTTCCCGGCTGAGATCCGCCACCCGGTGGGACAGTTTTTCACGCAGCGCCAGGCGTTGATTTTCGGCCTCGTCATCGGCCAGCGCCTGCCAGTGATAGCTGTCAACGGTCACCGGACGCCAGGCTTCAATGACCCCCTGCTCGTCGGCGTTAATGCGCATCCGCAGCAGGTGGTGACGCTGATGCAGATGGTTCAGCGCCGCACTGAGCCGTTCATCGGCCAGCGGCGGGCAGTCCAGCTCCAGATAGATCTGGCAGGCCACGCCGCCCAGCTGGCGATCGCCCTGACGCCCGCGCCAGTAGGCCAGCTGCACCGGGGTCAGGGTAAAGGCCCCGCCGTCCCACTGTACCTGCGCCTTTTCAGCCTGCGGGGCAGATTCCGCCTGCCGCTCCGCCTGTTGCCAGCACTGCTGCCAGGCGTTAAGGGTGGTTTTTTCAAACAGCTGCGCCAGCGTCAGGGCAACGCCGAGCTTTTTCCCCTCATCCACCAGATCCAGCATTTGCAGGGAGTCCAGCCCCAGCGTCAGCAGATCGTCATCGCCGTTCAGATCCGTCACGGGCAGGCTGAGGGTGTCCGCCACCCAGCCGCGCACGAACTCGCTGCCCGGCTGGCCCGGCGAAGATTGTCCCTCAATACTGGCGCTGCTTTCGCGCGTTGTGCTGCCCGGCTCCGCTGTGGTGTCCGATGCTGACGGCGTGAAGTGCAGCCCCGGCGGCCAGTGGCGCTGGCGGTCAAACGGATAGAGCGGCAGCAGCGCCAGCGCGGCCGGATGTGCCGGATCGCTGCCCTGCCGCCAGTCAAAGCGACCGCCGCTCAGCCACTGTTCGGCGCTGTCTGCCTGGCGGTAGCGGCTCAGGCGTTCGGTGGCCACGATCTCCGGCTGTTTCAGCTGGCTGATTAACTCATCCAGCGAACGGTAGCGGATCAGCGCGCGCAGCGGGAAGCGATGTTCGCGCCCGGCACACCAGGCATTCAGCAGCGCGGCAGCGTTTTCCGGGTGCTTCACCAGGACATCGGCCAGCGCCGAGGCGGTCTGCCGCAGTGCGGTTTCGCTGTGGCCGCTGACGGGCAGCAGGCCGTTAACCTCTTCGCGCGAAGCGGGCAGTGAAGCCGTTTCCACACGTTTAATCAGCGCCGATGCCATCGTGCCGGTAAAGCTGAAGGCGTTTACCGCCACCCGTTCCACGCGGGCTGACTGCGTCTGCTGTGGATAGCGATAGCGCGGCCAGCTTTCCGCCAGCTGCGGATTCACCTGGCTGAAATGCGGGTGGCCGAAGTGCTGCTGGCGCTGGATCTGCGCCACGGCGCGTAACACCGAGTAGAGACCGGAAGCCGCTTCCAGATGGCCGAGCTGGGTTTTACTGGCTCCCAGCGGCAGCGGCTGCTGGCGTTCGCCGTATACCGTCGCTACGGCGCTCAGCTCCACCGGGTCACCCAGCGCGGTGCCGGTGCCGTGGGTTTCCAGCAGCGAAACCGCGTCCGGCGTACAGCCCGCTTCGTCCAGCAGCTGGCGCATCATCGCGCCCTGCGCCTGCGGATTCGGTGCGGTCAGACTGCTGCTTTCACCGTCCTGCGCCGTTACGCTGCCCTCTATCACCGCCAGCACCGGATCGCCATCGCACAGCGCCTGAGCATAGGGTTTAAGCAGCATCATCACCGCGCCTTCGCCGCGCGCGTAGCCGTCCGCCTTATCGCTAAAGGTGGCACAGCGGCCGTTCGGCGAGAGCATCCCGGCGTTGGTCAGCGCCTGCTCCACCTGCGCGGAGAGCAGCAGGTTAACCCCGCCAACCACCGCCGCGTGGCACTGTCCTGCGCGCAGGCTGCGCACCGCGCAGTCCAGCGCCACCAGCGACGAGGAACAGCCGGTATCCAGCGTCAGCGCCGGGCCACGCGTGCCGTAAAACTTCGCCAGGCGGCCCGAACTGGCGCTGGCGCTGATGCCGGTTGCCAGCCAGCTTTTGGCGTAGTCGGGATCGTTCTGCTGCATCAGCTGCATGCCGAACTCGCTGCCGCTCTGGCCGATCCAGAAGCCCAGCGACGCCGTTTTCAGGCTTTCCGGCCGCCAGCCCGCCTGTTCAAACAGGTGCCAGCTCAGCTCCAGCAGCATGCGCTGCTGCGGGTCGAGCAGCTGCGCCTCTTTCGGGCTGATGGCGAAGAAGGCGGCGTCGAAGCCGTCGATATCCGTCAGCGCCCCCACCGGCAGCGCAAAGCGGCGCAGGTCGTTTGCTTCGTGGCGCACCGCCGATTCCCCGGCGGAGAGCCAGTCGGCGTACGCCTGCCATCCCTCATGCTGCTGGCCCGGCAGGCGACAGCTGATGGCGACAATCGCCACCTCGTTCTCGTTCACCGGCGGTACAGGCTGTTCGTCTGCACGTTGCACGGCGGTGTGGCTGGCGATCCAGCCGCTCAGCTGTAGCAGGGTCGGATGGGCAAACAGATCGGTGACCCGCAGACGGCAGCGGTATTTTTCATTGATCTGCTGGCACAGGCGCAGGGCCTGCAGGCTGCTCAGCCCGGCGTCCAGCAGTCCCTGGGCCGGGTCCAGTTCACCGACCGCCAGCAGGCGGCATAGCGTGTCGTGCAGCCACGGCAGGATCTCATCGCTCATATCGTGTCTGGCAGCATGCCCGCGATCGGCAGATGCTGCCGACGATGATGGTGACAATGGCGATGATGATGCTGATGCTGAAGATAACGATGACGATGATGATGACGAGGTTAATCGTGCAGCCGCCGCATTATCAACGCGGGTAGATCCGTTTGCTGGATTGGCACGCTCAGCCAATTCTTGCTGCGCGGCAGACGGGCGATCCTTCTCTGCCATCCCGCCTTCGGGATTTTCAGCGCGATAAGCCAGGGCAGAGATGCCCGCAGGATCGTTCTGCCAGACAAACAGCGGGCTAAGCTCGTTGCCCTGCCACTCTTTCATCATCTGGCGGCGCTGGATCTTACCGCTGGAGGTTTTCTTCAGTTTGCCCTGCGACAGCACGACAACGCGCCCCACCGTCAGACCAAAGTGTTCCGCCACCACCGCACAGGCGGCGCGGGAAAGCGTGGTGTAAACCTCGTCGCTCTGATGGCGGCGCGCTTCCAGCATCAGCAGGATCTCGCCGCTGTCGGTATCCTGACAGGCGCAGACGCCGCCGGTTTTTATCTCTTCGCACTGCTTTTCGATCGCCTGTTCCAGATCGTTGGGCATGTGGTTTTCACCCGCCACAATGATGATGTCCTTCAGGCGTCCGCAGATGTACAGCTCCCCCTGCCACAGGAAGGCCAGATCGCCGGTGCGCAGATAGCGATGCCCTTCCGGCTCACCGGCAACGGTGGCTTCAAAGGTTTCCGCGCTGAGCTGCGGCTTGTTCCAGTAGCCGTACGCTTTCGATGCGCCGCTGGCCCAGACTTCGCCGATATGCCCTTCCGGCAGCGCCTGATGGCTGTCGGCATCAACAATTCGCAGCTGCCACTGCGGGTCGACGCGCCCGGAGCTGACCAGCGGCCTGCCGTGTGCATCCGGCTGCGCCCTGCCCGCCGCCAGCGCCGCGCCGTTGAAGCGCTGGATCACATAGTCGGTGTTGGCCGGTTTATAGGTGATAGCCAGGGTGGACTCCGCCATGCCGTAGGCTGGGGTGAACGCCTGCGGTTCAAACCCCGCCGGAGCGAAGCGATCGGTAAAGCGCGCCATGGTATCGGCGCGGATCGGCTCGGCGGCGTTGGCGGCCACCTTCAGCGAGCGCAGATCCAGCCGGGCAACCTGTTCATCGCTGACCATCTCGTTGCACAGCGCCCAGACGAAGTCCGGCGCGGCGACGGCGTTGGCACCGTACTCTTCAATCAGCTTCAGCCACTGATGCGGGTCGGCCACCATCTGCGCCGGCGGCATAAAGTTGCAGCAGCCGCCGGAAAGCAGCGGCATCATCAGGCCGCTGAGCATACCCATATCGTGATAGAACGGCAGCCAGTTGGCAGTGATCACCTCCGGCTGGCAGCGGCAGTGCAGATCCAACAGCAGCTGCTGCTGGGCACGAATATTGTCGTCGTAGTTGCAGACGGCTTTCGGTTTTCCGGTCGAGCCGGAAGAGTATTGCAGGTAGACCGGGCCGCCGGGATGGTAGATCTGTTCAAGCGCTGCGCTATCCGGCAGATCGCCCGATGCCAGGCTGGCAGGCAGCTCGTCAACGACAATCAGTTTGCGCTGATGATGCCAGCCCTTCGACTGGATCTCTTCGACCATCGCACGGTAGGTGAAGATGTATTCCGGCGCGCTCTCTTCGACAATATGGCCGATAACCCCGGCGCTGCGGTGAATACGAAAGGCGTTGGTCAGATGGACCGGAATGGCGGCCACGCCGCTAAGAATGCAGGCGCTGAGGCTGGCAATAAAGTTGGCATCGCCCGGCATCAGCAGGATGGCACGCTGATTCACGTTCAGCGAATCGCCCATCTCCTGCGCCATGGCGAAGGCGGTATTCACTAACCGACGATAGCTCCATTCATCGGTGTTCTGCTTGTCAC
The DNA here is from genome assembly GCF_016624745.1 of Erwinia sp. S43. Classification (NCBI taxonomy): domain Bacteria; kingdom Pseudomonadati; phylum Pseudomonadota; class Gammaproteobacteria; order Enterobacterales; family Erwiniaceae; genus Erwinia; species Erwinia sp. S43. The sequence goes on along the minus strand of NZ_JACVTX010000009.1, from coordinate 16,286 downwards.
GATAGCGCAGCGCGATGCTGTCCGGCTTGTGTTGCGCATGCTGCAACAGTTTCTCTCTCACCCAGCCACTGGCAATAGACGATCGCTTCATCCAACCTCCCTCAATTTCCCCACGGGGGATATAAAAAATAAGGCCCTGCTGAAAAAGCCCGGCCGCAAGAAACGGCCAGAAAAGGTGGCTGCACGCAGCCACCTGAGGTTCCGCTTACATCAGAACTTGTAGTTAACGCTGACGCCGAAGTTGACCGGTTCCCCTGCGCGGGCATACCAGTCACCGTTCATATTGAACGCGCGAGTGACGTAGGTTTCGTTGGTGACGTTTTTCACGTAGGCCGTGATGTCGTACTCGTTGGTGGTGTAACCCGCAAACAGGTTAAGCAGGCCGTAGGCCGACTGTTTTTTGGTGTTGGCATTATCGAAGTAGATGCTGCCGGTGACGTTATAGTCGGTACGTACAAAGAAGCCGTTGGCAAAGTTGTAGTCCGCGCTGAAGCCGTAGTTATAGGCTGGCGCATTCGCCGGACGCTTGTCTTTGTAGTTGGTGGAAACGTAGGTGCCGGTGCCGTTATCGACTTCGGTCGGGAAGTCTTTAAATTTGGCATCGGTATAGCCCGCGTTCGCCGCCAGACGCAGTGCGTCGGTCGCCTGCCAGGTCAGGTCGGTTTCCACCCCACGGCTGACCGATTTGCCGCTGTTGGCGGTATAGGAGTCTGGATAGAAGGTGACTTCGGTCTGCTGGTTTTTCATGTCGATCCAGAACAGTGAGGTGTTCCAGCGAACGCTGTGATCGAACCAGTCGGATTTCAGACCCACTTCATAGTTGGTGGTGTGTTCGGCATCGTAAGAACGGGCCATGTTCGGGCCAAGGGTGTTAAAACCGCCGCTCTTGTAGCCTTTGGAGATGCTGGCGTACAGCATCGCTTCCGGCGTGACGTACCAGTTCACTCCGGCCTTCGGCAGCCAGGCATCGAACGAACGATCGTTGTTGTCTTCGCCGTCGCCGGTCGGATAGCCCATCATGGTGCCGGTTGAGGTGTAGTGCAGGCGTTTTTTGTCGTAGTCGTAGCGCACACCCGCCACCAGCTCGACGTTATCCAGCACGTAGTAGCCCGCATTACCAAACACCGCATAGTTGTCGGTTTTGATCTGCGTGTTGCCCGACTGGAAGTAGTCGTAGGAGTTGTAGCGGTAGGCGATGGTGTTGTTATCGTCCTGGTGCAGGAAGTAGGTGCCCAGCAGCCAGTTGAACGGCCCCTGATCGGTGGAGTTCAGCCGGAATTCCTGCGAGAAGTAGCGCGTTTCACGATCCATCAGCAGTTTGGCTTCGTCGACGTTGGTGAAGTCGAGGTCCTCGTTGTCGATTTTTTTATCGTGGTTGTAGGCGCTGATCGAGGTGAAATCGATGGTATCCCACGAGTACACCGCCTTCATCTGCGCTTTCCATACGTCGACGTCGGCCTGGCCGCCGTAGTCGGACTTCACGTATTTACGGCCGCTTTTGATGTCGTTCCAGTTAACGAACGGCGAGTTGCCGTCGCGCTTGTTCTGCGACTCAAAGGTGGAGATCACGTCCCAGTTGCCGTCCATCGGCTGCCAGCGCAGCTTGACGCGGCCGTAGAAATCGCGGATGCGGTCAACGTCTTTCGCGCCGTCGGATTCACGTTTGAAGTAGCCATCGCCGTAGACATATTTCAGCGCGGTACGGTATGACCAGTCTTCGCTGTCGCCGATTGCACCACCCGCCAGCGCGTCGGCCTGGGTACGGTTGTAGCTACCGTAGGACAGGCCGACTTTGTATTCCGGCACGGTGTCAGGATCTTTGGTGATGACGTTAAGCACGCCCGCTTCGGTGTTGCGACCGTAGAGCGTGGCTTGCGGCCCGCGCAGCACCTCGACCCGGTCAACATCCAGCAGTTCGGCGTCGAACAGCGCGCTGTATACGCCATCAACGAAGAAGCCTACGGCCTGTTCGCCTTCCATGCCCGGCGTCAGGCCGCGAATGGTGAAGAATCCCGCATCGGACGTGTTGCCCGCTTTGGTCATGTAGAAGTTAGGTATGTAGGTCGAAACGTCATAGATATTGTCGATTTTGCGTCGTTCAATATCAAAATCCGTCAGCGTATACATGCTGATTGGCGTTTGCTGTTCGCCTTTAGCCACTTTTTCTGCGGTGACGGTAATGGTGGGCAGTTCGCCCGGTTTGGTTTCGTTATCGGTTTTTTTGTCGGTTGATGCCGCACCTGCCATAAATGACGCGGCGCTTAATGCGACAAAGATAGTTTTGCGATGAAATCTCATCGTAATACTCCATGAGGTAAAGGCTTTTAAAAAACCTGAATCTGCTCACGGTACATTCCAGTGTAAATTATAATGATTATAGCGTTGCCAACTGCCTTGCAATAATAAACCCATCATCATCAGGGTAAATTCAGTCACGAAAAAACTCATTTATAGCCAACAAAAGATCACCGGCATTGCCGTGACCCACGATTGACTCTTTCTGTTATTCAGACTGCCCCACAGGCTCTGTAAGGGCTAATTTTACATAAAAATAACAAATTATTCTTATGTTATCTTTTTTAAGAATCTCTTACCGCAGGCTGTGAAAAAGCCTTCACAGCCTGAAAATTCGATCAACAACCTGATGTATAAAGGAGATTCCTTTACACTCCCTTATGCGGTTTTTGTTATATCATTACCAAAATTGACAAAACAACGACAATAACCGTTAGCATTCTTTATGTGTGATAAAGATCACACTTTCTTATGCAATCGATGTTTTATTTATTTTAATAACACTTTTTGCGTGGGTAAAAATAACAACAAAAGACGCGGAAATAATTCAACAAGTTAGCAGGAAATATTATTCCCAGCCTTAAGTGGTACGATGAGATATATCCTTTTATTCATTGCCGCCATTAGTCGAAATTACCTGACCGTTAATGTGGAAGTTTGAAGAAATTAATTTCCCAAGCGCTGAATCGAATCGGCACAGCGAATAATTCGTTGCTATTTTCCGCCTCAACGCCCGGCATAACAGCGAATAAAGATCCCGCCGTCTTCATTGCTGCCCCGCTGCGGGTCATGATGCCCGCCCGCCAGGCCAAATACGCTGGCTGCATAAGCAAAGCAGGCTTTGTCGTTTCTGCTGCCTGCCGTTAATCCCTATAGTCTGGGTTTTAGATCGGTTAACAACCCATGCCTCAATCTGCTGAACTTTTCTTAGAAACCGCCGGACCCCTTTCCGTTTATCTGTCCCAGCGTGCTGAACCGGCGATCGCCTGGCCGCAGCTGCATGGCGATACTGACGCTGATGTCGTGGTGATCGGCGGTGGCTTTACCGGCCTTTCCTGTGCGCTGAGCCTGGCGGAAAGCGGCGTGCGAACGGTGCTGCTGGAAGCGCGGGAAATCGGCTGGGGCGCTTCCGGCCGTGCATGGGGACAGGTCGCTGCTGCCGCCAAGTTTATGCCCGCGCAAATAGAGAAGGATTTCCCGCCTGAAATCGCCGCACGTATTAACCGCGCGGCCGAAACCGCGCCGGACGTGGTGTTCAATCTGGTAAAACAGCACGACATCCGCTGCGACGCGGTGCGCAGCGGCAATCTTATCGCCGCACATAATCCGGCGAAGGAACAGTGGGTGCGCACTACGGCGCAGGACCTTCAGCGGCGCGGCTATCCGGTTCGCCTGCTGGATGCCGCTGAAACACAGCAGTTTACCGGCAGCCAGCGCTATCGCAGTGCGCTGCTGGATGAACGCGGCGGCGCGCTGAATCCCCTTGGCTACGCGCGCGGGCTGGCGCGGGCCGCCGGGCAGGCAGGCGCAGAGATCTACACGCAGTCACCTTTTACTTCACTACAAAAGTCGGGCAGCGGCTGGCGCATTACCACGCCTCACGGCAGCGTGACGGCGGGCCAGGTGGTGTTTGCTACCGGTGCCTTTACCGGCGAGCTGCTCGGCCAACATACTCAGCGTGAAATCATCCCGGTGCGAGCCTATCAGGCCGTCAGCCAGCCGCTGGCACCGGAGATACTCAGCCAGCTCCTGCCCGGTGGACAGCCGCTGAATGATACCCGCCGGATGTTTTCCGGGGTGCGCATCTGGCCCGATGGCCGTCTGCACGTGGGTCTGGACGGCCCGCTGTTTCGCCACCACGCCGACGGCTGGCTTAACGGCGCGACCCAACGTCTGCAAATGATGTTCCCGCAGCTCACCACGCTGAACTGGGAAAATCACTGGGCGGGCTGGGTGGATATGACCGTCGATCACTATCCGCGACTGCACCGGCTGGCTCCCGGCGTGCTGGCTGCTTACGGCTTCAGCGGGCGCGGCGTCGCCATCGGTACGCTGATGGGGCGCGATCTGGCGGCACTGGCGCGGGGTGAAGAGGAAGATCGGCTGGTGCATCCGCTGACCGACGTCCGGCCTCTTTGGTTCCACGCCGTCCACCGTCCGCTGGTCAGTTCCCTTACCGCTCGCTACCGGCTGGAGGATCGTCTGAACGATGCCCGCTACGGCCGCGAGCCTTCTTCACTTCATCCTTAACACCAGAGATTGCTATGTATCCGATTATTACCTACCACCGCGACGAGCAGCGCCGCGATATTTTCCGCAGCTGGCTCGATGGCCGACCGCAGCTTGATGAGGATCTGCTGATCGAGCGTGCCTTTTACTACAGCAAAAATGAGCAGCACGGCGTTTATTCCGGCTTTGCGAATCTGCGCGACTTTTCTCAGCAGATCGACGCTTTTGATGCCGATCTGTGGCTGATTGTTATCGGCGGGCGGCTGACGCTGCGGCTGAGCAACGGCGATGAGATTACCGCTAACGCCGAGGATAGTCTGGTGATCCCGCGCGGTGCGCAGTTTGCACTGCGCAGTGAAGCGGGTACCCGGGTGTGGTTCAGCGCCTATCAGCCGGAGGCGATTGCTGACGGCCATAGCGATGCGCAGCCGTTCAAAGTGGACGCCGACGTGGAGTTGGGTCTCATCGACGGGCCTGCCGCCGACCTGATTAGCTCCGCCGAACGCCCGACGGTGCATCGCCGCGTGCTGTACCTCAGCGCCGACGGAAAATTCAGCGTGGGGATCTGGCAGGCAACGCCCTATACCCGCCGCCAGGCCGCCTTTGGCGACTACGAGTTGATGTACCCGGTGCAGGGAGAAATCGAACTGAGCAACGCGCTGGGGGAATCCTTCGTCTACGGGCCGGGCCAGGGCGTGGCGGTCAACCGTGGCGTCAGCAATGCCTGGCACAGCACCGGGCTGGTTAAAAAAATCTATAGCAAAATCAGCGTTTAACTTTTTTTTACTTCACCAGGAGAACACCATCATGAACCGTCGCGAGCTTCTTACCGCTATGCCGCTGGCCTTTGCCGCCGCCAGCCTGCCGCTAATTGCCACCGCCGAATCCACCCCGCAGCCGCTGAACCCCGGCGACAGCACCTGGGATCGCATCCAGAAAACTAAAATCCTGCGCATTGGCGCACCGGTGATGGAGCCCTGGTACTTTAAAGACAGCAGCGGCTCGGACCTGCCGGGCGCGGTAGTCAGCAATGGCGTGACCTGGCGCGGTGTCGGCATCAGCTTTGCCAAAGCGGTGGCGGATGCGATGAACGTGCAGCTGGAGATTGTAGAAACCACCTGGGCAAACGCCGTGGCCGGGCTGCAAACCGGGCAGTTTGATACCTTCGTGCTGCTGGATGCCACCCCGGCCCGCGCGCTGTCGGTGAACTTTATCCCCACCCCGCTGCTGTGGTATCCGCTGGCGCTGCTGGCGAAGGACGATGCCAAAATTGAAAACTGGAAGCAGATCAACGACCCGAGCTTTACTATCGGCGTCGGCCTTGGCACCACCTGGGATGAGTTCATCACCAAGGAGGCACCGAAGGCCAACATCAGCCGCTTCCAGAGCAGTGCGGAAATTTTTGCCGCTTTCCAGGCCGGGCGCATTAACGCCGGGCTGATTTCCGCCGTGGCTGCCGACCTGGCGCGTGCGCGCATCGGCAGCGGCAAAACCCTGGTGCCCGCACCGAAGGTTTATATCCCTGGCGGCATTGCGGTGCGCCAGGAGAACGACTCCCGCTGGCTGAACTACCTGAACACCTGTGCGGGCTACTTCTACTACACCGGTAAATCGCAGCAGTTCTATGAAACCTTCCTGAAGTTCCGCGGCATCGATCCGAAAAGCGTGATCCCGGTGCAACGCGAATCCGCGTAATGCGATCCGTTTCCGGCGGGCGTTCAGCGCCCGCCTCCTTCGCCTGAAGTCACTGAGGACGTTATGCATTATCAATGGGACTTCTCCCAGGTTTTCCGGCTGCTACCGCTGCTGCTGGAAGGGCTGGAGGGTACGCTGCTATTAGTGGCCTGGTCACTGCTGGCCGCCATCCCCCTCGGCCTGCTGCTGGCGGTGCTGCGCCTGTCGCCGTCGGCGCTGCTCCGCGCTTTTGCCGGGCTTTACGTGGCCTTTTTCCGCTCCGCCCCGGCCATCGTGCTGATTTACTGGTTTTTCTTTGCCGCTCCGATTCTGTTTGCCTTCAGCCCCGCGCCGCTGACCTCCGCCGTGCTGGCCATCAGCCTGCAGGCTGCCGCCTTCTTCTGCGAGGTGTTCCGGGCCGGTATTCAGGGCGTCGATCGCGGCCAGTGGGAAGCCGCCGCCGCGCTCAATATGCGCGGATGGACGCGCTTTCGGCTGATTGTGCTGCCGCAGGCGCTGCGCCACGTGATGCCCGCGTTTATGAACCGGCTGATCGATCTGATCAAAACCACCACTCTGGCGTCGGTGATCGGCTTCAGCGAAGTGGTGTATAACGCCGGGCGGATTTCGTCGCAAACCTTCCGCCCGCTGGAAACCTTCACCCTGCTCGGGGGGCTGTTCTTCGTACTGCTGGCGATGATCGGCCTGGCGGCACGCGGGCTTGAACGCCGCTGGCAGCAGGAGGTGCGCCGATGAACTACAGCCTGAATTTTCATTTCCTGCTCAACTACCGCGCGGTGCTGTGGGAAGGATTGCTCAACACCGTACAGCTGTCGCTGGCGATTATGGTCAGCGGTTTCCTGCTCGGCACCCTGCTGGCGCTGCTGCGGCTGTCCCCACGCCCGGCTGTGCGCGCAGTGGGGCAGATCTACGTTAATCTGCTGCGCAATCTGCCCGCGCTGATCGTGCTGTTCTGGTTCTTCTACGCCCTGCCGCTGTACACCGGGATGCAGGTGAGCCGCTTTCTGACCGCCTGGCTGGCGTTCAGCCTGTATACCGCCGCCTACTTCTGCGAGATTTTGCGCGGCAGCCTGCAAAAACTGCCTGCCGGGCAGTGGGAAGCCGCCAGTATGCTGGGCTTTTCCCGCCGCCGGGCGTTTGCGGTGCTGATGCTGCCGCAGGCGCTGCGCCACAGCCTGCCCGCGCTGGTTAACGAGGTGATTGAGATCGTCAAAATCAGCGCGGTAGCGGCGACTATCGCCTTCCCTGAGCTGCTGAGCCAGGCGCGGATGATCAGCGACAGTGAATATCGCCCGGTGGAAACCTACACCGCCGTAGCGGGCATCATTATGGTGTTTATCCTGCTGTTAAGCGCGCTGGCGTGGCTGATTGAGGCCCGCTATGCCCCCGCCAAATCGAGGTCGTTATGATTGAATTACGCAATATCCAAAAATCGTTCGGCGGGCAGCCGGTGCTGCGCGGCATCGATCTGCGCATCGAAAAAGGGGAAGTGGTGGTGATCCTCGGGGCCAGCGGCTCCGGGAAAAGTACCCTGCTGCGCTGCATGAATCTGCTGGAAACGCCCGATCGCGGCGAGATTGTCCTCAACGGCCAGCCGCTGGGTAAACCCGCACGCGACGGTGCGCGGCGCTACGACGACCGCGATTTGCAGGCGCTGCGCGAGAAAACCGGTATGGTATTCCAACAGTTTAACCTGTTTCCGCACCTGACTGTGGAGCGCAATATCACCGTGGCGCAGACCCATATTCTGCGCCGCAGCGCCAGCGAGGCGAAAAGCATCGCAGAACACTATCTTGCCAAGGTCGGGCTGGCGGATAAAGCCACGTCGCTGCCGACCCAGCTCTCCGGCGGGCAACAGCAGCGCGTGGCGATTGCGCGGGCGCTGGCAATGAAGCCGGAGCTGATGCTGTTTGACGAGGTGACCTCGGCGCTGGACCCGGAACTGGTCGGCGAGGTATTGAACACTATCAAGGCGTTGCGCGATGAGGGCATGACCATGGCGATTGTCACCCACGAGCTGGGCTTTGCGTGGCACGTTGCCGACCGCATCGTCTTTCTGCGCGACGGCAAGATCTACGAGCAGGGTACGCCGGATGAGATCCTGCTGCGCCCTTCTCTGCCGCATACCCAGCGCTTTCTCGCCAGCCACACCACCTTCACGCTGCCGGTGGCATGAATCGCGTGACGGACTGCATCGTGATTGGCTCCGGGGTGATTGGCTGCGCCACCGCACTCCGGCTTCAGCGTGAGGGGCATTCGGTGCTGCTGCTGGATGCCAGTCGCCCCGGCGCGGGCGCGTCGTTTGGCAATGCGGGGATGGTCGGGCCGAATGCGGTGGTGCCCATGGCGACGCCCGGCTTCTGGCGACAGCTGCCTGCCCTGCTGTTCGGCGACAGGAAGAGCGTGATCGTCCGGCCACACGCGCTGCCTGACGCCCTGCGCTGGCTGCGGCTTAGCCTGAAGATGGCCGACGAGGTACAGCTTCTGCGCAGCCGCGATGGGCTGCACAGGCTGCATCATCAGGCCATTGAGGGCTGGCGTGAGCTGCTGGGTGAAGAGGCCTGGACGCCGCTGTTTCGCCCCGGCAGCACCGTTTCCCGCCATGAATCCACTCGCGCAGAGGCGGTGATGGCCTCGCTGGCCACCCGGCTGCGGGAGCAGATTGGCGTATCGACACGCCTTATCTCCCCTGCAACTATTGCCCGCTGTTTCCCGGAGATCGCGGCCGAAAGAGCCATTTTTACCGCCGTTGACCACACCGCCGCCGTACGCGATCCGGCCGCACTGCTGGAGACGCTCCGGCAAAATTTTATCGCCGCCGGAGGCCGCTGGCAGCGCTACCGCGCCGAGCGCCTGACGGTCAGCGAGGGACGCATCCACAGCCTGACCGGCGACGGAGGCAGGCTGCACGCGGACCACTACATTCTGGCTGCGGGCCACGCTTCCACCGCCCTGCTCCCCACTAGCAGTCTGCACATCCCGCTCATCGCCGAGCGCGGCTATCACATTTTGCTGGAACGCAGCCGCCCGCTGTTTGCCGACTCGCCGCAGGACGGTTTCGCACCCTGCGTACTGCACGATGCCAGCCATAAGTGCGTGATAACGGAAATGTCCGGCGGCATTCGGGTCAGCGGCTTTGCTGAATACGCCCATCCGGGCAGCCCCGCCCGCCGCGACTGCTACGACCGGCTGGAGCGCTACTTTCGCCAGCGCTTTCCGCGCTATCCCCGGGTACGCCTGTCGCATTGGTACGGGCATCGCCCGTCAACGCCGGACTCGCTGCCCTATATCGATCGCCATCCCGCCGCTGCGAACCTGATTTGCGCCTTCGGACACGGCCATTACGGCATGTCCGGCGCGCCAGCGACCGCGCGGTGGGTGAGCGATCTGATCGCCAGTGGTGATGATTCGGCCGCGCGGTCGCCGTTCAGCCTGCGCCGCTTTACCGACGAATAAAAGGAGCGCCCGATGAGCGTTACTCTCTCTTTTGAACAGCTGCATGAACGTATACAGGCGGTACTGGCCGCCGCAGGTATTCCTTCCACCATCGCAGGGATACTGACTCAGCGTATTGCGATTGCCGAGCGCGACGGCACGCTGAGCCACGGCCTGATGCGCCTGCCGGACTATCTGGCCTCGATACGGGCGGGATGGATTACGGCCGATGCACAGCCGGTGATTGACGCGCAGCCGTCGCCGTTTGTGCAGGCGGACGGCGGCAACGGCTTTACCCAGGCAGCCGCACAGCTGGCGCAGCGGGCAGTGCTCGAACGGCTGTCCCGTTACGGGATTGCTCTGTTAAGCATTCGCAACGCGCACCATATCGGCGCGCTGTGGACCGATATTGAGGAGTACGCCGAACGCGGCTATGTTGCACTAAACTTTGTCAATTCGCGCCCGCGCCTGGCGGTGTACGGTTCACCGGGGCCGCTGGTCGGCACCAATGCCATGGCCTTTGCCTTCCCCGATGGTAAAGGCGGCGTGCTGGGCTGGGATCAGGCCTCCAGCACAATGTCGCTGGGCGAGGTCAAGCAGCATGCACTGCGCGGCGTGCCGCTGCCGGAAGGCACGGGGCTGGATCAATCCGGCCAGCCAACCACCGATCCCGCTGCGGTCCTGCACGGCGGCACGCTGCTGCCGTTCGGCGGCCACAAAGGTTCGGGGATTGCGCTGATGGTGGAGGTGATGGCCGCCGCGCTGACCGGTGGGCGTTTCGGCTTTGAAGATCGCTCAGCGAAGTATCCCGGCGCAGCCAGTTCCAACGCCGGGCAGACGATTATCGTTATCGATCCGGCGTTCAGCACCGCCATGCCGTTTGCCGAGCGCATCGCCAGCCTGGTGACGCACCTGCACGGCGATGCCGATCTGCGCCTGCCGGGCGAGCGCCGCCGCCAGCAGCGGCAGCTAACCGAACAGCACGGCTTTACTGTGGCGGGTGAAACGGCGGTGCTGCTGGGTGTGGCTTAGCACAAGGAACAAAACGACTTTGCGACGGGTGTCACCTCGCGCTGAGCGGCGTATATTTTAACTTTTGCAACGGAGAATGTTATGAGTCAACTATTCAGCCCCGTCCATATCGGCCAGCTGGCGCTGGACAACCGCATCGTGATTGCGCCGATGTGCCAGTATTCTGCCGATAACGGCCATGCCACCGCCTGGCACCGCATTCATCTCGGCCATTTAGCGCTTTCCGGGGCCGGGCTGCTGATTCTGGAGGCCACGGCGGTTGAACCCGCAGGCCGCATCTCTCCCGCCGATTTAGGGCTGTGGGATGATTCAACCGAGGCGGCACTGGCCGAGGTGGTGCGCGATATCCGCACGTATTCGCCGATTCGGCTCGGCATCCAGCTGGGCCACGCCGGGCGTAAAGCCTCCTGTGCCGCACCGTGGAACGGTGGCCACCAGCTGAGTCAGGAACAGGGAGGATGGCAAACCGTTGCGCCGTCGGCGGCCCGCTTTGCCGAGGGCGATGCACCTCCGCATGCGCTGACCAAAGAGGAACTTGGCGAACTCAAGCAGGCGTTTGTGCGCAGCGCCGAGCGCGCGGTGCGTCTGGGCTTCGAGCTGATTGAGCTGCACGCGGCGCACGGCTATCTGCTGCACCAGTTCCTCTCACCGCTCAGCAACCAGCGCGAAGATGAGTACGGCGGATCGCTGGAAAATCGCCTGCGTTTCCCGCTTGAGGTGTTCCGCGCGGTGCGTGAAGCCGTACCGGCATCGGTGGCGGTGGGCGCACGACTGTCGGCCACCGACTGGGTGGCGGGCGGCTGGGATGTGCAGCAGTCGATTACCTTCAGCCGGGAACTGGAAGCGCTGCGCTGCGACTACCTGCATATTTCCAGCGGCGGGCTGTCCACCGCTCAGGCGATTACCGTACGGGATGGCTATCAGCTGCCGTTTGCACGCGATATTCGCCAGCAGGTCACTATTCCGGTGATTGGCGTTGGGCTGATCACCGATCCGCATCAGGCCGAAGCCGCTATGACCGATGGCGATGCCGACCTGATCGCGCTGGGGCGCGGTATTCTCTATAACCCGCGCTGGCCGTGGCATGCCGCCGCCGCGCTCAAAGGTGAGGTCAGCGTTCCGCCGCAGTATCTGCGTTCGGAACCGCACGGGGTTAAGGGCACGTTTAAAAGCGGCTCGTGAGCAATTAAAGCAGATGTTTCGGCATCTGCTCATCAGAGTCATGGCGGGAAGAATATCTACCCGCCATTTCGCTTAGTTATCCAGATTATTCGCTTTTAAGTACTGATTAAACACCGGATCGACACTAAACAGGCCATATTCTTGCAGCTTTTCCAGTTCGAGTATTTCCAACCTGGAAGAAGGAACCTGCAGCATCGCGTCCATCAGATAACCCGGCACGCGCATTTCACTCAGATAGGCTCTGATCGACTTTTCGGTATCCGCATAGAGCTGTTCTTCCCGATCGTAGTCCGCACCAGGCTTTTGCGAACTCAGGCTGTAAAAGGAGTGGATGCCGATTTCTCCCGCCGCAAAGCGCCCCACGCCCCCCGCCAGCAGCAGCACGCAGGAGGAATAGCAGTGCGCATTCATCGGCACCAGCACCTGAATTTTGTTTTTCCGCAGCAGTCGGCCGATGCGCATTGCCTCTTCCACATCGCCGCCGTTGGACTGGATCTGGATCATTCCGGTTCGCGTTGAGGGGTCTATTTTCGCCAGCTTTTCGATCCGGCTCGCTATCTTATCCGCATCGCCCTTCACGATGTCACCTTCGTACACATCCATCAGGCACATGCCGTAGCCCATTAGTGGGCAAAACGATCCCGGCTTCTGGAACTCCCAGTTACTCAGGGTTAAGGCAGAGGAATTGCATGAGACTAAAAACAACAGCGAAATAAAAAACTTCTTCATTTTGGATTACACCACTGAATTTGCAGGGATTTCCAACCCGCTTTGAGGCCGATAAGAGTAAAGGATTTTCACACCCCTCGCCAGTCGCCCTTCTTCCTACGTTTTGCTCATGCATAAAGGACGGGGCTATCAGCGTTAACTGATAGCCCCGTAAGCAGTGCTTTTGGATACCGTCACAACCTGCGTGAACCCCGTTAGCGGGGGAATCATTCCCCCGCGCGGGTCGCTACTTACCGGATTCGTAAGCCATGAATAATGCAGCAACCTCCCGATCTGCCTCCTTCCAGCGCAATTCGCAGAGCGTTTCGCGCGTCAGCCAGGTAAATATTAACAGTGTGATGCAGATAATTAGCAAACACACGATAATAACAGCGGGTGGCAATCTCATAGCCGTTCTCCTTGTCTTTCGACGGGTAAGAGGCTACATTCACGTTGTTGGGACGATCAGTAGGCCTCGTTGGTGATTGAAAAATTACCTTCGGGGCTTTCTGCTTTTTGTCTCCGACGCATTTGCATGAGACCAGACAAAAAGCCTCAAGCACCGTGGTGAAGTATGCTGTGTTTTAAGACAGGAGTGTATTAGTAGATTATTGTATTTTCTTGTGAATTTCTTTCCGCATGAGCTGATAGTCCCCAGGTTAGTTGGCTACCCATTGATTACTGAAACCTGTCTTTTTACCCATATTTCGTCTTTGACACTTCTCAAAACCCACACTCTTCACCGGGTCACCTGAAACTCGGCATTAATAATCGTTTGCATCATCAATTGTTATGTTATAACGTTTCATGATGTAAATTTTTGTATGCCTTTATGGCTTTTCGCCAGGGATAAAATCAGGAGAGTGATGTGATGAAGAAGCCCCGCCTGCCCGCGTTAACGCTGGTGATGGCATCCATGCTGTCGCTGTTTGCTACCGCGCAGGCAAACGCCAAAATCAATGTGATCGCCAGTTTTTCAATTATTGGCGATATGGCGCACAGCATTGGTGAAGACCGCATTACGCTGCGCACGATTGTTGGACCAAACGGCGATGCGCACGTCTATGAACCGTCGCCAGCTGACGCTATCGCAATGGCCAAAGCCGATGTGATCCTGATTAACGGCCTGAAGCTGGAAGGCTTTATGACCCGGCTGATCCGCTCCAGCGAGAGCACCGCGCCGGTTATTGAAACCACCAAAGACGCCACGATCCTGCGCGATCCGGCAGGTGGGCACTATCACTTCAACAACGGCAAAGCGGTATTCCATGCCGCCCCGTTCGATCCGCACGCCTGGCAGTCCGTCGCCAATGCGAAAATTTACGTGAAGAATATTACCGAGGCGTTTTGCGCGGCGGATAAGGATAACTGCACGTTTTATCAGCAGAACGCCGATCGCTATACGGAAAAACTGAGCGTGCTGGATAGCAAAATCACTGCCGCAATTCAGCAGGTGCCGCCGGAGAGGCGCACCGTGGTCGTCGGGCATCATGCCTTCCGCTATTTCGAAGAGGCTTACGGCATCCATTTCCTTTCGCCGCAGGGCGTATCCACGGAGTCTGAAGCCTCGGCGGCGGACGTAGCCGGAATTTTGCGGGAGATAAAAACCCACCGCGCCTCCGCCATTTTCGCTGAGAACATTTCTAATCCGCGGCTGGTACAGCAGATCGCCAGTGAAGCCGGGCTGCACGTTGCCGGTACGCTTTACTCCGATGCACTTTCCGCCGCCGATGGCCCTGCCGCCACCTATCTCGCCATGATGGAACACAACGCCACAACGCTTGCGGCCGCCGCCATCGGCAAGCAGTAACCGACTCATTATTCTGGGAAATAGTTAAAGATGGAGAAAAGCATGAAAAAACGCATTTTATCAGCGGCGATTTCCGCGCTGCTGTTGGGTGTCGCGGCGGGTTCCGCACAGGCTGAAGACGACGTTAACGCCTGGCGGCTGTTTGTTGCCGATCACGATAAGCCGGTGATTAATGTGATTGATGCGCTGGACGGCGACAAGCTGGCGACCTTTAACGTCAAGGGCCCGGCCAGCCTTTCGCGCACCGAGAGCGGCGCGGTGGTATTTGCGATTCAGGGCAGCGCCAACGTGGTGTCGGCGATTTCTTCCGGCATTGCCTTCCACGATCACGGCGATCATGCCGATATCGATATTGACGATGCAAAACTGCTGAAAGTTGAGCTGGACGGCAAAAAGCCCGGCCACTTTGTGGAGCGCCAGGGCAAGGTTGCGCAGTGGTTTGACGGTGAAAACAGCGCACAGCTGCTGACCGAGCATGCGGTACTGGCGGGCAAAAATGATGCGGCCAAAGTGAGTGTTGTGGCCGCGCATCACGGCGTAGCGGTCCCATACGATGGTTACGCGGTGGTTTCTATTCCGAATCCTGAAGATGCTACTAAGCGCCCAATCGGCGCGCGGGTGGTCGATCTGAAAGGGAATAAAGTAGGCGAAGATGCCGCCTGCCCGGGACTGCACGGTTCTGCCGGTTCGGGCAATATCTATGCCCTCTCCTGCGCTACCGGCCTGCTGCTTATCACGCAAAATGACGATGCGCCGGTGATTAAGCATCTGCCTTACGCAAAATCACTGCCGGAAGGCAGCACCTCCACGCTGATTGGCGGCAAGGGCATGCAGTACTTTATTGGCAACTACGGCCCGGACCGCCTGGTGCTGATTGACCCGACCGAAGCGGACAGCTTCCGGTTGATCCAGCTGCCAACCCGCCGCGTGCATTTTGCCGTTGATCCGGTGCGGCCGAAATTCGCTTACGTGTTTACTGAAGACGGCAAGTTGAATCAGATTGATGTGCTGAAGGGGCAGATTACCCAGTCGGTGAAGATCACCGAGCCCTACTCAATGGACGGCCACTGGAACGATCCGCGCCCGCGCATTGCCGTGGCGGACAGCAAAATCTTTGTGACCGATCCGCTGAAAAGCAAAATCCACGTGCTGGATGCGGTGGCGTTTAAAGAAACCGGCGAGATCGCGGTGGCTGGCCAGCCGTTTAATATCGTGGCGGTGGGCGGATCGGGCAAAGTTCACGGCGGCGGGCACGCTCACGACGAACACGGTCACAGCCATGAGAACGCGCATAACCACGAACACACGCATTAACAGGTAAAAGCTCCGCCGCCGGAACAGGCCCCGGCGGCGTGGCTTGCGGCTTATGCCCGGCTGCGCAGCTGGGTGCAGAACGGGCAGCCGCATCCGGCGACCGGGACGGCGGCGCAGGTGGCAAAGGCGCTGGCCTGACCTCGCACCCCGTGTGGATTGTAGAAGTTGCCGATTAGCGCATTTTCAGCAGTTTTTAACTGCTCCTGCGACGGAGCGGAAATTTGAGTCTCTTTAGCCTGAAAGGCCAGAGCCTGGGCCGAGGCCATCGTCAGAGAGAGCGCAATAATTTTACTGATTTTCATCTGAACCCCTAATAAGCATTCCGGGCGCTGTCGGGCTGTCTTAACGACTGCGGGCATTGGGTGAAACGGTTTTAGTTTAAAAACTGAAGCTTAATCTGAACGGTTATAAAATAACATAACATCCGCTTCGCGCTGCGCAAATTTCTTTCCAATGACTCTTTAATTTCTTGCCGATGACTCTGTTACATATTCAGTCCACGAAAAAGTTTCCCAGACTGCGCTCTCCCCACTTACCCACTTACCCACTTACCCACTTACCCACTTACCCACTTACCCACTTACCC
>NZ_JACVTX010000097.1:0-200 GCF_016624745.1 Erwinia sp. S43 | reverse complement strand
CTGCTGATGCAGGCGGGGCGCGATATGAACCTGCGCGCGGCGGATGTGACGGCGACCGGCGACGCCACGCTGCTGGCGGGCAATAACCTGAACCTGACAAGCGGGGAAGCCGGCTGGGATCAGTCTTCCAGCGCGAAGTGGAAAAAACACGGTCTGATGTCGAAGACCACCACGAAGATCCAGAGCGAGACGCATCAGCA
>NZ_JACVTX010000096.1:0-202 GCF_016624745.1 Erwinia sp. S43 | reverse complement strand
CAAAAAGGCGCCTTTAGGGCGCCTTCTTAACACTGGTGGGTCGTGCAGGATGACCCGGCTTCGCCTCGCCCTTCGGGCCGTTGCCGTGGCAACGTTATCTCACTGCGTTCGACCCGAACCTGCTGCAGGTACGAATCCCGCCCGAATAACGAATAGCAAAAAGGCGCCTTTAGGGCGCCTTCTTAACACTGGTGGGTCGTGC
>NZ_JACVTX010000095.1:0-202 GCF_016624745.1 Erwinia sp. S43 | reverse complement strand
ATGGTGCATCCAGGAGGATTCGAACCTCCGACCGCTCGGTTCGTAGCCGAGTACTCTATCCAGCTGAGCTATGGATGCATCGGATATGCTTTCGGCGCAAAACACAACAATCCGGAACGGTATTAAAGGAATTCACTGCCATTAACTAAAGTATGGTGCATCCAGGAGGATTCGAACCTCCGACCGCTCGGTTCGTAGCCGA
>NZ_JACVTX010000094.1:0-205 GCF_016624745.1 Erwinia sp. S43 | reverse complement strand
CACGCTGGTCGGTGCCAACGGCAGCGGGCACGACAGCTCCACCACGCACGCGGCGGTGGAAGACGGCACGATCATTATCCGCGACAAAGACAAACAGCAGCAGGATGTGGCAACGCTGGACCGCGATACGGAGCATGCTGCAAATGGCCTGAGCCCGATCTTTGATAAGGAGAAAGAGCAGAAGCGGCTGCAGGAAGCGCAGATT
>NZ_JACVTX010000093.1:0-208 GCF_016624745.1 Erwinia sp. S43 | reverse complement strand
TCGGCTACGAACCGAGCGGTCGGAGGTTCGAATCCTCCTGGATGCACCATATCTCTTAAAGTGGCATTAGCGGCTTTATAAGAAGTAGTACGGTACAGCGTTAGCAGCCTGTATCACGGTGAGTAGTTAAGCACCCTGCGTTATACAAGAATTAGCAATGCATCCATAGCTCAGCTGGATAGAGTACTCGGCTACGAACCGAGCGGTC
>NZ_JACVTX010000092.1:0-216 GCF_016624745.1 Erwinia sp. S43 | reverse complement strand
TATAGGGATATACCGTCTCCGCCGGTCCGACAGGCCAGCAGCTGTAACCGAAGGCACCGCAACGCGGCGCGAGGACCGCCCAGGAGCAGCAGCAGAGGCTGAACCCCAGCCCGCTGTTCCACAGCAGCATCTTATTCTTTAAAAATCAAAAGCGACGAAATTGTACAGAGGGGGCAGCCTCTACTGCTGCGCAAGGGCATCCGCAGCGCTGAGGTG
>NZ_JACVTX010000091.1:0-219 GCF_016624745.1 Erwinia sp. S43 | reverse complement strand
CGTTCAGCGCTGTGGATTGCCCTCTCGTGGGCACAGCCAGCCTGCTCTCTGATTTCTGTCTTGCCTGAAAACCCAAAAGCTAAAAGCGATGAAATTGTATAAAGGGGGCAGCCTCTGCTGCTGCGTAAGGGCATCCGCAGCGCTGAGGTGGAGCCATCGCGCCAGGAGACGACAGCAGGGATGCTGGCGTCAGGCCGGGTTTGAACAGGGACGTTCAAT
>NZ_JACVTX010000090.1:0-221 GCF_016624745.1 Erwinia sp. S43 | reverse complement strand
TGCTGGCATCTCCTGGCCATCAGCTTCCACCTCAGCGCTGCGGATGCCCTTATGCAGCAGCAGAGGCCGTCCCCTCTGTACAATTTCGTCGCTTTTTATTTTCAGACAACGCGAAAGCTTGAAAGCAGGCTGGCAGTGCCCCCGATCGGGCAATCCACAGCGCTGAACGCAGAGAGGAAGCCAGGATTTGGCCGCATGGACGCGGCCAAAAGTCACAGCCG
>NZ_JACVTX010000008.1:0-198885 GCF_016624745.1 Erwinia sp. S43 | reverse complement strand
CTGCTGATCAACGGTTTTAACCTGGACAAAGCGCATATTGGGTCGGGTAACCGCTTCGCAGATGGCCTCCGCATCCGCTGCATCGGTCTTGTTGGTTTTTACGTAAGGTTTGACGTACTGCGGCGGCATCAGTTTCACCTGATGACCATGACGGATAAACAACCGGGCAAAATGGTGGCTGGAAGAACACGCCTCCATCCCGATAAGACAGGGTTCAAGACGGATAACGAATTCAGCAAACTTCGCCCGCGAGAGTTTCTTTTTCAAAACGGTCTGGCCAGTGTGATCGACACCGTGAAGAACGAAAACGTTTTTTGCCAGGTCGATACCGAGGGTAGATACTTTCATCTGGACGCTCCTTCTGCTGAGATTTGACACTCGCACTTTGGCACATCTGATGCCGCAAAGATGGAGCGTCCATCTCATTATCCTTGCGGCAGACACCCGGCTAACCTGTCCCGTAACGGTTCCCCTTTTGAATCATTGCGTTGCTGCCAGAGGAAATCAGTTATTCAAGCAGCAATACCGAAGCCTTCAGGCAATCGGGGATGGACGGGTTAGCGGACCGTCCGAGCACATGGATGTGCGAGGCCGAGCGGACATGGACGTGACAGCGGGTCCGCGTTCCGGCCAGCCCCGATAAGCCAGACACAGGACCTGAAGCAACTCCCCGAGCACCGGAACATAACAGTGGGCCACGTTTCGGATAACCCCGATACGCCCGGGCGCAGAGCGTGCAGCAACCTGTACTCACCAGCGGCACAGCAGCCAAACGTGCAGCAATGAGAATCAGCCTTTGTTCAATACCTGCGGATTCACGCAGTTCTTCTCGACCTTCCCGGTCAACGCGGCAATCAAATTATCCACCGCATCGCGCGCCATCCCGTAACGCGTCTCGTGCGTTGCGGAACCGATATGCGGCAGCGGCACCACGTTACGCAGCTTCAGCAGCTCGGAATTCACCGGCAGCGGCTCCTGCTCAAACACATCCAGACCGGCAGCAAAAATAGTCCCGTCCTTCAGCGCATCAACCAGCGCCTGCTCATCCACCACCGGCCCGCGACCCGCGTTAATCAGAATCGCGCTCGGCTTCATTTTCGCCAGCTGCTCGCGGCCAATCAGATGATGGGTTTCGGCGGTCAGCGGCAGGCTGATGCAGAGGAAATCGGACTCTGCCAGCAGCGTATCCAAATCGCAGTACTGCGCATCAAAACGATCTTCCGCTTCCTGATGATGCTTACGCGCGTTGTAGAGAATCGGCATGCTGAAGCCAAGGTGAGCACGCTGCGCCAGCGCCAGGCCAATACGCCCCATACCCAGAATGCCCAGCTTCTTATGGTGCACGTCAATGCCGAACCAGTCAGGGCCAATGTTTTTCTGCCACTCCCCGGCCTTCACCCGCTCGGCCAGTTCCACCACCCGGCGGGCACTGCTCAGCACCAGCGCCATCATGGTATCCGCGACGGTTTCAGTCAGCACGGTCGGGGTATGCATCAGTACGATGCCTTTATCGTTCAGCGCCGCCACATCGAAGGTGTCATAGCCCACGGAAATCGTGGAGGCCGCACGCAGCTTAGGTGCCTGCTGCAGAAATTCAGCATCAACTTTGCCGCCGGAGCCAAGGATGCCTTCCGCCTGACGGAAAGCTTCGGCGTGAGCAGCGATATTTTCTGGGGTTAAGCCGTTAATTTCGGTCACGTTGAAATGCGCATCCAGCCGCGCTCGCAGATCTTCAGGTAACGACTTATACAACACCACAGACGGTTTCATACGGTTCTCCCTGTTCAGTACAGTGAAACGGGCCAGCATTGACCCGTTTTAAGTTAAGCATGTTTTGCATCATGGGGCAGCGGATCCTGCCGGTCCTGCGACGGCTTGACGATCAGCGTCAGCCACACCGCCACCAGTAATGCGCTCCCCATAAAGATATAGGATGCAGATGGACTGCCGGTGGCACCGTTGAGGTATCCCACCACCCAGGAGCCGAGGAATGAACCCAGCGCTCCCATCGAGTTAATCAGCGCCATCGCGCCCCCGGCAACGTTGCGCGGCAGCATTTCCGGGATGATGGCGAAAAAGGGACCGTACGGTGCATACATCGACGCACCGGCAATCACCAGCAGGGCATAGGACAGCCAGAAATTGTCGGAACCCACCAAATATGAGCCTAAAAAGGCTAATGCACCAATCAACAGTAACGGCCAGACAAACAATTTGCGGTTTTGTAACTTATCAGAGGCCCAGGAAACGACGATCATCGCGATGGTCGCTGCCAGATACGGCACCGCCGACAGCCATCCGGCCTCAACGATGCCCATCTGCGTGCCGTTACGCAGAATGGACGGCAGCCAGAGCACAAAACCGTACACACCGATGCTCCAGGCAAAATACTGCGCACACAGCAGGATAACGTTACGCGACTTAAAGGCCTCAGAGTAGTTACGCACCGCCTTCAGATTTTCCTGCTCTTTCTGCAGCTGCGCCTGCAATGCGGCTTTTTCGGCATCGCTCAGCCACTTCGCCTGCGACGGTTTATCCTGCACCAGGAACCACCAGGCCACGGCCCAGATCACCGCCGGGAAGCCTTCAATAATAAACATTTCACGCCAGCCGAAGGCGTTGATCAGGTAGCCGGACACCACCGACATCCACAGCACGGTCACCGGATTACCGAGGATCAGGAAGGTATTGGCGCGTGAACGTTCGGACTTAGTGAACCAGTTGCTGATATAAATCAGCATCGCGGGCATCACCGCCGCCTCCACCACGCCGAGCGTAAAGCGAATCACCGCCAGCATCGGAATATTGCTCACCATTCCGGTCAGCGAGGCACAGCCGCCCCACAGCACCAGGCACCAGAACACCAGTTTTTTTACGCTGCGGCGTTCGGCATAGATCGCGCCGGGGATCTGGAAAAAGAAGTAGCCAAGGAAAAACAGCGCACCAAGCAGGGAAGAAATCCCCTTGGTGATGCCGAGATCCTCATTAATCCCTGCGGCGGAGGCGAAGCTGAAGTTCGCCCTGTCCAGATACGCCAGGCTGTAGGTGATAAACACGATGGGCATGATGTACCACCAGCGTTTTGGCGCGATTGTCTGCTTCGTCTGCTCGTTCATGGTGTTTCCTCTGTTGAGGGGCCACATTCTGTTCTGTAGGGGAACGATGTGGTGATGTTATGTTTCCGGCCGGCCGTCAGGGTTAAAAATCGCCCAGTGCCGCCCGGGTTGGCAGTCCTTCGCTGTCACCGATTGCCTGGATCGCCAGGGAACCGATTTTATTGCCGCGGCGGATGGCCGCAGGCAGCGATTTTCCTTCCAGCAGGGCGCTGATCGTCCCTACCGCAAAGCCATCTCCGGCACCGACGGTATCCACTACGTTGGTGGTCATAACCGCCGGGACCCGATCTTTCACGCCGTCGGCGGTTTTAAACCACGCGCCTTCACAGCCGGTTTTGATAATCACGGCTTTTACGCCCATCGCCAGATAGAAGTCGGCAATCGCTTCCGGCTGGTCATAGCCGGTGAGGATTTTGCCTTCTTTGATGCCAGGCAGAACCCAGTCGGCATAAGACGCCAGTTCGTTCAGCCGGGTCACCATTTCCCGTTCGCTGGACCACAGCACCGGGCGCAGATTGGGGTCAAAGGAAAGGGTTTTCCCCATCGTCTTCATCTCCTTCGCGGCATGTTTCGACAGCGCCAGCGAGCTGTCAGAAAGCGCAGCGGCCACGCCGCTCAGGTGCAGGTGGCGTGCGGCACCGAAGTAGTCGCGGTTAAAGTCGTCGCAGGAGAGATGGCTGGCGGCCGAGCCTTTGCGGAAATACTCCACCAGCGGATCGGAGCCATCGTCCACCTTCGACTTCAGCTGAAAACCGGTAGGGAAGCGCGCGTCCAGCGTCACCTGCTGGCGATCGACGCCTTCACGATCCAGCTGCTGGCAGGTAAAGCGGCCAAATGAGTCATCGCCGACGCGGCTGACCCAGCCCACTTTCAGGCCCAGGCGCGCCAGACCGATTGCCACGTTCAGTTCGGCACCGGCGATGCGTTTGGTAAATTTCTCAACCGAAGCCAGGTCGCCGTTTTCTGCCGCGACAAACATCGCCATGGCTTCACCAATCGTGACGACATCCAGCGTGCCGTTGATATGGGTCGTCATGATTTATGCCTCGCGCAGCAGGTCAACATAGTGACGGGTCACCGCCACCAGGTCCGGGCCTTCCAGTGGGAATTCAATAGCGCGCGGCACGTCAGATGGCAGCAGGGCGAGCGTCTCGCGCCACAGGTTATCGGCTTCATCCAGCGGGATAGCGCGCCAGCTTTCGCCGTGCGGCACCGCCGCTTTAACGTGGATATAGCTGACGTAGCGGCTCAGGCTTTCCGCCGCCGGAAGCGGCTGGTCGCCGACCCACAGCCAGTTGCCGGTATCAAAGGTCATGCCGTTGCAGATGCGGCTTTCGCCGCAGGCGTGGAAAAAGCCATCGAGGGCGGCAAAACGGCCGTATTCGGTCTGGTCGTTTTCCACCACCAGATGCACTTTCTTACCGGCAAGCCTGCTGCGGAGTTCGCTGCTGTCGAAATCGTGATGATAGTTGCCCAGCGAATATTTAATCAGCTGGGCATTCAGCTGTTCCGCTTCCGCAAAATGCTGGTCCAGATGCGGGTTGAGCGAGCCATCTTCGGTAAACAGCGCTTCCGGAACCGAGTAAAAAGCGATCAGTTTTTTAGAAGCAATGTCCGCGCCCAGCGCAGAAAGCTGGCCCAGTACCTGTTCATCCAGCAGTTCGCGGCGGATCTCCACGCCGTCGGCACCTGCGGCAGCAATAATCGGCAGCAGCGCCTGCTGTCCCCCCAGCTCACGCACCTGTTTATTGCCGTAGGCCGCGGTGACAACGATGACTTCTCTTTTCATGATTTCTCCGGTTAATTCACCCGATTTGATGGGAAAACGGTAAATGGAACCGGTTCCAAAGAAAAGTACCAAAGCGGTATTTTATGACGGCGCTCACGGAGTGAACGCTTTTCTGCGTGAAATAGAGGAACGCCAGGGTGGGATGAGAAGTCTTGCTGGGGCACGATCGGCCCCGGGTTATTACGAGGACATGTGCTTAGCGGACAATCGGCTGCGTTGAGCCCCGCACCACCAGTTCCCCGGAAAATACCTGTTCTTGCAGTGGCTGATCTCCACCCTCAATGCGGCTGATCACCTGCTCCAGCGCAGCATAGCCAATCTGCCAGGTAGGCTGCTTCAGGGTGGTGATGCCAACGCCCGCCAGCTCTGCCCACTCCAGTTCGTCAAAGCCCAGCAGGCCCAGCTGTTCTCCCCAGTTCAGATTCAGCCGACGCAGGGCGCGGGCAACCTGTAGCGTCAACGCGCCGTTGACGGCCATCACCGCGCAGGGCGCTCCCTGGTGACGCTGATAGAACTCACTCAGCACCTGCTGCATACGGGTTTCATCATCCAGTTTCACTTCGGCGTGTTCGGCAATCAGATCGGGCTGCTGCGCCATGCGTTCATGGAACGCGTGAATACGCTCCAGACGGGTGTTAACCAGGCCAAGCGGCTCGCTGATAAACAGCAGCGCACGATAACCCTGCGACAGCAGATGTTCAGTGGCCTGCAGCGCCGCCGCGTGGTTATCCAGCCCGACGACATCGCAGGCGAAATCCGGTATTTTTCGGTCGATCAGTACCATCGGCAGCAGCGATTTTTGCAGCTGATTCAGTGCCTCTTCGCGCATGCCCACCGCGTTGACGACAATGCCTTCCACCTGGTAGCTGTTCAGCAGATTGAGGTAGTACTGCTCGAGATCGACTTCGTTATTGGTGTTACACATCAGCAGCGTGAAGCCGTGGCTGCGGCAGGCGGATTCAATGCCGCTCAGCACATCAACGGAATAGGGGTTAGTGATATCCGCGATAATCAGGCCAATCAGTCGGGTACGCCCACGCTTCAGGCCGCGCGCCATCTGGCTGGGGCGATAGTTAAGCGTGCTGATAGCGGCCTCAATGCGCTGCTTCAGATCGTCAGAAAGCGCGCTGAATTCACCGTTCAGGTAACGCGAAACGCTGGTTTTCCCGGTACGCGCCTCTTTGGCGACGTCGCTGATGGTAGCTTTAGCGGCCTTGTTATTCATGGCTGTCCCTGATGATGTGAATAGCGTGAGACTACCATAACTGCCCGCCGGCGGCAGCATCAGGGTATTTTCAGCTCCGGCTGCCACAGTTCCTGTAACGAGGACACCGGCTCCCCTGCCATCAGCCGCAGCGCCATCTCTGCCACCTGCTGCCCGATGGCAGGCCAGGTGGCCTGAGCAATGCTGGCAACGGGCACATCGATCACCGAATCTGTGGGCAAACCGTTGTAGATCATCAACTCGATACGTT
This sequence comes from Erwinia sp. S43, assembly GCF_016624745.1. NCBI lineage: Bacteria > Pseudomonadati > Pseudomonadota > Gammaproteobacteria > Enterobacterales > Erwiniaceae > Erwinia > Erwinia sp. S43. Next base: position 192,505 of record NZ_JACVTX010000008.1, on the reverse strand, counting down.
CAGGCCCGCTCAGGCGGCCCATCTCACGCAAAGCGATTGCAGCGCCTTCACCCAGCGAGCTGGAATCGGCAATCAGCGCCTGCGGCGGCTGTGGCAAAGCAAGCAGCTGTCGGGTTGTGCGGTAGCCCTCAAGGCGACTGGGCTCTGCCTGCCAGCAGAGGTCGCTGTCGAAGCCGTGCCGCTGCATCGCACTCAGATAACCTTCTCGCCGCTGGCTGACAAAGGCCTGATCGAGGTGGCTGCCAAGCCAGGCGATGCGGTGCAGACCCTGCGCAGCGTAGTGGTCAACGGCCAGGCGCGGCCCGGTATGATGATCAAAATCGAACCAGGCATAAGGTTCTTTCAGCTCGCTGCGGCCCAGCGCCAGAAACGGAAAATTCAGCTGCTGGAGTTTGGCCAGCCGACTGTCGTGCCTTACGGTATGCGCCACAATCAGGCCGCTGACGTAGCGCGAGCGCAGCATCCGCTGCAAAGAACGGTGGTCGTTTTCAGGCGTGTCAGCAAAGATCAGCAGATCCACTTCACGCTCGGCCAGCGCCTGGGCGATAGCGCCGATCACATCGACAAAACTGGTGCCGTTAAAAGGAAGAGGTGAAGAGGGAAAGAGCAAGCCCAGGGCGTTGGTTTTTCCGGTTTTCAGGCTGCGGGCGACCGGGTTAGGGCGGTATCCTCGCCGTTGGGCTTCCTGCTGAATGCGCAGGCGCGTTTCCTCAGCCACATCGTCATAGCCGTTGAGCGCGCGGCTGATGGTGGTAACAGAGAGCCCCAGCGCGGAGGCAATATCTTTCAGTGACATGATGTGTGAATACTGATCAGTTTTTGCGCAGGGTAGCACAAACTGCTAATGGTCACTATGGTCCTGAATGATTATTCCCAAAAAAGAGAATAACGGCCCCGGTACGCTGTGTGCCGGGGCCTGGGGGATTACTGCAGCGGGCTGAGAGTGATTTCTACACGGCGGTTCTGAGCTTTCCCTTCGGCAGTGGCGTTTGAAGCCACCGGATTATCCGGCCCCATTCCGCTGGTGCGCACGCGGTTTGCTTCAACACCCTGAGTAATCAGCGAGCTACCGACGCTGTCCGCACGCTGCTGCGACAGCGACATATTCAGCTGGCGGCTGCCGGTGCTATCGGTATAACCGATAATGTTTACGGCGGTTTTCGGGTACTCTTTTAGTACCATCGCCACGCCGGTCAGCGTGTTGGCTCCGGCAGGTTTCAGCGTGCTGCTGCTGCTGTCAAAGGTGACGTTGCTCGGCATATTCAGCACGATATTGTCGCCGTTGCGGGTCACGCTGACTCCGGTACCTTTCATTTTGTCGCGCAGCTTCGCTTCCTGCACGTCCATGTAATAACCCGCGCCGCCGCCGAGAGCGGCACCGGCGGCTGCACCAATCAGTGCGCCTTTGCCGCGATCTTTCTTCGAAGAAGAAAGCATACCCACCCCGGCGCCTACCGCGGCACCGATACCCGCACCAATACCGGACTTCCCTGCTTCACGCTCACCGGTGTAAGGGTTAGTGGTACAACCGGCCAGCGCAAGCGTGCCGCTCAATATCAGGGAAAGAGTGATAGCGCTTTTTTTCATGAGTATTCCTTTCATTTCGTTCACCGCAGGCAACGTCGCCTGTAAGCGCCAATTATGGCGCTCAATTGTGAGGAAAATACTCAGGCAAATTCTCAAAGTGTAAGAGAAAGCTATTTAATGTTATCCGGGTGGCAAAAACAGTCGGTCGTGTGTTCGCTGATTAATCCGCAGGCCTGCATAAATGAGTAGCAGGTCGTGGAGCCGACAAACTTAAATCCGCGCTTTTTCAGCGCTTTAGAGAGTGCATCGGAAGCCGCATTGGTGGTCGGTGCCTCACGGTAGTGGCCGAAGCGGGTGATTTGCTGTTCGTTATCAACGAAACTCCAGACGAAGTCTCTGAACGATTCACCGGCGGCTTCCATCGCCAGCAGCGCACGGGCGTTGGCGATAATTGCGTTAATCTTTCCCCGGTGGCGGATAATGCCGCTCTCCTGCATCAGTCGTTCAATATCGTCTTCATCCATCCGGGCAACGGCCTGAACGTCAAAGTGATGAAAATGCTGGCGATAGTTTTCTCTTTTCTTCAGCACGGTCAGCCAGGACAGCCCGGCAACCTGGCCTTCCAGACAAATCATTTCAAACAGCGAACGGGCGTCATGATGGGGAACGCCCCACTCGCGGTCGTGATAGGCGATATATAGCGGATCTTCAGATACCCAGCCACAGCGTTGCATAGATAACATTCCTTATTAACGGGTTGGGTACTGAATTTAACCGTTTAAGCGCCAAAAGGCACCGAATGTGCGGTGTTTTTCTGCTCCTCGCCGCAATATTTTTCCACCTCCAGCTGAGCCATATGGCCGCAGTTAGCCTGCGCTAACCGGGAGGAGCCGATATCAAAGGTCAGGCAGTTAACGCTGCCGTTTTTGCACAGGGTTTTAGGCTCTGACAAATCTGCCGGGTCGTACCAGGCCCCTTCACACACCCGAACCACGCCGGGTCGGATATCATCACTCACCAGCGCTCCCACCAGGATCTGCCCACGGTCGTTGTACGCGCGCACCAGGTCCCCGGACTGGATTTTCCGGGCCGCAGCATCCTGGGTATTGATCAGAATCGCCTCCCGATTGCTGACCGCATATTTGTCTCTCAGAGGCGTATTATCCAGCTGCGAATGCAGGCGGTGCGGCGGGTGCGAGGAGTTCAACGACAGCGGATAACGCTGCGCAACGTCGCTGCCGCGCCATTCGTGCGGTGGGAACCAGCCCGGCAGCCCCGGACAGTCGTCGTAATTCATTTTCGCCACGCTGCGGGAGAAAATTTCGATACGCCCGCTCGGCGTACCCAGCGGGTTGAGCAGTGGATCGGCACGGAAATCGGCAAAGCGTATCCAGTTTTTATTCTCTTCCGGGACAGGGAAGCGGATGTAATTGTTCGACTGCCAGAATTGATCGAACGGCGGCAGCGGTACGCCCGCATTACGGGCCTGGGTCTTCATATTGTCGTACATCGTTTTCAGCCACAGCATCTCATCGCGCCCTTCGGTAAAGGCCTGCTCAACGCCAAGCCGCGCGGCAATATCGCGGAAAATATCGAAGTCGTTACGCGACTCGTGCTGCGGCGGCACGCACTGGTGCATCGGGAAAACATAGCGCTGGGAATAGTCGCCGCCCATATCCATATCGTTGCGCTCATAGCTGGTGGTGCACGGCAGGACGATATCGGCAAATTTTGCCGTGGACGTCCACCAGGGTTCATGCACGATAATAGTTTCAGGATGCTGCATGGCCTGCCGCAGATTGTTGGTGTCCTGCTGGTGTACCAGCGGGTTACCGCCAGCGACGTAGACCATTTTAACGTTGGGATAGGTGACCTGGCGGCCATTGTAATCAATGGTTTTTCCCGGATTGGCCAGGCAGTCTGCCATTCTGGCCACCGGAACCGGAACGGGTGAGTTTTGTGGCGCTTCTCCGGCGCTGATGCCGGACAGAATACCGCCTTTCGCCGACGAGCTACCGCCGGAAGAATAGTGATAGCTAAAGCCAAAACCACCGCCCGGCAGGCCAATCTGGCCAAGCATGGCAGCCACGGTCACCAGCAGCCAGTGCGGCTGTTCACCGTGATGCTGCCGCTGGATGCCCCAGCCCGCCATAATCATCGTCCGCTTCTTCGCCATATCGCGCGCCAGCTGGCGCAGCGTTTCCGCTTCGACGCCGCAAATCGTACTGGCCCATTCCGCCGTTTTCGCCACGCCGTCATGTTCGCCAAGCAGGCTTTCGCGGAACTGAGCAAAACCGGTGGTATAGCGCTGCAGGAAGGCTTCATCATGCAGTTTTTCACTCAGCAACGTATGCGCAATACCCAGCAGCATCGCCGCATCGGTGTAGGCGTGCGGCGCGATCCACTCCGCGTTCAGCTGTTTTGAACCGGGGTTATTGATTGGGTCGATGGTGATAATCCGCGTGCCTTTTTTCGCCAGTGCGGCAAAGCCTTCCAGCCCGACGTGATCCGGCACGTTCCAGCTGTTTTTCAGCGTGGTGCAGGGGTTACATCCCCACAGCACCACCAGCTCGCTGTTATCAATCACGTTGGGCCAGGTCGTTTGCTGATCGTATACCTCGGTCGAACCGACAACGTGGGACATAATCACCTGCGCAGCACCGGTAGAATAGTCGCCGCTGTAGCTCAGAAAGCCGCCGCTCAGATTCATCAGGCGATGCAGCAGCGCCCGGCAGTTATGCAGCATGCCGGTACTTTTCCAGCCGCAGGACCCGGCATAAATCGAGGAAGGGCCATAGGCCGACTGCAATCGACGGATTTCATCGCTAACCAGCTGGATGGCTTTTTCCCAGCTGACCTTCACCCATTCATCGCGCCCGCGCAGATCGTTGCGACTGCCGGGGCCATTTTCCAGCCAGCTCTTACGCACGACCGGTGAGGTAATCCGATTGGCGGCGTGCACCTGCCACGGCGCCATCTCAATCAGTTCATTGGGTGCCGGATCGTCCTGAACCGGCTGCACACCCACCATTTTTCCCTGCTCAACAATGGCTTCAAAAGCCCCCCAGTGAGCGGAGGTCAGAATGCCTTTCTTCGCCGGGCGCAGCGCGGCAAACAGCGGCATCGCCTGGCTTACCGCCCGGGCCACGGCGGAAGGAGAAAACAGCAGATCTAACGAGCTGGCGGCCAGCAGCGTGCTGCCCAGTTGCAGAAAACGACGGCGCGACAGGTCGGAGAGTACATTATTTTTCACGAGAGCTTCCTTGTTCAGAGGGCTGTCCGGCAGGTGGCATATCGCTGGCGTGGTTTTGCGCGTACAGCGTCAAAATGCGCAGCTGCTCCTCGTTCAGCGCGGTACGCGAGGCCATACCTTTCATCACGCCAATCCACTGATTTGCGGTGAAGTGATCCAGTGCGGTCAGGCCGTGACAGCCGGTACAGTTAGCGGACATCAAGTCGCTGGCGTACTGCCAGATCTTTTGCTGGTTGGCGATCAGCGCCTTGGAGGGGAACCAGGCGGTCAGAGCAACATGATGCCACTGCGTATCGGTCTGGCTGTCGGTTTGCGATCCCAGCGTTTTCAACTGCTGCTGACTATTTTCATCCAGCACCGCACGAATAATTCGCCGGCCGGGAGCGCCATAGATCACCCCGGTTACACCGTCCTGCTGCCAGCCTTCCAGGCGCGCTTCAGTCAGCAAACCCTGATGACGTAACGGGATCACGGGTGCAGACGGGAACAGCGTACCGGCTGAGCTGGTGATGCCAGGCTCCAGTACAAAAGACTGCGTTTTAATGCTGTAAAGCGGGCTGTCCGCCGGTTTGACGTCGGTCGCCAGGGCCGCAAGCTGGCTGGCACCGGCCGCGTTACTTGAGGTCATGTCCGGCAGGATATGTGCCACACCACGGTGGCAGTTAATACAGGTCTGATTCTCTTTTATCGCTACCGGATGCGCCTTACGGGCTTCAGGCCGCTGCGCAAGAATATCCATCGCTTCAAAGCTGTGGCAGCTGCGGCAGGTGGCTGAGTCGTTGGCCTTCATGGTCTTCCAAACCGATTCCGCCATCGCCAGTTTATGGGCGTTGTACTTCTCTTCGGTATCTATCTTTCCGGTAATTTCGCCATAAACGTCCTTAACTGCGGCGATCTTGGTCAACAAATAGGGAACAGGAGCCGTGGGGATATGGCAGTCGGCACACTCGGCGCGGATACCGGCGTGATTTTCGAAATGAACGCTGCCCTGATACTCAGCCAGCGGTCTTTCCATACTGTGGCAAGAAACGCAGAAGGCCGTATCGCTGGTTTTATGCATCACGGTGACACCACCGGCGACCAGCAGCAGGCCGATGGCCAGGCCCAGCAGCATCAGCAACAGCGCACGCCAGCCGCACAGTCGCTTCAGCCGCCCCTCTTTCCTGAAATAATTCATAACTTCCCCTGTTAGTACTGATTGGCTCAGTGCAGCGCACTGAAAAGTAAGCGCACTTACTTTTATCCCACAGCTTGCGAATGGTTTTTTTGTGGTCAATCAACTCAGGGGGACGTTACGGCAGCGGCATATAAAATCGGTAAAGTACGATTTACAGAAACATTCCGCTATCACGCAGCAGATGTTCATTACCTTTACGGCGGGTAAAACCACTACGGTCGAAAAATTCCAGAATCTGTATCGCCAGCTTGCGGCCGACGCCCAGGCGATCGCGAAAATCTGCGGCGCTGCTGCCCAGTCCTTCAGCATCACGCTGGCGAATAATGTCGGCAAAACGGGTTATCTGGCTGTGGCTGTAATAACGATCCTTCACAACGGCGACGATCAGCCCGCTTTGTGCCGCTTTGCGCAGCGCCTGCCGCATCACATCCTCCGGGCAGTTCAGCGCCAGGGCCAGGTCCCGCACCCAGCGGGCGTTATCGGTAAACAGCGGTTCAGCCCGCTGCCAGAGCGCGGCTTCCTGCGGCTCGAAGCGAATGGCAAAGTCGGGCAAATGCAGCCAGCCCCGGCTATTCACCAGCCTGCCACTGCCGATCAGTCCATCGATCAAACTGCCTGCCAGCGCAGAAGGCCGGTCGGACAACGCCATGCGCCGCAGACGATCGCGCCCCAGGCCTGGACGATCGCCATTGCTGCGGTGATAGTGCGCCATCTCGTCAAGCAGCCGCTGCTGCCAGTCCTGAATCATCTGCGGCAATATCATATACCCGGCGATAATCTCCGGACGCAGGCGGTAGTCCAGATTAACCAGCGCTTCTTCATGCAGCTGACGCGCCCAGCTCAGTTCCGACATTGGCCGTGGGCGCTGCTGCAAATACAGAGCGATGATCTCAGCATCCTCCCGCGCCTGCTCTAACTGGTGCAGCCAGGCAAGAAACCCGGGCTGGCGCTTGCCGCGTTTCGGTGACGCCAGCAGCAGCACCCGCGCCGCTGCAAGCGTGTGTTTCGCGCCGATATCACGCAGGATCAGGCGATCGTTATCGGCCAGCCACAGCGGTGCGTCGAGCAGCAGCTCGGCCAGATTATCCGCCAGCAGCGACAGCCGCCCGGTGATATGGCGGGCACCGTGATGAAGATGCAGCGGCTGGCCCTGCCGCAGCGGCTGGTGCTGTTCCAGTGTGACGATAACCCGCTCGCAGGGCGTTTCCGGCAGTGCAGACAGCAGCCAGTCGCCGCGCGCAATCGCTGATTTTTCCACGCTGCCGGTAATATTCAGCGCCACCCGCTGCCCGCCGTGCGCACTCTGGCTCGGCTGATTCTGCACGTGCAAACCGCGAACGCGGACTGCCTGATTCACGCCGCTCAGCCACAGCGTATCGCCCACGCCGATCTCGCCAGACAGCGCGGTGCCGGTCACTACCAGCCCGGCCCCTTTGACGTTAAACACCCGATCGATAGCGAGACGAAACGGCCCCTCGCGACGGGACTTCCCGACCGGCAGCTGGCGCAGATGATCCGCCAGTGCCGCTATCCCTGCGCCATTCAGGGTGCTGGTAGGAAACTGAGCAACCTGCTGCCAGCCCATCTGCTGAGTGAGGGCATCGATCTGCTGCGCTACGTCAGCCAGCCGCTCGGGTTCCACGCTGTCGCTTTTGGTGATGGCCACGGTCAACGGTGGCCGCCCGCCAAGCTGAAGGATCGCCAGATGTTCACGGGTTTGCGGCATCACACCGTCATCGGCTGCGACCACCAGCAGGGCATGATCGATGCCGCCAATGCCGCTGAGCATATTGCTGAGAAATTTTTCATGGCCGGGAACGTCAATAAAACCAACGATCGCGCCATCCGGCTGCGGCCAGTAGACATAGCCAAGATCGATGGTCATACCGCGCGATTTTTCTTCCGGCAGTCTGTCGGCATTCACGCCGGTCAGCGCCTGTAGCAGCGAGGTTTTACCGTGGTCAACGTGACCGGCGGTGGCAATAATCATGCACTTATCATCCTGATAAACAGTTCTTCGTCTTCCAGCGTGCGCAGATCGAGCCACAGAGAGCCGTCGTGAATGCGCCCGATCACCGGCACATCACCCTCACGCAGTTTGCGGGTGAGCGCCATCAGAGTGCTGCCGCTGCCGTCGCGAGAGGTCAGAGTCAGCGCCGTACCGGGCAGCCGCTCAATCGGCAGCGAGCCGCTGCCAATCTGCGAGGAGCAGGGTGCCAGCGCCACGCAGAACTGTTGCCCGCAGGCGGCTTCCACAGCGGGCAGCAGCCGCAGCCCCTGGGCATGAATATCCTGCCGGGTGCGGGTCAGGAATCTGAGCGTGGGCAGCTGTTCCGCCAGCTTATCCGGCTGACGATACAGCTGGAGCGTGGCTTCCAGCGCGGCGAGGGTGACTTTATCAACCCGCAGCGCGCGCTTCAGCGGATGCTGCTGCAAGCGTTCGATGAGCGCTTTTTTGCCGATGATAATCCCGGCCTGCGGCCCGCCCAGCAGCTTATCGCCGGAAAAGCTGACCAGGCTGGCACCCGCCGCAATCAGCCGCTGCGGCATCGGTTCTTCGGGTAAGCCATACTGGCTAAGATCGATCAGCGAACCGCTGCCCAAATCAACCACCACCGGCAGGTCAGATTCCTCCCCGAGCGCGATCAGTTCCGCTTCACTGACGGCCCTGGTAAAGCCCTGAATCTGATAATTGCTGGTGTGCACCTTCATCAGCAGCGCGGTGTCTTCCTCAATCGCCTGGCGGTAATCTTTCAGATGGGTGCGGTTGGTGGTGCCCACTTCGCGCAGAGTACAGCCCGCCTGAGTCATCACATCCGGGATGCGGAAAGCACCGCCGATTTCCACCAGCTCACCGCGTGAGACGATCACCTGTTTACCCGGTGCCAGCGCGGCCAGCATCAGCAGCACCGCCGCCGCATTGTTATTGACGATGCAGGCGTCCTCCGCCCCGGTAAGCTGGCATAGCAAATCGGCCAGCGCCCGGTCACGGTGGCCGCGCCCCGCATCATCCAGCGAATATTCGAGGGTCACGGGGGATCGCATCGCCCGTGCTGCGGCGGCAACGGCGGTTTCAGCCAGCTGCGCGCGGCCAAGGTTGGTGTGCAAAACCGTACCGCTGAGGTTCAGCACCGGACGCAGCCCGCTGCGGCTGTGCTGATGCAGCAGACTGCGGGCATGGCTCGCCCAGTCCTGGCTCCAGGCAGGGAGCTGATGATGCTGCCGGATATGCTCACGTGCGCTTTGCTGCATCTCACGCAGAATGGCGACCAGCCTGACGTGGCCCCATTCCGCAGAAAGCGCCTGCATCGCGGACTGGCGCAGCAGGCTGTCTATGGACGGAAGCTGATGGAACAGATTACTCACGGTTAGTCGTCACCTCATCCCTGCGGAGCGGAAAAAAATTGCCTGCCGTCTTCATGGCTTACTCCCCAGGGAACAGGAACGGATTCAGGCTGCTGCGGGCAAAACCCTCCTGCTCCATCCGCGCGTCAAGGATCAGCGAAGCGAGATCGTCGGCAACCGGCTCAACGGCCGGATCTTTTTCCTGGTACAGCATTTTCAGGTAGGTCCCGCAGTCGCCGCAGCTTTCGGTTTTAATCGCGGCGTTTTCGCTATCCAGCGACCAGTAGTGCAGGTCTCGCGTTTGCTCGCAGTTGCTGCACTTCGCCCGCACCACGTGCCATTCGCTTTCACACAGGTTGCAGTGAAGGTAGCGCAAGCCGTCTTTGTGGCTGCCCATATGGATTACGCTGGCAACTGGCACGCTGGCACACACCGGGCAAAACTGGCGCTGTTCGCCCGATTCAGCTCTGGCTTTACCGGGGATCAACGCCGCCATCTGCGCCCAGTAGATCGACAGCGCCGCCCAGATAAACGGCGCTTTATCGCTGCTCACCTGGGCGAAGTCGTGGGCCAGCAGCGCTCCGGCCATTTGCTCCAGCTCGCTGGCAGAGGCTTTTTCCAGATTCTCCAGTACCGACAATGCAGGCCCGCTCATCTCCGGCTTCAGTTCGGCAATCAGCGAATGCAGCATCTGCTGCCAGTGGGCATCGCGCGGCAGCGTGGCGATATCCAGCGGCGGTTTGCCGAGGCGGGCACTCTCTTCCAGCCGCGCCTGCAAATCCATCCGCAGCGGATGATCGTAAAGGACGATTTCCTGCGCGGCGGCAATAACCGCCGCAAAGCGCAGATAGTCGCCCAGTGGATTCTTCTCCGCCAGCTGCCGCAAACGGGCAGCCCGGCGACTGTACAGGTGTTTCAGCTGAGGGAAAAGTAACGGCGGAATGCCCCCCGCCGCGTTGCTTTTTTCCTTCTCCAGCCGGTCCTGCGGAATAATTCTAATCGTCATCAGGGACCTTTTTCGTGTTGTCGCGGTGGGTTTTGCTGCTCGCGTAGTGAGCGATACCAGCGCGGATGATGCCGTTTGGCCCAGCTTACGCTAACCCAGCCTTCGACCATGGCGGTTATCGTCCCTTTCACCCACAGTGCCGCATAAACGTGCACCATAATCACCACGATCAGCACAACGGCTGAGACAGAATGCACCACCAGCGCCAGCCGGATCAGCGGGATGCTGAAGTAGCCGGCGAACCAGGGACGCCAGATCGCCACGCCGCTTAACAGCAGCAGCACTAAACTGAGGATCGCTGCCCAGAATACGCACTTCTGACCAAAATTATAGCGCCCGGTATCTCCCACCTCTTCGTTTTGGGCGATTTTATGGATGTTTTTTGCCCACAGGATGTCGTTTCGCTCCAGCAAATTGTGCCGCCAGTAACGGAAGAACATCAGCAGGAAAGCCACAAACATCACCACACCGGTAAAGGGATGCAGGATACGCGCCAGCTGCGGCGTGCCCATGATCTGCATCAACCAGTTAAACGACGGGAAGAAGAATCCCAGGCCGCTCACCGCGGCCAGAACAAAGCAGATGGCCACCAGCCAGTGATTAATACGCTCCGGGGCGCTGTAGCGCTGAATTCGCTGCGGCTTTTTCATGGCTGTTCCTCCTCATCATCATCTTCTTCAACACGGTTAGGTCCGATACCGACATAGTGGAATACCGAAGCGGCAAAGGTGGCGGCAAAACCAATCGCCGCCAGCGGTTTCCAGACGCCTTTCCAGAAAGTCACCGCCGGACTGATCGCCGGGTTCTGCGGCAAACCGTGATAAAGCTGCGGCCTGTCGGCATGATGCAGCACGTACATCACGTGCGTACCGCCCACGCCTTCGGGGTCGTACAGCCCGGCGTGCTGATAGCCGCGTCCCTGCAACTCACCCACGCGTTCGGCCGCCAGCGTTTTCATATCTTCTTTGCTGCCAAAGTGGATCGCGCCGGTTGGGCAGGTTTTCACACAGGCGGGCTCCTGCCCGACGTTAACCCGGTCGACACAAAGCGTGCATTTGTAGGCACGGTTGTCCTTCGGGTTGATGCGCGGCACGTTGAACGGACAGCCGGCAATGCAGTAGCCACAGCCAATGCACTGCTCCGACTGAAAATCGACGATGCCGTTGGCATACTGAATAATCGCCCCCTCGGACGGGCAGGCCTTCAGGCAGCCGGGATCGGCACAGTGCATGCAGCCGTCCTTACGAATCAGCCATTCCAGCCGGTTATTCTCTTCCACTTCCGCGAAACGCATCACCGTCCATGACTGCGCGGACAGATCGGCAGGGTTGTCATACACCCCGACGTTGCTGCCCACCTCATCACGCAGATCGTTCCACTCGGAGCAGGCCACCTGGCAGGCTTTGCAGCCGATACAGGTGGTGACGTCGATCAGTTTGGCCACTTCCTGCTGATGGTCCCGCGCACGCGGCGCGGGGGTGAGGTCATTGGTAGCAGAGCGGCGGATAATGTCCTGAGATTGATAAGCCATCGTTTACACCTTCTCCACGTTGACCAGGAACGCCTTAAATTCCGGCGTTTGCGTATTGGCATCACCGACGAACGGCGTCAGGGTATTCGCCAGGAACCCCTTCTTCGCCACGCCGGTAAAGCCCCAGTGAAGCGGGATACCGATGGTGTCGACCGTTTTGCCGTCGATCATCAGCGGCCGCAGGCGCTTGGTCACCACAGCCACGGCCTTGATGTAGCCACGATTAGAGCTGACCTTCACCCAGTCCCCTTTGGCAATACCCAGCTTCTCCGCCAGCACTTCACCGATTTCAATAAACTGCTCCGGCTGCGCAATGGCGTTAAGCCGCGCATGCTTGGTCCAGTAGTGGAAATGCTCGGTGAGGCGGTACGTTGTTCCGACGTACGGGAACTCCGCCGCCGTGCCCATTGCCTTCAGGTCGTCGGCAAAGATGCGTGCCGCCGGGTTTGAAATCACCGAAGGATGCAGCGGGTTAGTGCCGATCGGCGTTTCAAACGGCTCGTAGTGTTCCGGGAACGGCCCCTCGGCCATTTTGTCGAGGGCAAACAGACGCCCCAGCCCTTCCGCCTGCATGATAAACGGCCCGGCCTCGCTGCCCGGCGGAGCCGTGCCGTAGTCAGCAACGTCCTGCCCGGTCCATTTTGCGCCATCCCAGTGCAGTAGCTGGCGCTCAGGGTCCCACGCTTTCCCCTGCGGGTCGGCAGAGGCACGGTTATAGAGGATGCGGCGGTTAAGCGGCCACGCCCAGCTCCAGTTCGGCGTATTGCCCAGGCCGGACGGGTCGCTGTTATCGCGCCGTGCCATCTGGTTGCCTTCCGGCGTCCAGCTGCCGGCAAAGATCCAACAGCCGCTGGCCGTCGTGCCGTCGGCACGCAGCTGTGCAAAGCTGCTGAGCTGCTGGCCTTTTTTCACCAGTACGGTGCCTTTGTCGTCGACCAGATCGACCAGCGCGCGGCCGTTGCTCTCCTGCGCGACCTCTTCCGATGCCGGTGAATCCGGCGTCAGGTAATCCCAGGTCATGTTCAGCACCGCCTCCGGCAGTGCGCCGCCCTCGCTGGCGTAGAGCTTGCGCAGACGCGAGTAGATGCCGGCCAGGATTTCACCATCGTTGTGCGCTTCACCCGGACCGTCCGCCGCCTTCCAGTGCCACTGCAGCCAGCGCGCCGAGTTGACGATCGATCCGTCTTCTTCTGCAAAGCAGGTTGACGGCAGGCGGAACACTTCCGTCTGGATATCAGCCGGATGCACATCGTTAAACTCGCCGTGGGACTGCCAGAAGGTCGAGGTTTCGGTGTTTAGCGGATCGATAACCACCAGGAATTTCAGCTTCGACAGCGACTCGCTGACTTTCTTTTTATGCGGGAAGGAGGCCAGCGGGTTAAAGCCCTGGCACAGATAGCCGTTCACTTCGCCACGGTGCATCATGTCGAAGTAGCGCAGCACGTCGTAGCCTTTATCCCACTTCGGCAGCCAGTCAAAGCCCCAGTTGTTTTCCGCCTGCGCTTTATCACCCCACCAGGACTTCATCAGGCTGATAAAGAACTTGGGATAGTTGCCCCAGTAGTTCACCTGGCCCGGCAGCAGCGCTTTCGGCGTGTTGGCATCCAGATAAGCGGGCAGCGTGGCCTGTTTGTCGGAAGGCAGGTTCATATAGCCGGTCAGGCTCTGCGACAGCAGGCCAAGGTCGGTTAATCCCTGAATATTGGAGTGGCCGCGCAGGGCGTTAATGCCGCCGCCCGCCATGCCCATGTTGCCAAGCAGCAGCTGGATCATCGCCATAGTTCGGATGTTCTGCGCACCCACCGAGTGCTGCGTCCAGCCCAGAGCATAGAGGAAGGTCGCGGTACGATCGCGGGCGCTGGTCTCTGCCAGCATTTGGCAGACTTTCAGGAAATCCGCTTTCGGCGTGCCGCAGATGCGCTCCACGATTTCAGGCGTATAGCGGCTGACGTGCGTTTTCAGCAGGTTCCACACGCAGCGGGGGTGCTGTAGCGTAGGATCGCGCAGGGCATAGCCCTCGCCATCCAGCTGATAGTTCCAGCTGCTCTTATCGTAGCTGCGCGTTTCCGGGTCATAACCGCTGAACAGGCCGTCTTCAAAGCTGAAGTCTTCCCGTACCAGCAGGCTGGCATTGGTGTAGGACGCGACGTATTCATGCTGGACGGTATCATGTTCGATCAGGTAACGCAGAACGCCGGACAGGAAGGTAATATCGCTGCCGGAACGGATAGGCGTATAGAAATCAGCGACCGACGCGGTTCGTGTGAAGCGCGGATCGATAACGATAAGTTTGGCGTTGTTATGGATTTTGGCTTCCATCGCCCAGCGGAATCCCACCGGATGCGCCTCAGCGGCGTTGCCACCCATGACAATAATCAGATTCGCATTGCGGATGTCGACCCAGTGATTGGTCATCGCACCGCGACCGAACGTAGGAGCAAGACTTGCTACCGTAGGTCCGTGTCAGACGCGCGCCTGGTTATCGACGGCAAGCATGCCGAGCGAACGGGTGATTTTCTGCGTCAGATAGCCAGTTTCATTGCTGGAGGCGGAAGCGCACAGCATGCCGGTACTCAGCCAGCGGTTAACGGTGACGCCGTCTTCATTGCGGGCAATAAAGTTGGCATCGCGATCGTCCTTCATCAGGCGGGCAATGCGATCGTAGGCTTCATCCCAGCTGATGCGCTGCCAGCTATCGGAGCCGGGTGCGCGATATTCGGGATATTTGAGGCGGCTGTCGCTGTGAATGTAATCCAGCAGGCCAGCCCCTTTCGGGCAGAGCGCACCGCGGTTAACCGGATGGTCCGCGTCGCCTTCAATGTGAAATATTGACTGTTTGGCATTTTTTGCGCCATCGCCCATGCTGTAAATCAGCAGGCCGCAGCCAACAGAACAGTAGGTGCAGGTGTTGCGGGTTTCACGAGCGCGTAACAGCTTGTACTGGCGGCTCTCCGCCAGCGCGGCAGTCGGGACAAATCCCAGAGCGGCAGCCGTGGTGCCTGCCATCCCTCCCGCGCAGATTTTAAAAAAACGTCTTCTGCTGACATTCATCGCATTCTTCCTGTATCGATGTTGTTCAATTATTTTTGCGGCGCTTCCTTCAGAGGTTCACAATTGCCTCAGTTTAAACGCATACGGTCGTAATGTTACCACATTAACCGTGTGGTTGTTGGTTAAGGATAAAACAGATTGAGCGAAAAACAGCACAATATCGACAAAAAATCGGCAGAGGTTATCGGGGCCGGTTTAGCTGAGGTGTGGCCGCGAGACAACCTGCAACACTCCCGTTCGGACTGGCTGGCGGAAGAGGTTCCGGTGGCGCTGGTGTATAACGGCATCTCCCACGTCGTGATGATGGCCACGCCGAAAGATCTGGAAGCATTCGCCATAGGTTTCTCGTTATCAGAAGGGATTATCAGCAGCCCGACGGAGATTTATGGCATCGATATTCATCCCGCCTGCGAAGGGATTGAAGTGCACGTTGAGCTGTCCAGCCGCCGGTTTATGGGGCTGAAAGAGCGCCGCCGGGCGATGGCCGGGCGTACCGGATGCGGTGTCTGCGGCGTGGAGCAGCTGGAAGAGATCGGCAAACCCATCGACGCTCTGCCGTTCAGCCAGACCTTTAACCTCGACCATCTTGATACGGCCCTGCGTCAGTTGGGTAACTTCCAGCCGGTGGGCCAGCTGACCGGCTGCACCCATGCCGCCGCCTGGATACGGCCTGACGGTAATTTAACCGCCGGTTGTGAAGATGTTGGCCGCCACGTGGCGCTGGATAAACTGCTTGGCCTGCGCAGCCGGGCCGACTGGGGTGTGGGCGCAGTGCTGGTGTCCAGCCGCGCCAGCTATGAGATGGTGCAGAAGGCCGCGATGTGCGGCGTGGAGATCCTGTTTGCCGTCTCCGCCGCGACTCGACTGGCGGTTGAAGTGGCTCAGCGCAGCAATCTGACGCTGGTCGGCTTCAGCAAGCCCGGCCGCGCGATGGTGTATACCCACCCGCAGCGGCTGATCGGCGGCTGAGTTAAACCAGCAGAACCTGCGGAAGTTTCTGCTGTAAGGCCGCCAGTGCAGGCAGTGCGGCGGCACCCTGATCGCTGATTAGCGTACCGATCTGCTGGACGCTGGCGTAGTTTATGCGGCTGCTGATGCCGATTTTCGTGTGGTCGGCCAGCAGGATCAGGCCGCCAGCCTGTTCGGTCATCGCTCTGGCGATAGCCGCCTCATGCGGATGGAAGCTGCTGGCCCCCTGCCTGGCGTCCACGCCCACCGGCGACAGCAGCGCCAGGTCGGCACGATAACGATAAATTTCACTGACCGTCAGCTCACCGCGCGTTTCCTGCGCCCCCGCCCGCATGCTGCCGCCCAGCAGGATCACCTCGTTGTTCAGCGTCTCGTGTTCTTCCGCTGCACTAAGTTTTAGCGCGGCATTCAGGCTGTTGGTGATAATCGTCAGGCCGGACATCGAACGCAGTTCTTCGGCCAGCATGGTGGTGGTGCTGCCCGCATCAATAAACAGGGTCTGCCCGGGCTGTAAAAGCTGCACTGCCGCTCGGGCAATCGCCCGCTTTTCTTTTGCCATGGAGGCACTGCGCACGGTCAGCGGCGGTTCCGGTGCGGCGTCCAGGGCGACCAGGCCGCCGTGTACCCGGCGCGCCATGCCCTGCGCTTCCAGCTCGATAATGTCACGACGGGCAGTTTCCCGGGAGATACCCAGCTCTTTAATGATTCGCTCGGTACTCACCTGATTCAGCGTACTGAGCAGCGCGCGGATGCGGTGTAAGCGTGTTTCCTGCAGCATAATTCTGATTTCCTGACGATAACTCACCGTCATAGCCTAACTGACAATGCGGTACTCTGCATGTGTATTTTATTGCATTTGTGTATTTTGTTGCATTTGTCGAAAAAGTTGCCATGATAATCCCCAGACATCACTGAATGCCTGCCGCCGGGCAAACCTCATTTTTGTAACGGGAGCAATCAATGGCTACACGTTCAACCATCATGGATACCAACAGTTTTCGAGCCGAGCACGCTGACGGGCTGGATGCCGACGTGCGTAAACTGACCGATAAGCGCAGCAAAGTGCTGGGCGAATCCTACCGCCTGTTCTACCGCAAGCCGGTGCATCTGGTGAAAGGTAAGGGACAGTATCTGTGGGATGCGGCGGGAAACAAATATCTCGACGTTTACAATAACGTTGCCAGTATTGGCCACTGCCACCCGGCGGTGATTGATGCGGTATATCAGCAGATGCAGCAGCTGAATACCCACACCCGTTATCTGCACGAATCGATCCTTGATTACTCCGAACAGCTGCTCGCCACCGCACCGGCCGCTGTCGATCGCGCCATGTATATGTGTACCGGTTCGGAGGCCAACGATCTGGCAATCCGTATTGCGCGTTCATACAGCGGCGGTACGGGCATTATCGTCAGTCAGGAAGCCTATCACGGTACCAGCGATCTGACTTCCGGCGCTTCTCCGGCGCTGGGTAGTGGGCAGCCGCTCGCAGCAACCACCCGTCTGGTGCCGCCGCCGGATCATTATCGCGTTAATAGCCCCGATCTCGGTGCCTGGTTCGCCGCTGAAATTCAGAAGCAGATCGACGATATGGCCGCGCACGGCATCAAGTTCGCCGGTTTCCTTGCCGATTCCATCTTCTCCTCCGACGGCGTGCTGCCGGGGCCAAGAGGCTTCCTGAAGCAGGCCGTTGACGTGGTACATAAGAACGGCGGTATCTTTATTGCCGATGAGGTCCAGCCGGGCTTCGCTCGTACCGGTGATACCTTCTGGGGCTTCGCCCGCCACGACGTCGTGCCGGATGTGATCACCACCGGTAAACCGATGGGCAACGGGATACCGGTTTCCGGCCTGCTGGCCAAAAGTGACGTGCTGGCCGCGTTCAGTGACGATATCCCTTACTTCAATACCTTTGGCGGCAACCCGGTGGCGATGGCCGCAGCACAGGCGGTGCTGAAGGTGATTGAAGAAGAAAAGCTACAGGAACACAGCCGCGTGGTGGGAGCGAAACTGTTGGCGGAACTGTTAACGCTGAAAGATAAGTACGAGTGCGTGGGCGACGTGCGCGGTGCCGGGCTGTTTATCGGTTTTGAACTGGTGACGGATAAAGCCAGCAAAACCCCGAACAAGCCGCTGGCGCTGGACGTTACCGAGATGTTGCGCGACAACCATGTTCTGACTTCAGTAGCCGGGCCTTACGGCAATGTGCTGAAGCTGCGCCCACCGTTGGCATTCCAGGAAAGCGACATCGACTGGCTGGTCGGTGCGCTGGACAAGTCGCTGGCGGCGCTCACCCGCTAGTTTGCCGCTCTGCTGGCCGGGTCAAACCGGCCAGATCCCCCGACTGCCGGGTTAAATTTTCCTTAGATCATTTCATTGTAACCCTGCGGCGAAATGCTATAACCCGTGCATCTCAGCAGCTGCGAACGATACCCTTACTTTGTTCGGGGCATTGATAACCCTTTTCCCGATCATTTATTTAACTATAATGATCCGACTGCTTACCCGGTGCCGTACTGGTGCCCCCCTGATATTAATGGAGATGATGAACATGAGTTATTCACTACCATCCCTGCCTTACGCATACGATGCGCTGGAACCCCATTTCGACAAGCAGACGATGGAAATCCATCACACCAAACACCACCAGGCTTACGTTAACAACGCTAATGCAGCGCTGGAAGGCACTGAATTCGCTAACCTGCCTGTTGATGAACTGATCGCTAAACTGGACCAGCTGCCAGCGGATAAGAAAGGCCCACTGCGTAACAACGCCGGTGGCCACTCTAACCACAGCTTCTTCTGGAAAGGTCTGAAAACCGGCACCACGCTGGGCGGCGATCTGAAAGCGGCTATTGAAAAAGATTTCGGCAGCGTTGACGCGTTCAAAGCAGAATTCGAAAAAGCAGCAACCACCCGTTTCGGTTCAGGCTGGGCGTGGCTGGTTAAGAAAGGTGACAAGCTGGCGGTCGTTTCTACTGCTAACCAGGACAGCCCGCTGATGGGTGAAGCGATCTCCGGTGCATCCGGTACGCCAATCATCGGTCTGGACGTGTGGGAACACGCTTACTACCTGAAATATCAGAACAAACGCCCTGACTACATCAAAGCATTCTGGGATGTGGTTAACTGGGATCAGGCTGCTGCCCTGTTCGCTGCTGCGAAGTAATTTGCTGCAGGCGTGATAAAAGCCGGTGACGCGATGCGTTGCCGGTTTTTTTATACCGATGCTTAACCTGCTTCCTGCTTCCTGCTTCCTGCTTCCTGCTTCCTGCTTCCTGCTTCCCACACGTATCCTTTCATCCCTCCGCACGCAAACATATAAAAATGCTGGCTAATTGCATTTATCTGATTTTACATACTGATAATCACCCATCGATCAGCGCTTAATTCTGTTATATATGGACATCTGGATGGCTAATAAGATTTTGTGTTAGCTTATGCTCTTTCGTTTGTTGCCTGCCGTGATAATTCATTAAAAAATGCAGCGCACCCTCATTGATTAGCCAGAGAATACACGCCTGTGACCGCGCAAAATCGCCTTGAAATGCGCCATATCTCCATCGCTTTTGGCGGCTTTATGGCACTCAAATCCGTCGACCTGACCCTCGAGGGACACTCTGTTCATGCACTGACCGGTGCCAACGGGGCCGGTAAATCAACGCTGATGGCCGTCTTGTCAGGCGCCTACGATCACTTTACCGGTGAAATTCTGCTCGACGGTCAGCCGGTGAGCATTCGCTCCCCGCGTGATGCCAAACAGCTGGGCATTCACCTGGTTCAGCAGGAAGTGGATGTGGCGCTGGTTCCCGGCCTGAGCGTGGCGGAAAATATCATGCTGGACCGGCTGGCCGAAGGCGGCCAGCTGTATCGCTGGGGAGCCATGCGCCGCCAGGCCCGTTCGCTGCTGGAACAGCTGGATGTGCAGATAGATGTCCGCCGTAAGGTTGAGCACTGCACGCTGGCGGAAAAACAGCAGATTTTACTGGCCCGCGCGCTATCGCATCACTGCCGCTTCCTGATTCTGGATGAACCAACGGCACCGCTGGATCAGCATGAAAGCGAGCGCCTGTTTGCAGTGGTTCGTCGGCTACAGGACAGCGGGATTGGCGTGGTGTTTATCTCGCACCGCATCCACGAACTGAAGGCGATCTGCGATCGCCTGACGGTGCTGCGCGATGGCGAGCAGATTGAAAGCGGACCCATGCAGGATCTGAGCGGCGAACAGATTGTGGAAAAAATGCTGGGCCACCAGTTGGACGACATCTATCCACCGCGCCGCCCACCGTTCAGCGAGGAGATCCTGCTGCATATTGACGGTCTGCACGATGAACAGCTGCTGAAGGATATTACGCTGACGCTGCGTAAGGGCGAGATCCTGGGCATTGCCGGACTGGCGGGCGCAGGGAAAACCGAGCTGTGCAAGGCACTGTTCGGTGCCAGCGCCAGCCGGGTTACGCGCGGCGAGCTGCGCGGCAGGCCATGGAAGCCTTCAACGCCCCATGCCGCCGTTGAAAAGGGCATGGCGCTGATCCCCGAGGAGCGGCGCAAAGAGGGCATCTTTGTTGATGAATCGGTGGTGATGAATCTTAGCGTCAGCGCCGACAACAGCTTTTCCCGCTGGAGCCTGTTCGGCCATCGCCAGGCATGGCGCTGGGCGGAAGAGGTCATCAACAGGCTGGGTATTCGCACCACCGGCCCGCGACAAACGCTGCGCCGCCTGTCCGGCGGTAACCAGCAGAAAGTGGCGATTGGTAAATGGCTGCGAAACGATGCCGACGTGCTGATTTTCGACGAGCCGACAAAGGGCGTTGATATCAAAGCAAAAACAGACCTGTTTGAACTGATCGACGGACTGGCTCGCCAGGGTAGAGGGGTGATTTATGCCTCCGGCGAATTTGCCGAACTGGTCGGACTGTGCGACCGCATCTGCGTACTGTGGGACGGGCGCATTGTGGCCGAAATGGCCGCCAGTGAAACCGACGAAGAAACACTTTTACTTTATTCCACCGGAGGAACACCTGCGTGAGCAGCAAAGAAATTTCCCTCAAGCCGACAGCATCTGTCCGGCACCAGCTGTTTGATTTTCTCTATAAGTGGGGAATGTTGCTGACGGTAGCGGCGCTGATTATCGGTTTTGGCCTGGCGTCAGACAGTTTCCTGGAACCGAGTAACATCATCAATATTCTGCGATCTATCGCTATCGTGACGGTGATTGCAATTGGCGTATCGATATCGCTGACTATCGGCGGTTTTGACCTCTCCGTCGGCTCAACCGCATCGCTGGCCAACTCGCTGGTGATCTCCTTTTTCGTCTGGTACGGATTCGGCCCCACGGCGGCGATTGCACTGACGCTGCTGCTTTGTACGCTGGTTGGCCTGTTTAACGCCTTTATGATCGTCGTGCTAAAGATCCCTGACATGCTGGCCACGCTCGCCAGTCTGTTTGTGGTGCAGGGTGTGGCGATGACCTATAGCTTTGGCGGCTCCATTACCGAAAACATGGTGTTACCAAGCGGTGATATGGCCGAAGGCACCATTCCGGCGGTGTTCTCGCTGCTGGGCCAGGTACCAATTATCGTTATCGTAATGTTGGTGGTGACGGTGCTGGCGCAGCTGCTGCTCTCCCTTACCAAGCACGGACGCCGTATGTACGCCATCGGTGGTAATCCGGAGGCTGCACGCCTGTCCGGTATTCGTACCAACCGTTATCGCGTGGTGGCGTACGTTATCGCCTCGCTGCTGGCCGGGCTGGGCGGTATTCTGCTGGCATCCCGTATCGGTTCTTCGCAGGTTAACGCCGGCGGTGGATACTTAATGGATGCCGTTGCCGCAGCGTGGATTGGGCTTTCTCTGGCCGGGGCCGGGAAGCCAAACGCGCTGGGAACCCTGCTTGGAGCGGTAATCCTCGGCGTGCTGCAAAACGGCCTGGTGATGCTATCCGTTCCCTACTATGCCATGGATATTATTAAAGGCCTGGTGCTGGCGGTTGCGCTGGCGATAACCTACGTTCAGCGTCGGCAGTAACGACTGCCGGACCCACCCTGGCCCGAATAAAACGGTTTATATGCCTTGCGCAGTAAACCGTTTTTTCATTCATCATTACAAACATACAGTGGGGTAGTCAGCCCCGAAACCAGCCATGCATGTTGATTAAATCGCGTCAGATACAGGATAAAAGATCGGCTCTTCATCAGGTTACGATAAAAAACCTCATCCGGAACCGTATCTGTCTCACTGACAATACTCTGGCCCCAGGACAGTTCCAGTGCGTGGTTTTCAGGATGATAACGGTAATCCATTAGCAGTGTTCTGCTCAATATGAAGCGCCCCTCAGGTGCAACCAGACGACCGGTATACAGTAATGCCAGCCTTTTGCTGCCCAACGTGGTCAGGCTCAGACGCCCCTCCATATGTGCCAATGCATCAGGCTGTCTTATCTCAATATCCACCTTCGCGCTACAGGAAAGCACCAGCTTATTATTAGCAAAATAGGTATTTTTTTTGCCCGGGATGATAATGCCTCCCGCAATTAAACATAGAGCAGCGAAGCAGAAAAAAAGTATTTTCTTCATGGTTTATGTATGGTTAGTGAAAGATAGTTCTCACACTTCGATTTATTTTCTCTCTGGTCAGAGAAGCATTGCACAAGAAAAGCCGCCTGCTGATTATGCTCTGCATCATTTGTAAATTGAGTCGTCTTGAGATAAATGTGACTTTTTTTATTAACGCAGTTAATGTTTTTTTGATTGATGATTTTCTTAACGATATCCATTTTATTCTTATCGACAATTTCCCTACCTGATTCTAAATCAAAAACATGGCACAGCCCAACTGAAGAAAATGCGCTTTTATCTCTGGAGAAAAAACCATTCGGGAAACGGGACGTGATAATAACCAACGAGAATAAAATGACTGCCAGAATAATGAAATTGATATTAAAAATTTCTCGTCTAATGAAAATATTTATGAAGCGTTGAAATCTTTTTATTTTACCTTCTCTGGTATCAGGCTTTAATTCCGTAAAACTATCTTCCTCCTCCTCCTCCTCAATTCTTTCTTCTTGCCTACACTGACTGTCGATGACTATCAGAACCTCAGCTTCAAGCCTGAACCCCTCTCTTGGGGAGGTAATGATGATATCCTCCATCCCCAGCTGTGAAAAAATCTTTCTCAGAAAGCTGATATGATTACTAAGATTGTTACTGGAGGGGCTCAATCCGTGATTTCCCCAAACATTTTGTAGTAACTCATCACGTGTTAACGTAATACCCGAATGAGTAACCAGTTCATTCAAAAGCCTGCAGCCCGGTTTTGAAAGCTGTACTGGGATATTTTCTTCCCCTAACAGAATCAGCATTCCAGTGCAAGCATCAAACTCCACCAAATTATTTATTGAGTATTTCATTAGGTATCTGTATGTGAGGGTTCATTGATATATTCATGAGTATCATTTCTTTCAGGACCAAAACAATCTCATCTGACATTCTTAACGCCTTACTTATAAGGATCATTCATTTAATCATTAGGTTTTTAAGTAATGCCACATCTTAATTTTGCGAGCTAATGTTCTTAATAAATTACATTTTTAACCAAAAGACAGAATATAATGCTGAAATAAATTAAAAAATTGGATTATTGTTATGTAATTTTTAACTAATTGATATTAAGTTTTGATTTATGAAAACAAAAGTTATCATTGAACCACTTGATTATCAGGGGGTTTGTTTTTTATTAATCGGCAGGAGCCGGGTTTACTAAGAAGGAGTTATAAAATGATTGAATCCACCAGGGGTTTTCAAAGAGCAACATCCGTAGAACGTGTTATCAATGCACTTCATGATTTTTTTAAAGAAAGTGATTCAAATGATGATGCCACGGCATATGCCAGTACCAGAGATATCGCCGACAGATCTGAACTCAGCATCTATAATGCACGGCATATTTTAATCAAGCTGGAAAAAGAAGGCGTTATTACTTCCGTTAAACTGCGGAAGAGTCTTTACTGGAATAAAACCGACTCATTCACGGGTTAACTCAAAACAAAATGACGCATTCAGTTCTACTGAATGCGTTTTTATATACCCAATTAAAAAATCTGCACCAACATTACTTTTTCGCATTTTCTGGATAAACATCTGAAACGCGCAGATCATAAACCATAGTTGCATTAGGCGGTACTTTAGGCGGATATCCTTTATCACCATACGCCAGCGCAGGCGGAACAACAATGGTAATAGACCCATGGTTTTTAAGCTTTGACAACGCTTCGCGGAATACCGGCGGGAATGCTGATATCGGCTGAGTCAGCACAATACCTTTAGCATCCATATCCTCAATAACCATGCCATTGGCCAGACTCTCTTTTACAACGACATCAATTGTTGCGCCCGAAGGAATAGGCGTATCTCCCGTATACCCGAGACGATACCAAAAACCAGATTCACTTTTTTTGACATTCTTCTGTTTGGTAAAATTAGCCATGAAGTTTTTAGTCGACTTGTCTAAATCGCCCATGTACTTCTCACGACCCGATTTTACCCGTTCGCTGATGTTCATTAATGCCTTATGCAACTCAGCTGGAGGAAGCTTTTCCTTCCCCTGGAAGGAATCGATGATCCCAGCAAGAACGCTCGGTTTATCACTATCCGTTGATGCCCAGTTACGGTTTTCGGCCTGGAGCTGGAGAATCTCTGTTCCAAGAGAAACACCTATTGCATATGCCTCACGGGTTGATTTCTTCTTCAGCGTTTCAGAGTTAATCTCCAGCAAGCCTTTAGCTTTGGATGAAACATTCTGTTTTGTCGCTTCGGTAAGCTCGGCCTGAGTTGCATCCAGTTTTAGCTGCAGCTCCTTAATCTTATTCTCTGCCGCCTTGTTCTCTGCGGTGAGTTTTGAATCATCAGTTTTGACCGCCTCTCCGCCGGTAGTAACAGCTTTTTTCTGCAGCATCAACGCAGTATCTAACTGCCCCTGAAGGGCTTTTATTTTAAGCTGACTATCAGCCAGTTGAGCCGCACCAGGTGCGTTATCTAACTGGTGCTGTAATTTATCTTTCTCTGACTGAATAGCGCTTTGCTGTTCCTGGGCTGAAACCAGTTTGCCCTGCAGCTCTTTTAACTGCATAACAAGAGCGGCATGACTTGCCTCATTACCCTTAAGATCGCTTTGTAGCTTCTGCTGGAATTCCTGTTTTTCAGCAAGCAGAGCCGTCTGCTGAACCTGTAATGCATCCAGTTTTTCCTGAAGCGCCTTAATTGTATTATCAGCCAATTGCTTCTCTGCCAGCAGAATGACATTGCTAGCTTTCACCTGTTGGCTGGTGCTGATTTCCTTTTTCTGCAGCTGTATAGCGCTGGCATCCAGCTCACTTTGCAGGGCCTTCACCTTCTGCTGGCTGTCGGCCAACTGCGCAGGGGTGGGGGCATGTTCAATCTGACGCTGAAGTTTTTCTTTATCTGCCAACAAAACCGTTTGCTGCTGCTGGGCGGTGGTCAATTTATCCTGCAGCTCTTTAAGCTGCACGGCTATCGCTGCGCTATTTGCTTCTTTACTAAGCAGATTGTTTTGCAGCTTTTGCTGAAGTTGTTTCTGTTCTGACTCCAGAGCCGCTTGCTGAATTTGGGATGCGGCCAGCTTCTCCTGTAGCGCTTTAATCTTATCTTCCGCTGATTTTTTCTCAGCGATTAGCATTTCGCTGCTCGATTTAGCCTGCTCAGCGGCGCTGCGTTCTTGTTTCTGTAGCAGCTGGGCATGGGCATCCAGCTGATTTTTCAGCTTAATAACCTGCTGCTGACTATCGGAAAGTTGGGCAGGCGTAGGAGCCGCCGCCAGCTGTTGCTGCAGCTGCTGCTTTTCGTTTTCTAAATCAGTGAGTTGCTGCTGCCGGGAAGCCAGCTCTTCCTCAAGTTTATTCTGCTGTTTTTTGACTCTTTCAAGCGTTTCACTTACGCTGCCATGCCCGGAGATCTGCAACATAAGCTGTTTATTATCGTCAGCATACTGCTTGTTTTCGTTCTCTAACTTGCGCATGGAAGCTTCAAGTTGTTGAACCTGTGCCGACGCCTGTGATGATTTCTGGCGGCTTGCAGCAAGGTCCGATTCCAGCCGGTCTTTTTCCTTGTTCAGCTTTTCAAGCCTGGCACTCAGCGATGTTTCACGTACGCCGTGCAACTCAGCATTGTTCTTCTTGAGAACCACGGTTTTGTTTTGTAAATCATCAAGCTGTAATTTCAGCTCTTTTTGCTTTTCTTGCATCGCAGCTTCTGCCAGCCGGGCATCTGCCGCCCGCTGATTAGCCTGCTTCAGATTTTCAGCAAGAGCGTCAGGTGCAGGGCGTAAAGTGAAAGTCCTGTAGAGGCTCTCAATCATATTTTGAACCATCTTCACATCTTGCGGTGAAGCCGCTGGAACAGCAGCTACTGCCGCAGACGCTTTCTCAGCTGCCTGCTTGAGTGTAGTAAGTTGCTTTTCGAGTTTTTGAATGGTCTGACTTTGCGCCGCAATCTCACGCTCTTTTTGGACAACATGCCCCTTTAACTGGAATAGCTGACGCCGTTCAGACTCAGTCATCAGAGCCTGATTGACTACGGGTGCAGGCACAGGTTTTTTAGGTACAGACGACACATTACGCTTCGGTTTAGGCGCTTTTTTGGCGGGTTTGTACCGCGGAGTGTCGATCTGTTCTTGCTGATACTTACGCGCAAACTGAAGAACCGCAGGTGCTTCATTTGGCTCGGCATAGGCTGGCCTGCCAACAACCGTCAGGCTAAATATGAGCAACGCAATCTGGGAATGAACGAAAGGGAATGCGCCTGGCTTACGGTTCATGGACGAGCCTCACCTCGGCGCGTCAGTCCATCCAATAATGTTTGAGCGATCTGAGCACAAAGCAGATTAGCTCGATAACGATACAGGGCATCTACTGTGTCCTGCGTATCGGCATTAATCTTTTGGCGGAGGTTAGCGTATTGAGCAGCGCCATTCATCAGGTAGTCGAAAGAATTACGCATACGCGTGTACTGCGCCGGGCTCATCACTTTCAGTGCCTCCAACTGAGACTGGCACTGCTGTAGCTTTTCACTTTCCGTCTGATATTTTTCGCTGTGCGTCTCCGCATTGCTATTCTGCCGGGCAAGCACCGGCTTTCCGCTGTCAATAGCAGCGGAAGCAGATACAGCACCCGCAGTGGCAGATTGCACTTGTGCAGTATTGGATGATGAACGGACCATCGATTTACCTGTATTTGATGTGGTCTGACAACCCAATAAAAAAAATGCAAAAAATAATATTGCATTATTTCTTGCATACAAAAATAAATTGGAAGATGTTTTAATCATGAATATCTCAGTTATTTTTCACGGGCACGCCATGATTCACACCACCCTTCCTGAAGAAGCCAATAGTTCAGCTCGGCAGGACGAATCATGTTCAGCTTAGACATAATATTTCGTTTATGGGCACTTACTGTTTTTTCACTGATGTGAAGAAAACGGGCCACCGCACCATTACTAATACCCCGAGCGAGATAACGAAGTATCTCCGTTTCACGCCTGGTAAGATTGTTTTTAGATCGTACTGAACACGGTGGTATTAAAATGTTGCGCAAATCAGATTGTGGCTCAAGGTGATTACGGATAGCTTTAGCAACATCATCAACGGCCTGATCTCTGTATAACGAAGTATACTGATTTAACTTGCTGATTTTCAGTGTGTTTGCTGTATTACTCGATGCAGCATCATGAATGATAAACACGCTTAATGCGCGAGAAGCCAATCTACGATTCAAATAGTGAAGATTCGCAACCGATACTGTGTCAGCAGACAAAAATATTAGTTTGGCCCGACTGTTAAAAACGCAGTCGGTAAACTCTACGTTCAGCCCCATTGATGATGAATTATCACTGATGCAATTCATTAGCCCTTCAGCAAAAAAGCGATTAGGGTCATTGATGACAACTGTTAAATGGTTTCTTTTCATAAATAGATCCTGATGTTATCCCTAACCCGAGAAGTTGTTATTTAATCTCAACAACTACCCCGCTATCTCCTGATGGCAATCGTTGGGATTGTATCTCAGAGCATTTAATAAAAAAAGCAAGCCGTCATTAATACATAAACTGCGATATAATATATCGCACATATTTTATTGATAGTTTAGATCGTCGCAAGAGGTTATTTTTTATTTTAATGGCGATGTTTAGTTTCTTACTTAATGACATATTTTTAAGTAAGAAGCCATCTGTGGATACTGAGTGAAACCTACTGTTTTAACTGGAAAAATCAACCGTTAAAAAGGAAAGTGTTGCTGAGCATCTTTTTAATGTTTTTAAAAATTAATGTCAAGACACTCAGCCAACACACAACTTAGAAAGAATAATTAATGCAGAAGGGATTTCATTTCTACTGTCATGTCATTACCAAAATCATTGAATAATTAGATTATTCATATTCGAGATAAAATGTTGCAACAGCGGTAAATGGACCCAACACAATGTTTTTTTTAGTTATGGCTTCCGGTTCCGCCTGAACGTATGCTTTAAAGTAAATTTCATTGCTTCCCTCTTTCAGCTGGTAATCCGAAGTCTTTTTACCGAGCGGAAGAGATGAACCATCAGCCGTTTCAAGCCCAACCGCAATACCTGATGTTTTCCCCCCTTCCGTTATCGCAAGGAGGTTAGGCAGTGCAATGCTTCTCTGTCCATCGAAAGATATTCTTACATTCTTGCCTACGCTCAAATCGCACTCAGACAGTAATAGACTGAATTGGCGAGAGTATGATCGCCCGTAAATATAAAGTGACTTTTCAATAACTGAATCAAAATTAAGACTAAGCGACTCATTACCCTGATCTATGATACAGGGCTGAGCAACTAACTGCCCCGAAAAGCGCAGATTGTCTGCACCACTACTATCCTCTACAGAATATGCAGATGAACCAGCTGATAAGGTCGATATCAGCAGGCTGGTATATAAAAAAGATCGGCTAAGTCTGAGATATCTTTTCATCCAGCCAGCTCCTGTTAGTGATATTCAGCCTTTAATGTAGCCGTTGCTTCAAAAGTACCATCCGTTAATGTTCCTCCGGATTTATTCACAGGAACAGCCCATATTTCCGGTTGACTATTATAATTAATATCAATAGGTTTGTTCAGGCTAAATTTAGTCTTCGAACCACCGCTACCATAGTAAATTTGAATTCCAAGATCGCCAAGATTGGTTTTAATGACACCATCACCGTAGGCACCGCTCCCAACCAGCGTTAACTGTAGATCCAAACCTGAAGTACCGTCACCACATTTTAGTTTATAAGGAACAGGCTGCATAAAATTAACCCCATCGATTTTACTAATAGGCATACGACCTGGGAACGCAATAACGATCTGTGATCCGGTTTCATCCACACCAATAGTACATTGTGGTGGAATAACTAACGTTCCGGTAAATTTCAAATTATCTGCAGCGTTAACCTGATTACATAATAAAATAGCCAGTGCGAATGCGGTGCCATTTTTCAATAAATTCATCATTACTTTCCTTGTTATCTGATTATTGGTAATCCAGTCCAACATTAATCAGTGACCACCAGTTACCGGCAACTAAGCTTGCACGCGTACGCTCGGGGGCGATTATATAGACTAACTGATTATTCCCCGGTGTGAGTTGTAAAGGAGTGGCATGGCCACCAACACGGACATCTCTTCCGAGCATATCCTTAAGTCGCAATGCCAATCCGCTGGCTCCGTTGACCTGAATCAACTCCGGATTATCAGGGTCCAAAGGAGCCTTAAAGCTAATGGAAACGGATGGTTGCCTGTTGCTCCAGTTGACGTTGCCCGTGAAGCTATCACTCACTCTTGAAGCAGAAGATGCACAATCCTCCAGCTTTATTTCAAACCTCACGGCTTTACCACGTTCACCAATATGTCGTAGCTGTGCAGTTCCTATATTTCCCATGGAGATATCTTGCCAGGCAGAGCTGGTAGCCAAACGGCAGGCACTTTCCGTTAGCGAACCATGAACGTGTATTTCGCCATGTGCACCGTCTACCTCCCAGTTATCCGCGGCCAGAATGGCAGGATGATATAAAGTACATGCAGCAAAAATTGCAGACGCAACGGCGCACCTGATTGAATGAGAGGGCCTTTCATTCTGTACCAACGGGCTGCAATTTATTTTTCTCTGCTGTTTTTGCACACCTGATCTCCTTATCCCGCAGTTTATTCTTTATATCCGTTATTAAGATTTAATCGGCGTCGCCTTGCAGGTAATGCCACTACAGGTAAATTTCAGCTGAGGGCGCCCACCGTAGTCATTGATATAAGTTAATACCGGACTATCGCCTAATACTGCTGCACCAGATTTAATCGGAGCCTGGCCGTTTGGAGCAATCATTACGGCTTCAAAATCTTTTGCAGACGGTCCCTTCACGCGACTACTGGCATCGACGAGAGTGACATAGTATGGCGTCGGATTATTAACCACATAACGATCTCCCTGGCGAGTCAGCGTGAGTTTTTCCTGCCACGGTATGCTGTTGCTCTGAATCATCAGCGCAGCAGGACGGTAAAAGAGTTTTACACGTGTCTGGAGTGCGATTTGCAGTGTATTTGGCTTATCGCTGCGTGGTGGAATCTCTCGCAGGTTAAAATAGAACAGCGATTCGCGTTCCTGGGGCAGGCTCTTTTCTGCGCCCACCGACTGAATCCTAACCTGGCTTTGAGCACCAGGCTCAATGCGCTGAACTGGTGGTAATACAGTTAATGGCGAAGATACTTTGTTACCTTTCTCATCTTCAAGCCATGCCTGAGCCAGATAGGGCAGCTGTTTATTTTCGTTACTGACGCTAAGACTCACCGATTTTTGGCCACCGTCAAATACAATGCGGGTACGATCTAACGCAATAGCCGCAAATGCAGACTGGATCATCAATGGAGCCAGTACCAGCCCCATAATAATTTTTTGTTTCATTTTCTCATCTCATCTATTTTTTATTACCAGCCACCATGTGGCATGGCAACAGTAAATTTGTCTCTTCGCTGATTAACAGATTCTTAGGCAGTGACAATTCACATTTTTCTTTGCCATCCCAGAATACTTTCATGGTTTCACCTGCTTTAATGCCAGACAGATATACGCTACCGCCATCATTAACAATCCCGACGCTCTGATTTCTGCTATTTCTGACGGTGGCACCAAATGGCGGTGTAGACCCATCTGCCAGACGGAGTACCGCCATCGCTTTTTCCCCAGAAATAACTTCGAATTTACGATAACCAATTGCGCCTTCAGTCAGGGTCGCCTGAGTGACAGAACGAATAGCTTCAGAATTCTTTGGTAACTTATTGAGATCGATTCTAAGTTTGTTTCGGTAATAATTACTCACGTCAGCTATTACAACTTTTCCGAAGCGGTTAGACGAGCTCGTTGCGCCATAACCACTAACTGGAACATCCGCCACACCATCGGTATCCAGAAGAATACGGGTTCCCCCAATAATACTGGTTCTGTGCAATGCTGCACCTTTCAGTGTTGCAGTTGCCCCACCCTGGACGCTCAATCCCACCGAGCTGTATTCTCCTTCCTGATAAGTGGCATTAGCATCAATCTGGGCAATATCACCTTCATGAGTATAATAACCACTTGCCAGCGCCTTACTGTGTGATAGTCCACTACTGACCTGATAGTTGTTATGTTCATCGATCCGTCTGTAATAGCTCGCTTTATTTGTATTTTCAGAACGCCCCCAACTGCCGTTATAGCTCAGGCTGGCATCGGTGCCGATCGGTAATGATAGCGACAAGTACATCCCGTCATCAGTATGACCGTTATATTTATTTCGGAAAGCAGTTAATGACAGACTTAAGTTTTTTAAGCGACCTAAGTCAAAATAGCTTGACACTGTCATATCGTAGCGATCGTTATCTGGTCTGTCCCAATATGTCTGATGGTTATAATTAAGGTACGCACTAACGCCAGTATCACGGAACTGCTGGTTAAAGGAGATGGTATACATCTCTTTACTGTTTTGCGTGCGGACTCCGGTTATTCTGGCATCGAGATATTCACTCATGCTCATGTAGTTTTTCTGCGAGAAGCGATATCCCGCAAAGGTCACCTGATTATCATAGTCATCAAAGCGCTTCGAATAGCTCAAGCGATATGAACCGCCCGAGTATAGCTCATCACTATGAGGCAATTTTGCCCTGGATTGCGTTGCGTCAAATGAAAGAGCGCCAAGGAATAACAGATCGCGACCAATACCTAATGCAAGAGCATTATATCTGCCGTCGGATACACCACCGCCATATAAAGACCAGCCGTTATTAATACCCCAAGAGAACTCTCCGGAGCCAAACATCGGTCCATTAGCATGATGTCGCCAGTCTGTAGGGCGACCAGATGCAATTTTGTAACGGATTGTTCCTGGACGAGTCAGATAAGGAATGTTCGCCGTATTGATCGAAAATTCCTGCACGCTTCCGTCCTGCTCTTCAACGCGTACATCTAATTTACCGGTAACCGCATCGTTAATATCCTGAATACGGAATGGACCAGATGCGACCTGAGTTTGCTGTAACACACGCCCTTGCTGAGTGATAATGACTTTTGCGTTAGTTTTCGCTACGCCGGTAACTTCTGGCGCATAGCCACGTAGATTGGGCGGCAGCATCGCATCATCGGTTGCCAGCGAAGCGCCGGTAAAACGGAAGCTGTCAAAAATATCAGAGTTGAGGTAGTTCTCACCCAACGTCAGTTTTGCACCAAGACGAGCTATGGTCCTGTAGGCGTAATAACGACTCCAGTCCCAGGTCATCTTGTTAGATGCTCCATTACCTGACTGATGATTGTAACGGCTTTGCCAATCGGCACGAAAACGCCATACGTCAAAGTTGGCACCTACGGTACCATTGCCACTAACATCATAACTCTTTTCTCCGCCCTTACTTTGGCGTTGTCCCTGAGCATTGACGTTATAGTCGAACAACAGCCCTGGAATACCATTGTCCCAGCGCGAGGGCGGGTCCCAGTCATCAGAGGTATATTCCAGGTAAGCCTGCGGAATGCTGAGATAAACCGTCGATACGGACAGATCGCTTTTAACCACCGTTCCTTTCAGACTGTCAGCAACCAGGCAGCGTCCATTGTGCCACCAGGTCAGTTTGTTCTTCATTGGTGGCTTCAGGCCAATTTGCTCTACCAGCTCTGGTGTAATACATGCTTCACTGCCTTTAGGATCGTTATCCGGAGCATAAAAGCTAACTGGCTGTTCTCTCAGCTGCTGCTTGTTAATATTGACGGACATGATGTAATCACCCGGCATAACGAAACCAGCACGGGAAAACTGATTGAGGTCGATATTTTTACGATCGTTAACATCGAGTACATCGACGTTAAAATTGAAGTCCTGGGATTTAGCGGGAAAGACAGCGCCGCTGATGATGCAACTAATGATTAATCCCAGAATATGCGGGCGTGTAGAAAAAGACCTAAAATAATATGGCGTCATCATTCCCTGACCTTTTTTATTCCATTCAGCGCCATAGAGTCATCTACATCAATGGTTCTGCGCCATGCCGAATATTCATTTCAGCAAAGGATTAATTTATCGAAAGGATAACGCGGATTAGTAGTAGTCCATTTTATATTTAACTATGGAATTGTACTCACCAGCGTGCAGTGCTTTATGGTTGCTCACAAGCTGAATAGAATAGTTAAGTGACATCTTTCCCGACTTAAGCTCACCAGAAGGAAGCGGCGCTCCTGGCTTTGCAACGTTTCCATCACTGTCAATTATTCTTAATGCAATACCTTTTGCATCGCCCTCGATGTTAAATAATCCTTCATCATTCATACCATCGAAAGTTATCGTGAAATATTTCCACTGATTTAAATTTTCATCATTTTTATTTAAAATGCATTTTACCAGATTTATAGTGATACTTTTTTTTAAGCTATAACCATCTCGAATAATTCGGCCAATCGGGACTACGCCCATATCAAGTGTCTGATCGATACTGTTAATATCAATTGCACAGGCCGTATCAATGATGCTACCAGCCATCTTTACGTGCCCAGATCCCATATCAGAGGACCAAGTCTGGCTGACAGCACTCATGTTCAACAATAAAACTAAAATGCTTATTTTCTTGAACATAGAGGAAATCCAACAATCGCAGATTAAATCAGTACATGTGGAGTTATCCCCCACATGTACTCTTCATCAATAATGAATATTACTGATAAGCGAGGGTGAAGCTAGCGATACTATCGAACTGACCCAGCTGAACGGTTTCACCCGGGTTGCCCTGTACATAAGCGGAGAAGGCCAGGGTGTTAGAACCGTTTGCCAAAGTCTGCAGTGCAGTAGGGGTACCCAGCTTGATTTTGTTACTCGCGCCATCTTGCATAATGATGCTGGCACCAGTCGCTTTGCTCATACCCAGAGAGTTTTCAATTTTACCTTCGGCACCGGTAAAGGTAACGCTAACAGTTTTATATTTATCTGCCAGATTACAGTTTGCCAGTTCGATTTTGAAGCTCGCAGGGACTGAAGTACCGCCATTAGCCAGCGCTGAGTTAGAGATCTGTCCCATTTCAACAGACTGATCTTTATTACCAACGATAGAACAAGGTGCATCAATAATAGAACCTTTAAAGGTTACAGTACCGCTACCCTGGTCGGTTGGAGTTACTGGCTCTTCAGCAGCCTGAGCAAAAGTAGCAGCACCCATAGCTAAAGCAACGCCAAGTACGATTTTTTTCAGTTCCATTACACTATTCCTTTATTGATATGAAGATATCTTTTGTCCGTTTTCAAGAATGCAAAAAAACATCTTGCACTGAATTCTTTCAGAGAAAATATTTAACGAACCTATGCATGACTAATATTACATGACATCTATAGTCACGGATAAATAACCACCAGTGGTTGCTCGTTGAAAAGAATTATTGCAAATCCAGTTCTTCATTTGAAGAGAAAAAATACATTCACCAGAATTCGATATATCTCTCTGGAACTTTAAAAACGAAATAATAATTTCGGATTTAGTCTCTTTTATGCATTTAATTTGCGATGTCCTTTAACCGTACAGATGACGTTTGGCAGAATTTAGCACTATGGAAAACACCGTTAACAGATAATGAAACTGGTTTTTGAGAAAAAATGGGCTAATGAGGAAATTTTTTAATACAAAAGCGCAAAAGGTGAGAGTTTATGAGGATATTTAAGGAAGTTTGATTTCATCAACCAATTGTTTTAGATGAAAAAACCGATGACTTAAGATACCCGGAGCTAAGTCCGGGCAGTGTTCTTAAAACTCAGACTTCGCAAACCCTGTCATCTCTTTAAGGCCCATTTCGCGGCCCAAAGCAGTAGTGGGATGTACGACAATCAGGCCACGTACGCTCTTTTTCAGCGCCCCCATATTAGCCTGCTCTTTCTTGGTGATAGCCCGGCTGAAGGGCAGTTTTTTCAACTGCTGAGCTTCTTTACTCAGCTTCTCTGCCCGCACATTACGCAGACGTTCGATCTCAGCGGTCAGTTTGTCTTTCTCATTCAGTAGTTCACCCAGTTTTTCGCTGTCGCCCGATGCCAGCAGGCCAGGTTCTTTGTGATTAAGAGCATCCAGCTTGTCACTAAGGATTTTAATTTCTGACTGTACTTGTTCTTTCATAACGATTAACCGTAACAATGATTCATTGCTGCAAAGGATACACCAAACCGGTGTAAAGCGGGTAAAGAGAGGTTATTTTTTGAAGGCCTGTTTCTGGCTTATCAACGAAATCAACGCGGTGAGCGACAGGACCATAGTTGAGCGCACCACCTGCTGGTAGCGCAACTGCTGCATATTGCGTAGTTCCGCATCTTCGATGGCGAAGTCAGGGCGAGGAGGAAGGGGGGTTACGCAGTGCAGTTCACCAAAAGGACCCAGAATTTCATCATCAGTGAAACGGTATTCATGGCCATCATAGTTCAGCTCCTCACGCAGCGCCATGAGCAGCTCACAGTCTTCATATTCACTACGATTAATCATCCCTAAGCCATAAATCAGCTTAAGACGAACAGACAGCTCACCGAGCGGGCCATCGCCGTGTAACAGCGGCTCTACCGCGTACTTTACGGCATAGTCATCTTTACGGAACACCTGGATAACCAGAATATTAATCGCCTCTGCCAGCAATTCGACGGCAGCGATCAAAAAACTTCTTACCGATCGCCCGGCGTTAAGGCGCTCCAGCACTCTGTTTTCAAAAGCCTGAGGTTGTTCCATGAGTGCCTGCATATCATTCATCGTATGGCGGAGTAATGCCAGCGCGGGCACAGCGGTGGAGCTGTGCCCTGATTGTTCGTCCCTGAGGAGCGCGTTCACCGGCATTATGCCATAGCGCTCCAGACTTTCACTACGGCCTTAACCACATCACTATTGGCATCAAGGCCAGAGATCTGCGCCAGCGTGGTCGCGACATCCTGCTTCGCAAGGAGCTCTGCCAGTTCCTGCGCCTGCGGGTCCTGCTCACTGTGATAACGCAGCGCGGCGGCAATTCCGGTTACCAGGTTCTCATGAGGAAGCTGATATTCCAGCGTACCCAGCGTTGGCTTAATCAGGCGATCCCCGGCGCTGAGTTTACGCAGCGGCTGGCGCCCCACCCGCTCAACGTCATCTTTCAGGTAGGGGTTTTCAAAACGGCCCAGGATTTTCTGGATATATGCCGCGTGCTTATCCGCTTCAAATCCGTAACGCTTGATCAGCACCGCACCGCTTTCTTCCATTGCACCTTTAACCACCGTACGCACCTGTGGGTCAAGAATCGCTTCACGAATGGTGTTATGCCCCGCCAGCTGTCCAAGGTAGGCGGTAATGGCATGCCCCGTATTGAGCGTGAACAGTTTACGTTCAACAAATGCCATCAGATTGTCAGTCAGCTCCATACCCGGGATAGCAGGCAGTGGTCCTTTAAACTGGGTTTGATCGACAATCCATTCGCTGAAGGTTTCTACCGTCACTTCCAGCGGATCGCTGCTGCCCGCTTCAGAAGGCGGAACGATGCGGTCAACGGCGGAATCCACAAAGCCCACGTTCGCTTCAACCCAGGCATGATACTGCTCGGGTAGCGCTTTCAGCACGTGGCCTTTTAACTGTGTAGTACCGCGAACCATGTTTTCACAGGCGATAATATTCAGAGGACGGGAATTAGCGTTATCACTGCGTTTGGCCAACCCTTTTGCGATGCCGCTGGCAATGCGTTCGAGGATCTGTGGACCAACCGCCGTGGTAACGATATCAACCTCAGCCACCAGGTCGACAATATCGTCGCTGGTGCTGTTAACTGCATTCACACCTTTTACTACCTCAACCTGTGCCTGTTCACCCACCACGTGAACCGGGTACTCATGGCGAGCATTAATTGCGTCCAGTACAACCTGGTTTACATCAGCAAACGTCAGCTGAATACCGGCGTCGGCCAGCAGCTTACCAATAAATCCCCGGCCAATGTTACCCGCGCCAAAATGTAAAGCTTTCATGATATTACCCACTTAAATTATTCAGGAATCGATCCAAAAAAGGCCGGGCATGCCCGGCCCTTACGGAAATACATCACCACTCGCTGAATCAGGCGCTGGTCTTACCGGACAGCAGATCCAACACTTCCTGCACGCTGGTCGTGGTCGCCAGTCGGGCAATCACGCTGTCATCGTCAAGGGCATTGGTCAGGCTGGTAATTACCTGGATATGCTCATTGTTACGGGCAGCAATACCAATCACCAGGCGAGCGATGTCGTCTTCTTCCTCACCGAAGCGTACGCCTTCCGGATACTGGCAAAATACCACGCCGGTTTTCAGCACGCGGTCTTTAGCGGCAATGGTACCGTGCGGCACGGCAATCGACTCACCCAGGTAGGTTGGCGTCAGTTTTTCACGTTCCAGCATCGCTTCAACGTATTCCGGCTCAACGTAACCGCCTTTCACCAGCTGCTCGCCGGCAAAGCGAATGGCCTGCTCTTTGTCGCTAGCATGATTGCCGAGAAACACGTTGCTGGCGGTCAGCTGGAACAGATGCTCCTGGCCTTCATCAAAACTGTCGCTGAGGGTGGTGCTCACTTTTTCGCGATGTTCAGCGCTGCGGTTGGCTTCAACCAGACGTGCGGTCAGATCGTTATACAGGCCGCTGTCGAGGAAGTTGGTCAGGGAAATATGCTGCGCATGAGGCGCCTGGCGCATCGCACGTTCCGTCAGATCGCGATGAGTAATCACCAGATCGACGTCACCCGGCAGACTGTTAATCGCCGTATTGGTCACCGAGATATTACTCAGACCCGCATCGTTCACTTTCTTACGCAGTACGCCCGCACCCATCGCGCTGGAACCCATACCCGCATCACAGGCAACGATGATTTTGCGCACGTGGGATAAATCAGAGTGCAGTGCATCGGCACCGGCGACAGTTGCTGACTGGCCTTTTGATTCAGCTTTCATTTCCTGCATACGACGTGTTGCCGCTTCGATGTCGTCTTCTTCTTTAACCTTGCTGGTTTTCAGCAGAACGGCTGAAACCACAAAGGACACGGCGAAGGCAGCTACAATCGCCGCGATATTAGCGAAGTAGGCCCCTTTAGGCGTCATCGCCAGTACGGCAAGGATTGAACCCGGAGATGCCGGTGAAACCAGCCCACCGTTCAGCAGGGTCAGGGTAAAGACACCGGTCATACCGCCAAGAATAACGGCCAGGATCAGGCGCGGATTCATCAGCACATAAGGGAAGTAAATCTCATGAATACCACCCAGGAAGTGGATAATCGCAGCGCCACCGGCAGACTGTTTTGCGTTGCCCCGGCCGAAGAACATATAGGCCATCAGCACGCCCATGCCCGGGCCCGGGTTCGCTTCAATCAGGAAGAAGATGGACTTACCGGCTTCACTGGCCTGCTGGATACCCAGCGGCGAGAAGATACCGTGGTTAATCGCATTGTTCAGGAAGAGGATTTTTGCCGGTTCAACAAAGATAGAGGTCAGCGGCAGCAGGTTATTCTGCACCATCAGATTCACGCCGGCGGCAAGGATATGCGACAGGCCTTCAACCAATGGGCCAATAGCCAGGAATGCCAGGATAGCCAACAGCATGCCGATAATACCGGCAGAGAAGTTGTTAACCAGCATTTCAAAGCCACTTTTAATCTTACCATCAACCTGACGGTCGAAGGTTTTGATTGCCCAGCCGCCCAGCGGGCCGGCAATCATTGAGCCGAGGAACATTGGCATATCAGCACCAACGATCACGCCCATAGTCGTAATGGCACCAACCACACCGCCGCGATCGCCACCGACCAGGCGTCCACCGGTATAACCGATCAGCAATGGCAGCAGATAGGTAATCATTGGGCCAACCAGCTTGGCCAGCGTTTCGTTTGGCAGCCATCCGGTTGGAATAAACAGCGCGGTGATAATACCCCAGGCAATAAATGCCCCGATATTTGGCATTACCATATTACTCAGAAAGCGACCAAAGTTCTGAACCTTGATCTTGATATCTGATGAGGACATAAAAGCACACCTCTTATTGGTACGCGCTGACCATGTAAGAGAGCGCGCTGATGTTGTTTGAAGACGGTTACGGCGAAAAAGCCGTCAGTATCACTGTATGCAAGCGGACTCTATCACGCGAATATGACGCTGCGTAGTCGCACAATAATATGTGATCAAGATCACTATAAATGAATGGGAATGGGGGGTTATTTGGTGATAATGATCACATTTTTACTGTGTAAAAAAAGAGCACGGCTCACTTAAAAGCCTTAATCGGCTAAAAAATGTGATTTTCATCACATAGTTAAAAGCCATATTTGTTTCCAAAGTGTGATTTAGATCACAAGAAATTTTTGTGCAAAAATCCCTTATTCCGACTTAAAAGCTTAGCTCATCAGGAGCGGAGCCAGGTCTGTAGCAAACAGCGCCGCAAGCGGTAATATCATGCTTTGATATGTTGAAAGGAAAACGCTAATCCCAAATCTAACAATATGAATCTCGTTTTTTAGATAATCTAATTAGTGCTATAAGGTGCATAATATTTCCATTAAAATTTAGATATTAACCGCTATGAAACATCTATCCATTTTTAATAAAAATCAGTCATTAACTTCATCCAATTATGGATACGATGCTATTTATTTAAATTAAATTCAATTTAATATTGGCGCGTTGACCCCAAGTCAGCGCTAATATCAAAAAATAGGGAGATTAAAAAATGAGCCTTCGTGAACTAACCACTTCAGAACTTTCACAGGTTAGCGGTGCAGGATGCGGCGTTATAGGCATGCATGAAGAGCGCGCAACAGCAACGCATCTTCAGTCATTGCTGGAAGTTGCCAAGCTTTATTCCCAAGTCGACCCACGATATCGCGGTATGGATTATCGTATGGTTGCTGCGACAGAGCCAAGTGTACGCAGCGCACTGATCAAAATTGTTGACGATCTGGGTGCCGGTGGTAAAGAAACAGCTAACGCATGGGCAAACGGCTGCTGGTAACATTCACTATATTCACGTGAATGGGTAAAAATCGAGGCCACAGTAATGTGGCCTTTTTCATATCGAGAGAAATAAAATTCAGCAGGGAAAATAGTTCCCCACCTCTTCTATTACTGAACGCTGTTCAGTACGCTTTGCGCCTGATTAAGTGCCTGAGCATTCATGCTCAGATTGCTCATTAACGTGTTGTAAGCGGATGCCTGCTCCTGCGTGGGGAACTGCACCGCCGAGCCGTTAAAGGTGACGCGCGTCCCCTGCTGCTGCAGGAAATCACCCGCCTGAATCACATCCTGGCTCAGCGTTTGTAGGGTAGGCAGCAGAGGCATTAATGCGTCCGCTGGCTGGGTCACCACTTTATTAAAGACGTTGTCATAGACTGTTTTCAGATCTTCCGGCTGTTTCAGCGTTGCTTTACTGCTGTCGGCCTGGGTTTTAGCAGTCTGAATCTGCTGATTCAGCACGGCCAGAGAGCCGCTGGCCTGGCGCAGCGAATCACGGCGAGTCAGATAGTCCTGCGGAGTACGAATGGCGGAAAGCTCATCCACAACCGGTTTTAATCCGGAATCAACCGCCTTATTCACCTGCTGAGAAAAACCGTAGATGATGGCGTAGTCGCTAACGTAGTTGCCGAACTTCTGCTTCTGATCTTCGCTCAGCGAAGGCAGGTGCTCACCGCTGCGCATCACCGTATTTTGCAGAAAATCGATAAACGCCTTGCGTTGGTCGGCTTCTTTATCACCGCAGCCGGTCAGCTGCAGCACCAGAAACAGCGCCATAAACGGCACCAGCAAACGCATCCAGATGCGTGCAGGTCCTTTGGTCATGGAAAAAACTCCTGTTAACTATCTTGCGGGTTGTGAAGAAGATAAATCCTGAATGAAGGATAGTCGAACTCGTTTTCGAAGGATAGCGCGATCGTTGATGTGACCGTCCAGTATCAATCATTGCCGATGCGGGTGGGCAGATTGGCTGATTGGCTGATTGGCTGATTGGCAGGACTGTGACAAGTAAGTATGGCTTATGCGACCTAAGCCAATGACATCTAAGCCAACGGAGATAACGCCCTTCAGTTTTTGCAAAGCAGAACGAAAAAATAATTAAAAAATATGATCTGAATCACCAGGATTAGTCTAATACTTAAGCTCCTGGCGTTTCCCTGTGCTGCCTCGCAGTTTTCCAGCGGTTGATGTCCGCCAGTATTCTGAGCCTGAGCTTGAGGCTCTACCCCTCTGGTTGTTCACATTAAGTGAGTTTAATGAGGTGTGTGCTTATGGAAACAAAAGATCCAATGCTTGAATTACTCTCCAGCCTGGAACAAATCGTGTTAACGCGTGATGTGGTGCGGGCTGGCGCGATGACAGAAAGTGAAGCAGCGATGCCGGAACCGAGACGGATCAGGGAAATTAGCGGCATGCAGATTGATGAGTTTGCCCTGGCGATGGGCGTGAGCGTTTCATCAGTAAAAAGCTGGGAAGCGCAGCGAACCAAACCGTCAGGTAGCGCACAGAAGCTGATGCAGTTGATTCATTCGAATCCGTATCTGGGACGACAGTTGCTGGAAAGATAAAAGAACGAAAAAACAAACCCGCCACAGGGCGGGTTTTATGCAGGAGAGTCTTAGCGTCCCGCTTTCATATCAATGACAAAACGGTACTTCACATCACCCTTCAGCATCCGCTCAAACGCATCTTCCACCTGATCCAGACGAATCACCTCCACATCCGATACGATATTGTGCTGGCCGCAGAAATCGAGCATCTGCTGCGTTTCCTTGATGCTGCCGATCGAAGTGCCGGAAATACTCAGGCGTTTGAACACAATGGGTGTGACGTTGGGTGACTTATGCGGGGAGTCAGGAATGCCGACCAGAACCAGATGACCGTTGGTTTTCAGCGCATTGAGGTAGGGGTCCAGATCGTGCGGTGCGGCTACGCAATCGAGGATCATATCCAGACTGTTCTTCACGCTCTCCATCTGCTCTGCATCTTTCGACACCACGACCTGGCTGGCACCCAGGCGCAGCGCATCGGCACCTTTCGCCGGTGAGGTGGTAAACAGCACCACTTCGGCCCCCAGTGCACTCGCCAGCTTCACCGCCATATGGCCCAGGCCACCCAGCCCGATAATTCCCACACGTTGGCCCGGCTGCACGTTCCAGTGCTGAAGCGGTGACCACGTGGTCACACCGGCGCACAGCAGCGGTGCTACCGCGCTCAATTCCAGGTTATCCGGAACGGAGACGACAAATTTACTGTCGACCACGATACTGTCGGAGTAACCGCCGAAGGTCATACCGCCGATGGTTTTCTCTTCACTGTTATAGGTTGCGGTAAAGCCTTCTTCGCAGTACTGCTCTTCACCGCCGTGGCACTGAGCGCAGTGGCCGCAGGAGTCGACCATCACGCCCACACCCACCAAATCGCCCGCTTTAAACGCGGTAACGTCGCTACCGGTGGCGACAACGCGCCCAACGATTTCATGTCCCGGCACCAGCGGGAACTGGCTGACGCCCCATTCGTTACGCGCCATATGCAGGTCAGAGTGGCAGACGCCGCAATAGTGGATGTCGATATGGACATCACCGGCCTGCAGGTCGCGGCGCTTGAATTCGAAGGGTTCGAGAGGGGTGTTGGCTGCCTTTGCAGCGTATCCAAAGGATTGCATAACTGTCTTAACCTGAATGGCAAAAACCGCACAGGGTAAGGAAATGGAGCTTCAGGGGCAAGGTGGAATTGTAAGGCGGGGTGTCTGTGCGATAAAAAAGGCGGACCGATGGCCCGCCTCTTAGGGTAGCGACTTACTGCAGCAGGGAGATATCCGCAACCTGCAGGAACAGCTCGCGCAGCTTAGCCAGCAGCGTCAGGCGGTTAATACGCACCGCCTGATCGTCGGCATTCACCATCACCTTGTCGAAGAAATTATCCACCGTCTCGCGCAGCTCAGCCAGCTCGATCAGTGCTTCCTGATAGCGGCCTTCTGCAAAGTAAGGCTGCAGCTTGCTGCTCAGTGCAGACACATAGGTCGCCAGCTTGATCTCTTCATTCTCTTTTAGCAGCACGGCCTGCACGCTGTCGTTCAGCGGTTCGCTCGACTTGGCAAGAATGTTAGAAACACGCTTGTTGGCGGCGGCCAGCGTGGCTGCGGCTTCCAGCGTACGGAAGTGAGACACTGCCTTCATACGGGCATCGAAATCCGCCGGACGGGTCGGACGACGCGCCAGCACGGCCTGGATGGTATCCACGCTGTGGCCTTCTTCCTGATACCAGGTACGGAAACGACCCAGCATAAAGTCGATCACTTCGTCCACGACCTTAGCGTTAGACAGCTTGCTGCCGTACAGGCGCACCGCTT
The DNA here is from genome assembly GCF_016624745.1 of Erwinia sp. S43. NCBI lineage: Bacteria > Pseudomonadati > Pseudomonadota > Gammaproteobacteria > Enterobacterales > Erwiniaceae > Erwinia > Erwinia sp. S43. Next base: position 148,770 of record NZ_JACVTX010000008.1, on the reverse strand, counting down.
CTTCCGTCAGGGTTTGCAGATCCAGCGGCAGGTTTTTCTCGACGATAATACGCAGCACGCCAAGCGCGGCGCGGCGCAGAGCGAACGGGTCTTTGTCGCCTTTCGGATGCTGACCAATGCCGAAAATCCCGGCCAGGGTATCCATCTTATCGGCAATCGCCAGCGCGCAGGCAATTGGGTTAGACGGCAGCTCGTCACCGGCAAAGCGCGGCTGATACTGCTCGTTCAGCGCGACCGCAACGTCTTCGGCTTCGCCATCGTGACGCGCATAGTGCATGCCCATCACGCCTTGGGTGTCGGTAAATTCGAACACCATGTTGGTCATCAGATCGCACTTGGACAGCAGGCCAGCGCGGGTCGCATGATTCACATCCGCGCCGATCTGGGCAGCAATCCAACCGGCCAGCGCCTGAATGCGGTCGGTTTTATCGCGCAGGGTGCCCAGCTCTTTCTGGAACAGCACGGTTTCCAGACGCGGCAGGTTATCTTCCAGACGACGCTTACGATCGCTGTTGAAGAAGAACTCGGCGTCGGCGAGGCGTGGACGCACCACCTTCTCGTTACCGGAGATAATCTGCTGCGGATCTTTCGAAATAATGTTCGACACGAAGATGAAGTTTGGCAGTAGCTTGCCCGCGTTGTCGTACACCGGGAAATACTTCTGGTCGCCCTTCATGGTGTACACCAGCGCTTCAGCCGGAACCGCGAGGAACTTCTCTTCAAACTTCGCCGTCAGCACCACCGGCCACTCTACCAGGGAGGTGACTTCTTCCAGCAGGCTGTCGCTCAGATCGGCAACGCCGCCGATTTTACGGGCAGCTTCTTCGGCATCGGCTTTAATCGTCGCTTTACGGGCGTCGAAATCCGCCTGCACTTTACCGCGCTCCAGCAGGATCGCCGGATACTGGTCGGCGTTATCGATGGTGAATTCCGGCTCGCCCATAAAGCGGTGGCCGCGAATGGTACGCGCTGAGTCGATGCCCAGAATGGTGGCCGGGATCAGCTCATCGCCGAGCAGGATGGTCACGGTATGCACCGGACGCACGAACTGCACGTCAGACGCGCCCCAGCGCATCAGTTTCGGGATCGGCAGCTTAGCCAGTGAAGTAGCGATCATCGCCGGCAGCAGCGCCTGCGCGCTTTCACCGGTCACTTTCGCACGGTACACCAGCCATTCACCTTTATCGGTGCTCAGACGCTCGGCCTGATCGACGGTGATACCGCAGCCGCGTGCCCAGCCTTCGGCGGCTTTGGTGGCCACGCCGTTGGCATCAAACGCGGCGGCAATCGCCGGGCCACGTTTTTCCACTTCGCGATCCGGCTGCGCGGTGCTCAGGCTGGCGACTTTCAGCGCCAGGCGGCGCGGCGCGGCGAACCACTTCACGTCGCCATGGGCCAGGCCTGCGGCATCCAGTTCAGCGGTAAAGTTAGCCGCGAAGGACTCCGCCAGACTGCGCAGGGCTTTCGGAGGCAGCTCTTCGGTGCCGATTTCCACCAGGAAGGTTTTTTCAGTCATGGCTGCCTCTTATTTCTTGTTATTGCACATCGGGAAGCCCAGCGCCTCGCGGGAGGCATAGTAGGCTTCAGCCACGGATTTCGTCAGGGTGCGGATACGCAGAATATAACGCTGACGCTCGGTGACGGAGATGGCTTTACGGGCATCCAGCAGGTTAAAGCTGTGTGCGGCTTTCAGAATACGCTCGTAGGCAGGCAGCGGCAGCGGTTTTTCCAGCGCCAGCAGGCTCTGCGCCTCTTTCTCGTACTGCTCGAAGCAGGCGAAGAGGAAATCGACGTCGGCGTATTCGAAGTTATAGGTGGACTGCTCCACTTCGTTCTGATGGAACACGTCGCCGTAGGTGGTTTTACCCAGCGGACCGTCGCTCCACACCAGATCGTAAACGCTATCCACGCCCTGGATGTACATCGCCAGGCGTTCCAGACCGTAAGTGATTTCACCGGTAACCGGTTTGCACTCCAGGCCGCCAACCTGCTGGAAGTAGGTGAACTGCGTTACTTCCATGCCGTTCAGCCACACTTCCCAGCCCAGACCCCAGGCACCCAGCGTTGGGTTTTCCCAGTTGTCTTCCACAAAGCGGATATCGTGGATGGTCGGGTCCATGCCCAGCTCTTTCAGCGAGCCAAGGTACAGCTCCTGAATGTTGTCCGGCGATGGCTTGATGATCACCTGGAACTGGTAGTAGTGCTGTAAGCGGTTCGGGTTTTCACCGTAGCGGCCGTCGGTAGGGCGGCGCGACGGCTGCACGTAGGCCACCGCCGTTGGCTCTGGCCCCAGCGCCCGCAGGCAGGTCATCGGGTGAGAAGTACCAGCGCCCACTTCCATATCCAGCGGTTGGATGATGGTGCAGCCCTGGCGCGCCCAGTAATCCTGTAAGGTCAGGATCAGGCCCTGGAAAGTCTTGGTATCAAACTTTTGCATGTTGATTTCGCACGCGATACGAGTGGTTAAAAAAGTGGGCGTCAGTATACCCTTTGACCGGGTTGATTACCAAAATGGTAATGATAACGGCGGTGATTTAATCGAATTCGCTGCTTTTGTCGGCGACGCCACACATTTTATTCGTCCTGTTCCGAGTTTTTGCTCGTCGGGTTGTTGAAGTCCGTTCCCCTGGCCAGGCTTAGCGGGCATCGATACGGATTTTTTCCCGACAAACAGGATTGAAATAATGCAGAAAATTGGCTGGATAGATAATTTGCGCGCGGTGGCGTGTTTGATGGTGATAATGATCCACACCACCACCTGGTACGTGACCACCGGGATGTCGGTCGGCGAGCACAGTTGGGATCTGTCAAACCTGCTGAACTCGGCATCCAGGGTGTGCGTGCCGATCTTCTTTATGATCTCCGGCTACCTGTTTTTTGGCGAGCGCAGCGCGCAGAAGCGCCATTTCCTGCGCGTAGTGCTGTGCCTGCTGTTCTACAGCGCGATTGCGCTGGCCTATATCACCCTGCTGACGCCAATTAATGAAGTCACCTCGGTGAAAAACCTGCTGCAAAAACCAATCTTTTACCACCTGTGGTTTTTCTTTGCGATTATCGCCATCTATATGTTTTCACCGCTGATTCAGGTGAAGCCGGTCAGCGCGGGCTATATGGCGATTGTCATTCTGGTGCTGGCTGTGCTGGCGAACCCGAATACCGTCGACGGTTCGATCGCCCGCTTTCACTGGCTACCGGTAAACCTCTATATCAACGGGGATTCCATCTACTATCTGCTGTACGCGCTGACCGGTCGGGCCATCGGCACGATGAAAACCGACAGGCCGGGCGTAAGCTGGCTGGCGGCGATAACCTTTATCGTCTGCGTGCTGGTGATTGCCTTCGGCACCAAACGCCAGTTCGCGATTAACGGGGCCTTCGCCGATACCTGGTATCTCTACTGCGGCCCGGCGGTGTTTATTGCCGCCGTTAGTCTACTGGTGCTGTTTAAAAACACGCTAAACGACCGTCCTTTGCCGATTTTAGCCACCATTTCGCGCTATTCATTGCCGATTTACGGCTTCCACGCGCTGTTTATCCACTATATGCGCACCCACGGGCTGGATAATACCGACCATCCGTTGATCGACATCCCGCTGGTGTTTGCCATCACCCTCGGCGGCAGTCTGCTGCTGGCCATTGGCCTGCAGCGCATCGATAAACATCACCTGGTGAGCTAGTCCGCCTGCCAGCGCTGCTGCGCGCGGCGCAGCTGGCGGGAGGAGGAGAACCCTGCCGCCAGCGCCGCCTGCTCGTTACCTTCGCCCTGCTGGCGGCGCTGCTGGACAATCGCCAGCCGCAGCTGCTCGTGATACTCACGTACGCTGATGCCGAGATGCTGGCGGAACAGCCGCGTCAGATGGCGCGCGCTGACATGGACTCGCTCGGCGATATCATCCAGCGACCACTCCTGCTCCGGCTGCTGGATCAGCAGATCCTGGGTGCGGTGAATGGCCGGATGCATATGGTTGCGGTAGCGCAGCCACGGCGAGAGCTGCGGATCATCCCCCGAGCGGCGGAAATAAACCACCATTTCCCGCGCCACGTTTAGCGCCATCTGCGAGCCACACAGGTGGTTAATCAGATGCAGCGACAGATCGATACCGGCGGTAATCCCCGCGCTGGTCCAGATACCGCGATCTTCGATAAAGATGCGATTTTCCCGCACGATAGCGGCAGGTTCGGCGTTTTTAAGACGCGCAATCACTTCATGATGGGTGGTGCATTCAACGCCGTGCATCAGCCCGGCGCGGGCGGCAAGCAGGGAGCCGGAGCAGACGCAGATCAGGGTAATATGCCGGGCATGAATCGCGGGCTGGATGCGCATCAGCCAGTTACGGGCGGCAATCGCCTGCGGGGTGTCAAACCATACCGAGGAGTCCTGCACGCCCGGCACCACCAACAGGCTGCCGGGGGGTAACGTTTCCGGCAGCGGCTGGATGCGGCTGATGGCCATATCCGTGGAGCTCAGCACGGTTTCATCGGGGCCAATATAGTGCAGGCTGAAGGCCCCATCGGCCAGCTTCAGCGTCTCCGCCGGGCCGGTCAGATCGAGGGTCATCACACCGGGCAGAGTCAAAAACCACACCGGAATCGTCATATTATGCAAGCTCCTGCAGGCACTCCTCCACCGTGCGGATCGCGGCGAAGCGATCGATCAGCACGCTTTCGGTACGATGGCGCAAATCCGCCACGCTGAGCGTAATGCCGTTATGGGTAATGGGGAACGTCAGCGTCGCTTCCGTCACAAACGTCACGCGGTAGCCGAGGTCCGACGCCACGCGCGCGGTAGTTTCACAGCACTGCTCGGTACGGATACCGCTCACAATCACGTGCTTCACCTGCCGCTGCTCCAGCCACTGTAGCAGACCGGATTCCGTCAGCGCATTATGTACCGTTTTTTTCACGCTGTGCGCCGCCTGATGGGTCAGAAACGGCAGGCGAACCACCAGGCCGGACGCCGGTGAAAACGGGCCTTCCGTTTCCACATGCAGCACGTCCACCACCAGAATTTCTTTCTGCTGACAGCCCGCAATGAGCCTGCTTAGCGCCTGTTCAAATGCGGGCGTTTCCGGGGTTTGCTGATAGCCACGATGATAGAACGACTGCTGCGCGTCAATTACCAGTAAAACGGTATCGGTCATTTTCGGACTCCTTACCTGAGAGGGATAACCCTATGATGGCAAGGATAAGCGGGGGAAAGAAGGTCAGAAACGGACACGTTGCTGCCGCTGCGGGACATCAAACATCTTATTTAATGAAACCATGGTTTTTATAAGGGTATCACCGATGGTATACTCGCCGCGCTTCTGTATTAAAAGGAAGATCGTCGTCTCCGGTGAGGCGGCTGGACTTCAAATTCAGTTGGGGCCGCCAGCGGTCCCGGGCAGGTTCGACTCCTGTGATCTTCCGCCAATTCCGGCAAAAGAACCATCGTTGGTAGCGGTGGTTTTTTTGTTTACAGGGCGAGATTACGCGCGAAAAAAGGATCTCAAGAAGATGCTTTTTGAAGTGGATATGATTAACGATAAAACAGACCTGTACTTTGACTAAACCGAATCCACAGGCGGGGATGTTTTTCGATACATCTTGCCTCTACGGACATTTCATCAAAGCACAGTAGATCAGAATCTTCATCCGTTCCTCTGTCGATACGATACCCCTCACCAAAGTCCATAATGACTACACTGTAATAATCAGCTTCGCCTTTACCCGGTATACCGTATTTAGCCTGGATCATGTCCTTGTTAGCTTCCCACCAGGCGATTTGACGGCTTTTCAGATACGGAAAATGTCTGACAAGCATAACGTTTCTATGTACAGCCACAATCTCAACCGGTGTCAGGTACTGCCAGAGTAGACAACCGCTGATAGCTGTGGCGATAACCCCCGCGATCAGTCGCTTATTCACCCCGCCTCCCGCTGATTTCTACCGTGGCATTCATCTCGGTGATAAACGGTCTGTAGCCGTATTCATCCCAGCGCTGAAGCGTGAACCATAGCCGGAAGATACGAAATTCCCGGTATAGCGGGTTCAGTACATCATCATCATCGAGGCCAAAGTGATCCTGAATGCGATAATGCACCTTTGCCCTGAAACTCTCTCTCTCAACTTCCAGCGACTCCAGCCTAATATGCGTCGACCAGGTATCATGGATGGTAATCACCAGCCCGTTAGTCCGATCTGTAAGATGGTCAAATTTAGGCAGTACAGCACCGCTAAAGTCCTTAAAGTTGCCCTTCTCATCAAATAACTTGTCCTTTTTATCGAGTGGAATAAATCCATACTCGTAGTTAATAGCAGGCGTCAGAATATCTCGAATTAGTAGCAAAGAGCTTTGCTCGGAACGGTCATTCAGAATTTGCTCTTTCAGCGCCCTGTCGAGTAGTGGACTGCTGTACGGTGTGCCGCTGTTGCCCTGCATATGACCGATCATTTCCGTAATGATGTTCTGATATTCCCCCTGGAAGGAGAACACCTTCGCCAACGCCCGGAATTCATCAAACATCAGCCCCGCGCTTTCCTCCTTGCTCACCGTCCTGGCAGGTTCATCCGGCAGCATGGCCCGCTCATAAGGGGACAAAAATGGATAAGAGTTAAACAACTCCTTTGCTGTCAGGGTGTATGGATTAACCTTTGTTGAGACATTATCAACATCGATGCGAAAATGGTTCCTGAGCGTCAGGATATCCAGATCGCCGTGATGCATGTCCCTGGCCTGATAGTCATCCATCCGGTTCTTTGTCTGATAAATCAGGGCTGGAACAGGCATAGGTTCAAGCCCCTTTTCCTTCGCCTCAGCCAGTTTTTTCTTGCGGGCAGTATTCTCCCGCTCTGCCATCCTGCCGGAATTACAGTTACTTTCGTAGGCATGCGTCTGAACTGACGGGATAAAGCGTGCGCGGCACGGGCAGGAGCTGTAACTATCCAGCGAACCCGCCCACTCCTTCAGCTCGCCACCGACCTCATAAGTGTCACCCATGCCGCCACAGACGCGGAAACGACCTTCATGCTTCCCGCTGGTTACAGGGTCGCCCGCCCTGACCTGCTGACGTTCGATGCCACCGATTTCGTAGGTGTCATCGGATGCGCCAGCAAGAATGCGCCCGCCGCAGGTGGTTTTATCCAGGTGATACAGAAAAAATCCCGTTGCCATAATCCCTCACGGCCTAAGTGGTTATAAAACCAGCATCATACAGAAGCCACAACCCGAACTGAATTGGGTTTGCCCCTATATATCCAGACGCAAGCGTCTTGTGATCTATGGGGCCAGTCTAATTAGCACATTATTTCTCATCCTCAGATCCCCCCTTTCCCTTCAAAACCCCAGCCTCATCAACCGTCCATTTTTCATCCAAAAACAACGACTACTTAACACTTACGCTAAGTCGATTTGACAATTTTTTGTGTCGATTGCAAATGTATATACAGGAAAATACATGAACAGAAGACACATATTGCAACATCACAACGGGCGGGGGTTACATGGTTTATTCGGGTAAAGTGAATATCCAACAGGCAATCGACGAAGCACCGGTTTCACGCTTTCACTGGGTGATTATCATCCTGGGATTTCTGATCCTCGCCATCGACGGGTTCGACACGGCGGCGATGGGCTATATCGCCCCCACGCTGTCCAGCGACTGGGGAATTAAAAGGCAGGACCTCGGGCCGGTATTAAGCGCCGCGCTGCTCGGGCTTTCCATCGGTGCGCTAATCGCCGGGCCGGCCTCGGACAGGCTGGGGCGTAAAAAGGTGCTGGTTTTCTCCTGCCTGTTCTTCGGGCTTGCCAGCCTGGGTACCGCCTATGCACAAACACTGAATACACTGACGCTGTGGCGCTTTCTGACCGGCCTCGGGCTGGGTGCGGCGATGCCGAATGCGATTACGCTCGTCTCGGAGTTTGCCCCGAAGCGCTGCCGTTCTATGGCAATAAACACCATGTACTGTGGCTTTCCGCTGGGTGCGGCGGGCGGCGGGGCGATCTCGTCCTGGCTGATCCCTAACTATGGCTGGCACAGCGTGCTGCTGGCCGGAGCGATTGCGCCGCTGGCGCTCACCGTGTTGTTGGTTCTGTTCCTGCCGGAGTCGGTCAAATTTCTGGTGCATCGCGGTAAAGACATTGTGCAAATCCGGCGCATTGCCCAGCGGTTTATTGCCGGGAACCTGGCGCAGGTGACGCATTTTTATCTGGACGAGGATCGTACCACCGGCAAAAAAGGCAGCGTGGCGCAGTTGTTCAGCCAGCCGTGGCTGGCCGGTACACTGATGTTGTGGATGACCTATTTTATGGGGCTGGTGATCTATTACGTGCTGCTGAGCTGGATGCCGACACTGATGTTGGGGATGGGCTATCCACTGGCGGAATCCGCCTGGCTGACCTCGCTGTTTACCTTCGGCGGCACGGCGGGGATCCTGCTGGCGGGCTGGATGATGGACAGGTGGGAAGCACACAAAGTGGTGATGACCGGTTTTGCCCTGACAATGCTGTTTGCGCTGGCGCTGGGCTTTGAGAACAACCATATCGTCCTGTTCGGCGGGCTGATCTTCCTGATGGGCATTACCATGAACGGTGCGCAGTCGGGCCTGCAAACCCTGGCAGCCACCTTTTATCCAACCCACTGCCGTGCCACGGGAATTGCGTGGATGCAGGGCGTCGGGCGCTTTGGCGGCGTGGCAGGCACCATGATGAGCGCACAGCTGCTTTCTCAGCAATGGCAGGCCGACAGTATCCTGATGTTCCTCAGCGTGCCGGCACTGCTCGCGGCGGCAGCCACGCTGTATAAGCTGCAGCGCTATAAAACGCAGAATCTGAGCGTTGCATAAACCCCGTTATCCTGCTCCCGCCGGGGCAGGATAAGCTTCACCTCCCCCCGTAATAAGTAAATTAAGATGGATTAATTACCATTCTTGATATCCATCAAGATGTGCATGCCTGTTTTTGTTCAAAAAGGAGGTAGGGGAAAATAAAGGGAAATAATGATGACTGAACAAGTGCAGGTAAAACTGGCATTTCCACTGTGGAAGGGCGTTTTAACGCTCTTTGTGGGCCTGCTAATCTGGTTTATGCCACCACCCACCGGCCTGGATATTGTTGCGTGGCATATGTTTGCGGTCTTCGCCGCGACCATTCTGGCGATTATTTTAAAAGTGATGCCGATGGGCGCGGTAACCATGGTGGCGCTGGTCGTCTCGGCAATGACCGGGCTGACGCCGATCTCCGGCGGTGGCAGCGGCAAAGTAGCCGCGCTGTCCGGCTTTGCCAACGGCACGATCTGGCTGATCGGTATCGCCATGTTTATCTCCCGCGCGGTGATTAAAACCGGGCTGGGCAGGCGCATCGCGCTGTGGTTTATCTCGAAATGCGGGCACAGCATGCTCGGCGTGGCTTACGGTCTGGCACTGTCCGATATGGTACTCGGCCCGGGCATTCCTTCCGCCTCGGCGCGCGGCGGCGGCATTATGTATCCCATCACCCAGTCGATTGCTACCGCATACCAGTCCGAGCCGGGGCCAACGGCCAGAAAGGCCGGGGCGTTTCTGATGATCTGCGTTTCGCAGATTGATGCCATTATCTGCGCAATGTTCCTGACGGCGATGGCCGGGAACCCGCTGATTGCCGAGCTGGCTGCCAGCCAGGGGATTCAGGTTAACTGGGGGATCTGGTTCTTAGGTGCCATCGTACCCGGTCTGCTGACGCTGCTGATTATTCCTCTGTGCCTCTATTATATTTATCCACCGGAACTGAAAAAAACGCCGGAAATACCGGGCATCGCGCGGGAAGAACTGCGCAAAATGGGTCCGATGTCCCTTGCCGAAAAAATTCTGGCGTTCGACTTCGTGCTGCTGATCGTGCTGTGGACCGCGGGCGATATCTTCTTCCAGATCCCCGCCACGCTGTCAGCCTTTATTGGCCTGGCGATCCTGCTGCTCTCCAACATCATGTCGTGGAAGAACATTATTGAAGAGAAAACGGCGTGGGATACGATGTTCTGGTTCGCTGTGCTGGTGATGATGGCCAACGCCCTGAACAAATACGGCATGATTGCCTGGATCTCTAAGGGCATCGTGGGCTACATCGGCCACTTTGACTGGCTGCTGGTGTTCCTGGTGCTGATTCTGGTTTATTTCTACACCCGCTATTTCTTTGCCTCGGCGATGGCGCATATTTCAGCGATGTATCTGGCCTTCCTGGCGGTATCCGTTTCGGTCGGCGTGCCGCCGCTGCTGGCCGCGCTGACGCTGGGCTACACCTCCAATCTGTCGATGGGCCTGACCCAGTACTCCGGCGGCCCCGGCCCGGCACTGTTCGGCTCCGGCTATAACTCTACCGGCCAGTGGTGGGGCGTCAGCTTCCTGGTATCGATCGTGTCTATCGCCATCTGGCTGCTGGCCGGCGGCGCATGGATGAAAATCGTGGGCATCTGGTAATACTCACGTTCGCCAGCGGGCAGGCGCTCAGCCTGTCCGCTGCTGAGCGCCGGTCTGCCTTGCCTGTCTGCAACTTAATCGTTATCCGTATATGCCTGGTTATCCTAGTTTTTTTATCGATATCAGCGTCAGCAGCGCCACTATTACCGGCACCAGCGATCCCCACAGTACGGCATTCCAGCCGAAAAGATGCAGCAGCGCGCCGGAAGAAAATGAACCAATAATCATCACGCCAAAGACGATGAAATCATTCAGCGACTGCACCTGAGTTTTCTCTTCGGGGCGATGGAAATCAACGATCTGCGCGGAAGCACCGGTAAAGCCAAAGTTCCAGCCAACGCCCAGCAGGATCAGCGACACCCAGTAATGTACGATCTCCGTTCCGGCAAGCCCGGCCAGCACAGAAAGAGCCGTAATCACCAGCCCCGCAGCAGCAACGCGAGAAGCACCGAAGCGGCTAATCAGCCCGCCGGTAAAGAAACCCGGCGCGTACATGGCAATCACGTGCCACTGGATGCCCAGGTTAGATGCCTCCTGAGAGATGCCGTGCATATGCATCGCCAACGGTGCGGCGGTCATCAGAAAGTTCATCACCATATAGGCAACCGCGCCGGTAAACACCACGCGGGCAAAACCCGGCTGGCGAATAATTTCAGCCAGCGCGCGGCCAGCGGCCCCAGCTTTATTCTGCGCCACCGGCTCGGCCGACTTCACGCCGGAAAGCACCAGCGCGGAAATCGCAGCCACCAGCGCCTGGGCAATAAAGGTCACCGCGAAGGTATGCGGCGGCCAGAGATCCATCGTGCCGGTCACCAGCATCGGGCCGATAACGCCCGCCGCCACGCCGCCGCCCATCACCAGCGAAAGCGCCCGTGCCCGCCGTTCTTTGCCCACGCCATCGGTGGCCGCAAAACGAAATGACAGCCCCACCGCCGCATAGGCTCCGCCCATAAACGCGGCAAGGCAAAACAGAGAGAACGAACCTATGACCACCGCCAGTGCGGCGGCCAGGCCGGTGATCACCCCGGTACCGGTGCCCAGCAGAAAGGCCGCTCTGCGGCCATACCGACGGGTAAACGCGCCGAGCGGTAAAATACAGGCGGCCATCCCCAGCACAAAAATCGTCAGCGGCAGGGTTGCCAGCGTGCTGTCCGGTGCAATGCTATTACCGACAATCGCACCCGTCGTATAGAACACCACCGCATTCGCACCCGCCAGCGCCTGAGCGGTGGCAAGGCGAAGAATATTGCTATTCTGCTGCCGCAGGGGCAGGGTTATTTCAGCGTTCATTGAGTCTCTTTGCACCTGTTAAATGCCCGGTCCCGGGCATAATTTATCCGCTTATCAGATAACAATAATGTCGCCGCCGCCGCAATGTCAGGAGTTGTCCTTGACAATCACGCACTCATACAAATCGCTAAAACTGACTACAAAATACGTGAAGTTCAACACAGATAAACGCTTTATCGCCGCCATTTTGCCGGATATGATCCTGAGAACGAATAAGGATGGTCTATGGCAAACTACACATTGCGTCAGCTGAAGTATTTCGTCACGACGGTTGAATGTGGCAGCGTGGCGGAAGCTTCCCGCAAGTTATTTATCGCACAGCCGTCGATCTCAACGGCAATAAAGATTCTGGAAGAGAGCTTCGGCGTACAGCTTTTTATTCGCCATCACGCGCAGGGCGTGTCGCTAACGCCTTCCGGCACCCGTTTTCATCGTAAGGCGGTCAGGCTGCTGCGAATGGCCCATGAATTTGAGCAAAATGCGCTGGCCGATACGGACATTGTGGCGGGTAAAATCGATATCGGCTGCTTTGAAACGGTCGCTCCACTGATTCTGCCAAAGCTGATCCACGGCTTTAAGGCTCTGTATCCCGGCGTGGAGATTATGATCCGCGACGGCGAGCAGCACGAACTGTTGCAGGGGCTGGCCGCAGGCCGCTTCGACGTGGCGCTGCTCTATCAGCACGATCTCGACAACAGCCTGAGCGTGGAACCGCTGGTCGCACCAAGGAAACCGTACATTCTGCTGCCTGCGGCGCACCGACTGGCGCAGCAGAGTGCGGTTTCCCTGTCTGAACTGGCCGATGAACCGATGATCCTGCTGGATGTGCAGCCCAGCCGTAACTACTTTATCAGCCTGTTTACCCGCGCAGGCATCACGCCGGATATTGTCTTTAGCTCGCCATCGATTGAAATGGTGCGCGGTATGGTTGGCCACGGTTTTGGTTTTGCCGTGCTGGTAACCCGCCCGAGCGGCAAGTTCAGCTACGACGGGAAGCCGCTGGCCATGGTGGAGCTGAAAGATGAGGTGGAGGGTTCCGGGCTGGCCGCCGCCTGGCTGGCTGGCGATCGGCTGACCAAACCCGCCGGACTGTTCGTGGAATACTGCAAAGCCGAACTACCGGGCATGCTGTAAACGGATCAGCGCGCCGTTCAGGCGCGCAGCCATTGGGTCAGATTCCCCAGCATTTTCATACAGGCATCGATCTGTTCCACGCTGATGAACTCATCCGGTTTATGCCCCTGTTCCATACTACCCGGACCGCAAACCAGCGTCGTCATACCCGCCTGATGAAATAATCCGCCTTCCGTGCCAAAAGCAACGGTACTGAAACGGTCGCAGCCGCACCATTCGGCCAGCAGGCTGGCGAACCGACACGTGGGATCGGTCAGCAGACCGGGATACTGGCTGAGCGGCTGAAAGGTGATGCTACAGCCGTCGGCTTTTTGCCGCATAGCGGGTAACAGCTCGCACTGCGCATACTGTGCGATCCGCTCAATGACCGCGTCAGCCGGGGCATCGGGCAGATGGCGGATTTCAAAGTCAAACTGGCAGGACTGCGGCACGATATTTAACGCTGTGCCGCCGGAAATCGTACCAACCTGCAGGGTGCTGAATGCCGGATCGAAACGGCTGTCCTGCACCTCGGCCAGCTGGTCCCCTTCATCCATCAACCGGGTAATCAGCCGGGTAGCATACTCAATCGCATTCACCCCCTGCGGCGCATAGGCGGAATGGCAGGCGTGGCCGCGCACGTCGCAGCGCATCGCCACTTTACCCTTATGGCCGTAAACCGGCCGCATTTCAGTGGGTTCGCCAATAATGCACAACGCCGGTTTACTGGCCGCATCAGCCAGCAGCTCCGTCAGGCTGCGCACGCCCAGGCAGCCGACCTCTTCGTCGTAGGAGAATGCCAGGTGCAGCGGCAGTCGCAGCGGTTCGGCAACAAATGCCGGAACCGAGGCCAGCACGCAGGCGAGGAATCCCTTCATATCGGTGCTGCCGCGCCCGTAATAGCGGCCTTCCTGTTCCGTCAGCGCAAACGGCGGCACGCTCCACGTCTGCCCCTCGACCGGTACTACATCGGTATGGCCGGAGAGCATCACGCCACCCGCTGTATCGGGGCCAATCACCGCGTAGAGATTCGCCTTGCTGCCGCTGTCATTATGCAGCAGCCGGGATGCCACGCCGTGTTCCGCCAGCCAGCTCTGAACAAAGTGAATCAGCGCAAGATTGGATTCACGGCTGGTGGTATCGAACGCCAGTAGCTGCGCCAGTAAATCGCGTACCGGGCTATTCATCGCCGGGAACCCCATAGCCGGGGGCCTGACGCGGATCGAGTGCTCGCGTCAGATAGTCCTGCGCCTGAGGTTGCCAGGCGCGCCAGAGATCGTTCAGCCGGGCCAATGGAGCAGCATCCGCCCAGTCAACTCTGAGGTCAACCAGCGGCCAGCTTTGATCGCCCACCACTTTCAGCGCGGCGGAATGGACCGGGCCAGCTTCTCCTCCCGCCGCCAGCCCCGCTTCCATCGCGAGGATCAGGCGCTCTGCCAGTGAACCCTGGCTTTTCTCAAATGCGCTGACCATAGCGACGATCACCTGTTTCCCTGCCAGCATATTTCCCGCAGCCACGCACGCTTTCCCCTGAACCGCATGATGCACACCCAGCGTCTGGCTGCCGCTAAATATGGCGGTGTGGCCATCGCGCCCAATCACCGTCACCTGGCGATACTGGCAGTGTGCGTCACGGGCCAGCGCATCATCTAACGCTCGCGACACGGTCGCCCCCTGATCCAGTGCCGCGAGGATTTCCGGGCCAAGAGCGGGCAGGGTGATGTTCTGGCTGGATACTGCACCGACCCCGCTCAGTACCCACGGACAGCGGGCACCCACCGCCATGCTGGAGGAGCTGACGGCCACGCCAAATTGCCCGGTTTCACTACAGCGTGCCGCGATTGAGAAGGTCACAGCGCCTCCTCATCCGGAATAACGGCTATGACATCAATTTCCATCAGCCACTGCGGCTGCGCCAGTGCAGACACCACCAGCCCGGTAGAGATAGGGAAAACGCCCTTCAGCCACTTTCCGACTTCCTGATAGACCGGCTCACGGTAGCGGGGATCGATAAGATACGTGGTCGTTTTGACGATGTGCGACAGATCGCTTCCCGCCTCTTCCAGCAGCTGTTTCACGTTTTTCATCGCCTGCTCCGCCTGCGCGCGCGGATCGCCCAGCCCCACCAGCGCCCCGGAAAAATCGGTACCCACCTGGCCACGCACGTAAACGGTATTACCTGCACGTACCGCCTGGCACAGATCGTTATCCAGGCTCTGATTTGGATAGGTCGCTTTGGTATTGAACATGCGAATACGGGTATGCGTCGGTTTGCTCATCTTTTAACTCCTGTAAAACGGGTAAATGAGGCCGCATAACGCGGCCGGTGGAAAATTCAGGCGGGTCGGCAGTAGCTCTGCTGCCTGCGGCGATACGCGCTGTTGCGGCTGGCCAGCCAGTAATAAAGCGGTGAGGTCACCAGCAGGCCGATCAGCCAGGAGAGATCCGCGCCGTTAATCCACGCGGAAACGGGGCCAACATAGAGCGGGGTATTCATAAAGGGGATCTGCACCACAATGCCGATGCCGTAAGCCAGCAGTGCCTGCGGGTTATAGCGGCCATAAATCCCACCATCCACCTGGAAAATGGAGCTAATGTCGTAGTTGCCTTTGTGGATGGCATAAAAATCGATCAGGTTGATCGCAGTCCAGGGCACCAGCACCACCAGCAGCGCCAGAACCAGATCCACAAAGTGGCTGATGAAATCCGCCGAGGCAAAGATCGCCGCCACCGAGCAGATCACCAGGGCGATTGCCGACAGCACGGCCCGGCTTTTACTGCCGGGTATCCAGCGCCAGAAAAAGGTTTGCACCAGGGTAATTAACGACATCACCGCGCCGTACAGGTTAAGGGCGTTATGGCTGATCACACTCAGCAGAAACAGCACCAGCATCAGTGGCCCAATCGCACCGGTGGCAGCCCTGACGGCGTCCATGGTTTGCAGGCCCGGCGGGGTCGCCAGCACCGCCACGGCACCAAAGATAAATGACAGGCTGGAGCCGAGCGTCGATCCCCAGTAAGTCGCCCAGAACGTACCTGCTACGGACACATTTTCCGGCAAATAGCGGGAATAATCGGAAACATAGGGGGCAAAAGCGATCTGCCACAGTGCCGCCAGCGATACCGTTGCCAGCCAGCCGTAAAGTGAAAATCCGCCGCGCGTCAGGAAATCCGCCGTATGGATATGGCTAAAGATATAGCCGAAGCCCAGCACGATACCGATCCCCAGCACCCAGGTCCCGATGCGGTTCAGCACGTGGATAAACCGGTAGCCGATAATGCCGATTATCCCGGACCCCACGGCACCAATAACAATCCCGACCGGCAGCGGTACGCCGGGAGCGATGCCGTGCAGCGACTCACCGGCCAGGACGATATTCGAGGTAAAAAAGCCGACGTACATTACTCCGGCAATCGACACCACCAGCAAGGAACCCAGCGAGCCGAACTGCGCACGGCTCTGAATCATTTGCGGAATCCCCATCTGCGGCCCCTGTGCGGAGTGCAGCGCCATCAGCGCACCGCCAGCGAGATGGCCGACCAGAATGGCCACCACGCCCCACAACAAGTTCAGATGAAACAGCTGAACGGCCAGTGCGCCGGTGACAATCGGCAGCGGAGCGATATTTCCGCCAAACCACAGGGTAAACAGATCGCGGGTTTTACCGTGACGATCGGCCGGGGGAACATAGCCAATAGTGTGTTTCTCAATCAGCGGGGGCGATGTTTCTGTTGGCGACATAGCAGGCTCCAATGTCAGAAAGTGCAGGGGATTTCGAGGCGTCGACGCATCGTTTTTTTATTGAGGCGATAATGCGCACTCTTTTTTCGACGGGTAAATTAGTAAGTTTATGGTCAGAGAGAATGAAAAAACTTGGCAGGGCAAACCAGTGGTGATTTAACGAAATTTCAACACTTGAGACATATGGATAACATTGAGCAGGAACGAACTCCCGCGGCCTGAATCGTTAATTTATCGTCAATGATGAACTTAATAATATTTTACCGTCTCTGATTCGCTCCCTAGGCTGCATTTGACGATTCCATAAGCCTGAGGATAGAGAGATGACGCCAGAAATAACCTTCATTGATACGCTGGTTGTCGGTGCCGGTCAGGCAGGTGTGGCAATGAGCGAACACCTGACGCGGCTGGACATCCCCCACATTGTGTTAGAAAAAAATCGTATTGCTGAAGCCTGGCGCACCGGCCGATGGGATTCACTGGTCGCCAATGGCCCCGCCTGGCACGATCGCTTTCCCGGCATGGAGTTTTCCGGTATCAGCCCTGATGGCTTTGTACCTAAAGAGCGCGTGGCGGACTATATGGAAGCCTACGCCAGCCGCTTCAATGCCCCCATTCGCACCGGTGTAGAGGTACGGCGGGTCGATCGCAACATTGGCAAGCCCGGCTTTCGTGTAGAAACCTCCGCCGGGGTGTTTGAAGCCCGCCATCTGGTGGTGGCTACCGGCCCGTTCCAGTGCCCGGCCATTCCGCCCATTGCACCGCAGACCGCAGAACTGACGCAGCTGCATTCGGCACATTATCGCAACCCCGCGCAGCTCCCGGATGGAGCCGTGATGATTGTCGGTGCGGGTTCATCCGGTGTGCAGATCGCCGAGGAACTGAATCGCGCCGGGAAAGAAGTCTATCTTTCCGTTGGTCCGCACGACCGGCCGCCGCGCAGCTATCGCGGGCGCGATTTTTGCTGGTGGTTAGGGGTGCTTGGCCTGTGGGATAAAGCGACCACGGAGCCGGGCAAAGAACACGTGACGATCGCCGTCAGCGGCGCAAACGGCGGCCATACGGTTGATTTCCGCAAGCTGGCGGAGGAAGGGGTCAGGCTGGTTGGCCGCACGAAGCGTTTTGCCAACGGTGTGGTGGAATTTGAAAACGATCTGGCGCAGAACATCGTGCGCGGGGATGAAAACTATCTCTCCCTGCTTGATGCTGCAGATGAGTGGGTCACACGCAATGGTCAGGATTTTCCGGAAGAGCCGCAGGCGCGGATCATTCGCCCGGCGCCTGCCTGTATGACCTCACCGGATCTACAGCTGAATCTGGCCGCAAACAACATCACCACGATTATCTGGGCGACGGGCTTTACCTCGGATTATCGCTGGCTGAACGTTAATGCCTGTGATGCACAGGGCAAACCGCAGCATCAGCGCGGCGTATCATCGGAACCCGGGGTTTATTTCCTCGGTTTACCGTGGCTCTCCAGGCGCGGTTCGTCATTTATCTGGGGCGTATGGCACGACGCCAAATATATCGCTGACCAGATTGCCATTCAGCGCAACTACCTTACCTGGCAGTAAGCCCTTGCAGCCAAAGCGAAAAGCATAACGCCAGAACCACGATGAAGATGAGATAGCGCTTGCCGGAAAGGGGGATGCCCCCCGCTTTCCGGCCGTTTATCCCGCCGTTTTCTCCGCAGCGCGAGTTTTCTTCACCGCCTGCAAAATCACCGGCTCCAGCAGCCGGGCCACGGCAGCAAAAGCGGGCACCACCACCGAATTCCCAAATTGACGATAGGACTGGGTATCCGACACCGGAATACGAAACGTCTTTTCCCCCGGCTTTTCGAAGCCCATCAGGCGAGCGCACTCACGCGGCGTTAACCTGCGCGGGCGGTGTTCAAGGTTGGCTGCATCGTGGAACGCTTTCTCGCCCAGCGCTTTATCCCACCCCCGGTCGATCAGGATCTCAGAACCATCTTTGTGGTAACGCGCGGAAAGGGTGCGCGAAACAACCTGCCGATCGGCGGGTGACACCAGTCCGTAACCAAAACCATTCCCTTTAGCCTGGTGTTTCTTCGCGTAGTTGTAGAGGTACTCCCACAGTTTTACCGTCAGGATATATTTGCTCTCAACCTGCTTATCCAGCAGATCGGCAAAGGCGGGGCGCTGCGGCGGATAGAACTTCGCAATATCGCGCAGGGTAAAGTCTTTTGCCAGGCCAAGATCGCGGCGGAATCCCACCAGCACAATACGCTCGCGGTGCTGCGGTAAAAAATGTTTGCCGTCGATGATTTTGGGATCGGTCGCACCGTTAACATCAGCATCAGCGACGTCGTAGCCCAGCTCATCCAGCGTTTGCATAATTACGCGAAACGTTTTGCCTTTATCGTGGCTTTTCAGGTTTTTTACGTTCTCCAGCACGAAGATTGCCGGTTTTTTGACGGCGATAATTCGCGCCACATCGAAGAACAGTGTGCCCTGCGTATCACATTCAAAACCGTGCGCGCGGCCGAGGGAATTCTTTTTGCTGACGCCCGCCAGGCTGAACGGCTGGCAGGGAAAGCCCGCTAACAGGACATCGTGCTGGGGGATCTGCCGATCGATATGGGCATAGGCTTCCGCTTCGGCCACCTCGGGTTTATCGCTCAGCGTGACCTTACGGATATCAGTATTAAACGTGTGCTCGTGCTCATCGTTAAACCAGTTAGCCCGGTAGGTTCTTACCGCGTGCGGATTCCACTCACTGGTGAACACACACTGACCGCCAATCGCCTCAAAGCCGCTACGAATACCCCCGATACCGGCGAAGAGATCGATAAAGCGGAACGGATAGTGGGGATGATGCGACGGTGGCTGCGGCAGCATGGCCTCAAGCGCGCTGACTTCCGCTGCGGTTAATGCCTGTGCGGCGGATTTTCCGCTTATCCAGCGGCTTACCGACTCACGCGTCCAGCCGTCACCGCCGACCGATTGCAAATGTTCGGCAACGGTCCGTCGATCGTAAATTTCCAACACCCGCAGCAGCAGTGCGAGATCTTCCGCGATGCGGGCCTGTAATCCTTCACGGGAACCGGCCATCAGCGGCTGCACGGCAGGCGGTAATTCTTTCATGACGATAATATTCCGGGTTAAGTTCGTGACAGGCTATCACATAATTGACCCGGATTTTACAGACGGCTCTCGCTATCCACCTCGTGCAGCGGCTCGCTGTGGCTTAGTGGCAGAATACGGCTGATTTCACCACCAAAACCGGTGATGATAAGCCTGTTCCCGTTGAGTTCGGCAACGGCAAAAGGCACGTTATCCGGGCCGTCGAGCATCCCTTTCAGAGTAATAAAATCGGTATTTCCACGTCGGTAGTAGCCGCCACGGTGATCGTGACCGGCGAAGTAGGCGCGAACCTGATAGCGGCACAGCAGATCCGCCACCGCTTCACCATTCCACAGAATGTGTTTTTTTAGCGGAGCCAGCGGATAGTGGCCAAACACAATAACCGTTTCACCCAGCGCCTGCGCCTGTTGCAGATTCTGCTCAATCCACGCCAGCTGCTTCTCGCCGACCGCACCGTTCCAGCGCTGGGCCTGCGGCTGCTGCTGCGCAATCAGTTCATCAAGCTGTTCACGAGCCTGCTGCAGATCGTCACCGTTGCCCGCGTTGCAGTAAAGGCTGATGTCGTTGCCATCGATGACCAGAAAGCGATAGCCGCTGAGGCGGAAGTGGTAATAGCTTTTCGGCAGGCCCAGCGGCGGAGTGTGCGCGGCCAGATGTTCGGAAATCACCTGCGCATCATGATTACCGATCACCGCGACATGCGGATGGTGCAGGGCATCATAGCGCGGCAGCAGCTCGCTGTAGCTTGACCACTGGCGATCGACCAGGTCGCCCAGGGTGGCAACAAAATCGAGTGACAGATCGTTCAGCGCGCTAATGGCCGAGGAAAGCTTACACAGCCCGTGGCGGTAATAGAGGTTATTTTCCACATCGGGATCGGCATCCGCATACTGAGGATCGGCAATCAAGCCAAATCGCAGGGTGCTGTCGGCGGGGTTAGGCGAGCGTAAGGCAGGGGGCTGGTAAAGAATTCCGGCCTCGCCCAGCGCCAGTCGCTGCGGCTGGGAAAGCGGATTTGGCAACGTTTTAAGGGACATCGTGCAGCAGATCCAGGCAATAAATAAGAGCCCTATCCTCGCCGTGCGGAATGACGTTTTTATTGCCGAAACGTGACGTTTATACGACAGAAAACGGACTGTCGGGAAGCGACAGTCCGATTACACTCAGCCAATCCCAAGATGCCCGGCCAGCGTTGTGGATGAATACTCGCGGCGCAGCAGGCCCTCTTCACTCAGGCGCGGCATCAGCTGGCTGAGGGTGAGATCCATACAGCCCGGCGAGCCGCCCGGAATGGCGATGATACCGTCCAGCGCACCGGCCTCAAAGCGTTCACGAATTTCGCGTACCGCATCTTCCACCGTGCCGATAACCTGCCAGTAGGCGGAACCAACCACCTCCGGCCGCGTCATCAGATCGCGCAGCAGCGGCTGCTCGCGCTCGATCAGCCGTCGCAGCAGATTGGCGTGAGTCTGGCTGAACACTTTACCCGGTGGTGGCAGCATGTCCGGCGTAATACGGGTATCCGGCGACAGCTCGCGCAGGTTAATGCCGAGCAGCTCGCTGGCGCGGGCGAATTTGCGCTCCGGGTCCAGCCCTTCCTGCGTGGCACGGTAAAGTTCCTGCGCCTCCTCCCGGGTATTGCCCAGATACAGACTGACGCCCGGCATCAGGCGGATATCATCAGCGCTGCGCCCGTGCGCCACCGCCCTGCGCCGCAGATCGTTGCGCAGCTCTACGCCCGCAGCGATATCAGGCGTGGCGGCAAAAATGGCATCGGCGGTACGAGCTGCAAAGTCACGGCCGGAATCGGAAGCCCCCGCCTGGAACAGCGGAATGCGCGGGCCGTCCCATTCAGGCACGTTAAGCGGGCCCTGAACGCTGAAGTGCTCACCCTGATGATCGATCGGCACCACTTTATCAAAATCGGCATACACGCCCGCTTCACGATCGATGCGCAGCGCCTCTGCCGGGTAGCTGCGCCAAAGTTTGCGCACCACCTCGGTGAATTCCAGCGCCTGAGCATAGCGCTGCGCCGACGGAGGCATTTCGCTGAGGCCAAAATTCAGATTCCCGGCCAGTGAGGTCACCACGTTCCAACCTGCGCGGCCCCGGCTGAGCTGGTTCAGCGACTGGAACTGGCGCGCCACCACGTAGGGCGGCATAAACGTCGTTGAGGCGGTGGAAACCAGCCCGATGCGGCTGGTGTGCGCGGCAATGGATGCCATCAGCAGAGTAGGATCAACGCTGCTGAAGGCTGGAGATTCAACCACCGCCTGGCGTGATAACCACATCGCATCGGGGCGGAACAGGAAATCGAGCTTTGCTGCTTCGGCGCGCCGGGCGATATCAACATAAAATTCGCTTGAGTAAATTGACTCTACGTCACTGTCATTTCGGCGCCATCCATTGCCGGTTAGCCAGGTTACAGCAAGCGATAACCCGACGCAGAGCTGCCTGTTATTATTCACTCCATTCTCCTTATATCCTTGCATTTACTGATGTTGTTGTAGATGTGCGTGCGGAATATACTGCCCGTCGTTTTATGAATACGCAATGGCGCAGGGCAGCGTGTGCTGTGCAAAATAGTCCTTACAAATGAAGGGATATATGAAAAATATTAAACTAAATTTGCGATACTTATTATCTCTGGTGCTGTTGATAACGGCTTTTTCCAGCCAGGCTGAAGGTGAAAAAGGCTGGCCGCGCCAGTTCCACAATGCGGATGGCACGACCACGACCATCCCGGCGAAACCAAAGCGTATTCTTTCCACATCGGTCACCGTGACGGGTACGCTGCTGGCCATTGATGCGCCGCTGGCGGGCAGCGCCACCGGCGTGAACGGCGACTGGTACGCGCAGTGGCAGCCGGTAGCGGCAGAGCGCAAGCTGGAAAAACTGTGGTCGGCGGGCACCGTCGATCTGGAACAGGCGTACGCAGTCACCCCGGATCTGATTGTGGTTTCCACGGGCGGAGCGGATTCCGCCAAGGCGCAGCTGGCAGACTTCCGCCAGATTGCACCAACGATCATCGTTGACTACGGTGGACAAACCTGGCAGGAACTGGCGACGCTGCTCGGTGAAGCCAGCGGACTGGAAAAAGAAGCCAGCGCACGTATCAGCGAGTTTGACAGCCTCGTGCAGCAGGCGCGGGAAAAAATCACCGTCCCGCCGGGCCAGGCCAATATCATCAGCTATAACGGCCCCGGTATCCCTAATCCGATCGCGACGGCAAGAGGCGTGCACAGCAGCCTGCTGGCATCACTCGGCTTTAAAATGGAAGATCCGAACCCGGCCTGGCAAACCACGGTCAAAGCGCAGAATGATTTTGTCTGGGCAACCTACGAGAATCTGACCCAGCTGACTGCGGCCACCACCTTCCTGCTGCGCGCGCCGCAGGAGCGGGTCGATGCTTTTCTTCGCGATCCGATGCTGGCGAATCTGCCTTCGGTGCAAACGAAGCGGGTTTACAGTCTGGGGATCAACTCCTTCCGTATTGACTACTACAGTGCCAGTGAGATTGTGCGTGACGTGGTGAAAAACTTCGCTAAAACCCCGGCAGCCAGCGGGCAATGAATCAACTTTTCAGTCCGGATTTTCGCCGCAGCGGTTTGCTCTGGGGCATGCTGCTGTTGGTTTTACTGACCATCTGCAGCATGTTTATCGGCACCCGGGCGATTTCGCCTGCGACCACCTGGCAGGCGCTGGTACATTTTGATCCACGTAATAGTGAACATCTGCTGGTGCACTATTTACGGGTACCGCGCACGCTGCTCGGGCTGGTTGTCGGTGTGGCGCTGGGCGCGGCCGGTGCGGTAATGCAGGCGCTAACCCGCAATCCGCTGGCCGACCCGGGTCTCCTCGGCGTGAATGCCGGAGCCACGCTCGCCAGCGTTATGGCGATCGCCTTTCTCGGGCTGTCCAATATCAATCAGTACATCTGGTTCGCCCTGGGAGGTGCTGCACTGACCGGCGGTGCGGTATGTGCACTGGGTGGCCTGCGCGGCAACAACCCGGTGCGGATGGTGCTGGCCGGGGCTGCGCTGTCGATTGTGATGCTGGCACTGACTCAGCTGATTACCGTTAATAGCGATGAGGCCGTATTTGACCAGTTTCGCCACTGGGTTGTCGGCTCATTACAAGGGCGAGGCTATGTGGTGCTGCTGCCAGTGTCATTACTGGTTTTAACCGGCGTGGTGCTGGCGCTTATCCTTGCGACGGCACTGGATACGCTGGCTCTCGGCCTCGACCTGGGCAAATCCCTCGGAGTGAATCCGCTGCGCATCTGGCTGCTGGCGGCGCTGTCGATTGTGTTGCTGGCAGGATCGGCAACCGCCGCCGCCGGACCGATCGGGTTTATCGGACTGACCGCGCCGCACTTCGCCAGGGCATTTTCCGGCGCGGATCACCGCTGGCTGCTGCCCTGGGCGATGCTGATTTCGGCCATTCTGGTGATGGCGGCAGATACGCTTGGGCGTCTGGTGGGATATCCCGGAGAAGTCAGTGTAGGCATTATGGTCGCGCTGCTTGGCGGACCGGTATTTATCTGGCTGGTGAGACGCTGGAAGAGGGTACAGGCATGAAGTATCAGGATCTGCCGATTACGGGCCGCATCTGGCAGTGGCGACGGTTTTCACTCCGCTTGTCACTGCGCAATCTGCTGGTGTGTTGTTGCCTGCTGGTGCTGGCGCTCATACTGGGCTGTTACGCCATGACCGTCGGCCGCCTGCCGATTGGCATTCCGCAGGTGCTTGCTGCACTGTCCGGCAGCGGTGATGAGGGGATTCTCGGCCACGTTATCCGCAATATTCGCCTGCCGAGAGTACTGGTGGCGCTATTTGTCGGGGCGGCACTCGGTGTTTCCGGGGCAATTTTCCAGTCGATTTCACGCAATGTGCTGGGTTCGCCTGACATTATCGGCTTTACCACGGGGGCAGCCAGCGGGGCTATCATGCAGATTGTGCTGTTTGATGGCGGAACGCTACAGGTCGTGATCTGGTCGCTGGCGGGCGGGATGCTGACGGCACTGCTGGTCTACCTGCTGGCACGCCAGGGAGGCGCGGTACGGGGCTACCGGCTGATTCTTACCGGCATCGGCGTAGGCGCGATCCTCAGTGCATTCAACGGATTAATGCTGGTTAAAGGCGATCTCGATAATTCCATCATGGCAAATCTGTGGCTCTCAGGTACTACCGCCGCACGCAGTTGGGATCATGCTATTCCGGTGATTGTCGGTGTGATCGTACTATTGCCGCTGGTCCTGCTTGGGGCACATCGTCTGAATTTAATGGAGATGGGCGATGACCTGGCCCGTCAGTTAGGCGTTCCGGTTGAACGTATGCGCTTACTGATGCTGTTTGCCGGCGTAATGCTGGCGGCAGTGGCAACCAGCGCTACCGGACCGATAGCCTTTGTGGCGCTGGCCGCTCCACAACTGGTGGTTCGCCTGACCGCCGGGCGGGGAGTGCCGGTGATGGGGGCCGCATTAATGGGTGCCTGCCTGCTGATTCTGGCCGATCTATTCACCCAGCTAATGCCTGTAGGGATCACCGTTCCCGTTGGACGCATGACCGGAATTATTGGCGGGATCTATTTGCTTTGGCTGCTGACCCGTACCCGACAAATTTAAACCATCTCCAGTACAAATAACTGCAACAGAATCATTCCCCGGCATATAAAACCAAAATTTACTTTTGTTACATTTGATAATGATTTGCATTAACATGTGCAAATCATTATTATTTTTGACGATTTTTTAGCGCGGTATTACTTACCTCATAGTGACCACTTCTCAGCTGAATCTCTTGATGGCGCGTTAACATCATGGTTAAAAAGCATAATTTACCAGCGTGACTATTATTTTCGCAGAAAGTCAGCGTAGATATTACATAACCAAAAGCCAGGATGGCCGATAAAGTCATTAGTAATGTGAATGTTATTGTCGTTTCACCCTCGTAAAAACAATAAAAGCAGTGCGCATCTGGGAAAGGAGAAAGACACATGGCCGAGCAGACTCAGGCTCAACGTCAGCCCGAAGCAGGACGGGTTTTCAAACGGACATTTTCATCGCTGTTAATTGGCTTATGCGTGTTAGGCGCAGGTAATGCCGCGGCAGCTGAAGAGAAAGTGGCTGATGACAAAGTGGCAGAAGGTAATCAAAAAGAAACCGAAACCGCCGTTGATAACACGATGATCGTCACCGGTGAGAAGACCAACCGCTCGATCTATGACACCGGCTCCAGCGTCAAAGTTTACGACAAAGACGCAATCGATTCCCTGCCGCACGCAGTGGAAATTCGCGACATCATGCAGATGATCCCGAACATTACCGATGTGGGCCCGGGTAACGATCTGCCTACCATTCGCGGCCTGGACGGTTCCGGTCCGGCAACCGGTGCGACCGCATTCTTCACCGGTTCACGCCCGCGTATCAACATGTCCGTCGATGGCCGTTCGCTGAGCTATAACGAAATGGCATTCGGCAGCCAGTCGCTGTGGGATGTGGACCGTACCGAAGTTTTCCTCGGCCCACAGAGCTATGTGCAGGGACGTAACGCCATTGCCGGTGCGGTGGTAATGACCACGCGCGATCCGTCGTTTGAATGGGAAAGTGCGGTAAAAGGCGGTATCGGTAATCAACACGCCTCGCAAACAGCCGCCATGGTTTCCGGGCCACTGATCGAAGATGAACTGGCCTTCCGCGTCAGCCTCGATCGCCAGCGCCGCCAGAGCACCGTCGACCTGATTGATTACGATCCCTATCCGGGGAAAGTGAAGCAGGTTGAAACCAATACCGCGCGTATGAAGCTGTTGTATAACCCGTCATCGCTACGCGAACTGAGCACCAAGCTGACAGTCAACCACTTTGACAGCATCGCACCACAGAACGAAGCGCTCAGCCCGGAAACCAACACCGTTGCCCGCTACGATCGCCGCCGTCCGGTCTTCCAGAATCAGTACAACAGCACGATCTGGGATATCTCCTGGGATCAGTCGGAACAGCTGCGTCTGTCGAACAAAGCGCTGTATACCGCGTTCAATCAGCATCGCCATACCTACGCCAGCAACGTCAGTGCTAACGTCGATGGCCATGAATTCCAGATGTCACCACTGGTGAACTTTGCCACCGAAGATAACGTCTGGCGCGGTCTGGCCGGACTGAACTACTTCACCGCCAGCCAGGATGAGGATGTGTACCTTTACGGCGGCAGCTTCTTCAAGGATGAAACCAAAACTTCATCGGCCTTCGCCGAACTGACCTATGCGCTGACCGAACAGGTTGATGTCACCGCCTCCAGCCGCCTGGAACGCGAACATCGCCGCCGCGTTGGTAGCGGTGGTGCATCCGCAGTGAATTTCGATGAAACCTACAACGTTTTCCTGCCGAAACTGGACGTGGCATGGAAGCCGATCGAAGGCCAGACCTTCGGTGCCAAAATCGCTCGCGGTTATAACGCCGGTGGTGCGGGCATCACCTTCGCCACGCCGGTGGTCACCTACACCTACGATCCGGAATACGTCTGGAACTATGAACTGTATACCCGTCACCACATTGATGCGGCCGACCTCGATCTGACCAGTAACGTGTTCTATAACGATTACAAAAACATGCAGCTGCCGTATACGCTGTCATCAGGCTCATCGATTATCGACAATGCGGACAAAGTGGTGACCTATGGTGCAGAGTTTGGCGCTATCTGGAAGCCGAGCATTGATTTTGAAATGAATACCTCCGTTGGCCTGCTGAAAACCAAGATCAAAGAGTTTAACGGCAGCACCAACGAAGGCAATGTTCTGCCACGAGCACCGGGCTATACGGCTAACGTGGGCGCGAAATATATGCTGCTGCCGGGCGTTGAGTTGAGCGGTAACGTGAAATTCAGCGGATCTTATTACTCAGCCTATGATAATGACAATCGTGGCCGGATTTCCCCATACTGGGTTTCTAATGCGCAGCTGGCTTATACCTTCAAATATGGTCGCGCGACGCTGTATGCGCAGAACTTATTTGATAACGATCACAGTTTGAGTATTAGCGCCAACGACAGAAATACGCCAATTACGCTTCGTGAGCGCGCAATTGGAACCACGCTGGAACTGAACTTCTAATATTTTTAGAGCATACCCTGATGTCGGGGAGTTGTTGACTCTCCGACATTTTTCACCTCTCCCCCTCCGAAAAACACCCCTCCCGTTGAAATCTTTTTTCATTAACCGATTATTTAAAATAATCAGACTATCGTAACCGCATAAAAAAGAGTGAATTTACCGCCGAGAACAACAAAGAAACCGTTAAATCAACGCCAATTCGATATTTAATTTCATTAATTTACCGCCATGAGACCTTAATATCATTTTCATAAAAAACGTCTGATTAGTGATTTTTAGGTTGATTTTATCATTCATATTCCCTCATCGCATCGATAAGAGATTTCTATCAAGATGATAACTATTTTTTGCTTTACTCTTATTAGCTGCAATCAACAGGATTTGTAATATTCAGTTAATTTTTATGGGGGATGATTTGAAGGAATTTATTTTCTTCTGAGTTAATTCTGTAATTAGTTTTCGCTGAGATAATTTCATTTATTTCTGGCGCGAGATTTTATGCTTAAAAATTAATGAAGTAAAACAGGAGCCAGTGAGGCGAACTGTTTAATTGTTTATTATAAAAGGAATTGCAGTGATGAAAAAAAACAGTTTTAAGCTGAGTGTCCTGGCGGCCTCAGTCATCGTCAGCCTTAGTACTCCAGCATTTGCCGCCACCGCGTCATCGTCCATCGCAGTGAAAGACAAAGCCGCGTTGAGCCATAACACCCAAGGACATTATACCGGTGGTGGTGCCGTATTTATTGGTGGCAGCGACCTGCCCATTATTAATAACACCGTGACCGGCAGTGAATGGGTTGCGATTAATACGGATACTCAAGGCTTTAACGCCCTGGTCAATAGCAGCGGGTACAAAGATTATCTGAACGCTACCGTTCCCAGTCTGCCCGGCGATGCTAACTATATTATTTTCGAAGACTATCAGCGCGCCGTTCACGGTGAGCGCCTGGCAAAAGCGACAGCAGCGAACGGTTATTCGGTTCCGGTTGGCGTGGTTGAAGGCCTGAAAATGGGCACCGCAAATAATCGTTATCAGAAAACGCAAACCGCAACGATTTATCAGCGTGATGCCAGCGGCGCTATTCAGTATCAGAAAAAATCCGATGGCACCTTTGTGCTCGATACTACCGGAAATAAAATTCCATTAACCGTCAGTAAAGCGATTGTTCTTGACCGGAACTCTGATGTTTATATCGAACCAGTCGCTAGCACCGGCGGTGTTTTTGGCCTGCAAAATGCGGCTATTTATTCCCAGGTGAAAAGTCTGAATCAAAGTGTCGCAGCAGTCGCCGTCGACGGTAATCTGCAGGAAAGCGCCACACATGACCGCGCTCGCGATGTTCTGATCATTAAAAACACCACTATCGATAACACGCTCAATACGGATTCCGTAGCGGTTAATCCATCAGGGAATGTATCCGGGGAAGAGCATGTCTATACCCAACGCCCTTCCGCAACCGGCTTAAGTATTAACAGCAGCAGCGTAAATTATGCCGTTGACAGCAAAGGCAATCATATTGCGGCCAGTCAAACGCTGACCCATCAGGTGGCGAAGGCACCAAACGTTATTTTAGACAATGCTCAGATTACGGCTAAAAACATTGCCGCCGTTCGTGAAGACGATAATTATGACGGCAGCCATAAAAATAACGGCAACTACAGCCGCGACGCTGATAGCAAATCAACCGCAGTGGCCATCTCCGGTTCCGGTTTATTCGTGTCGGTGGCCAATAACTCAACGTTGACCGGAGGGGTAAACAACGCCGGTTCCGCACTGAACCTGTCCGGCCATGCTAACCGCGTAGATGTGAATCACTCAACGCTGAATGGTAACGTCAATCTGACCCATGATGGCTATATTCCGACGATCAACGTCACCGTGGTTCGCGATGCAAAGACCGGCGATTATGTAGCAAGCGGTGCCAGCATTACGAACCCACAGGTGATGGACCGTGAGCACAACGGCACGACGCTAAATCTGACCAATAATACCGTGCTGAATGGGGATATCACCGCACGCGGTACGACCGGCTACGTTGTGCAGCTGACTGACGTAACAGATGCTAATGCGCCGGTTATTCTGGGCCAGGGTGCAATCGATGCCTCACTGTCTGCAACCTCTATCTATAACAATGCCGTAAGCAGCGTTAGTAATACCATTTTGGCTAATGCCAGCAATGCATGGACACCGGTCAACGTCAGCCTGAATCACAGCACGCTGAACGGTAAAGTGGGCGGCATCACCAACGTGAGCCGCCCTGACGGTAGCCTGGTTTCTTCATGGAACCCGGGCATCAACGTCAAAAATGGTGCGGTGTGGAACGCTGCTGCAACAGCTGACGGTGGGTTGGCAATCAGCGACGTACACGATATGAATCTGTCCGCCTCCTCTTTGAACTTGATCAATCTGGCAGACGATACCCCAACCCTGGGCGATCGCGGACGCTATGAAGACCTCGGCGCTGCGCGCGTTGTTGTTCATGGCAATCTGAACCAGGACAAAGACAGTACGGGCCATTATCAGGCATCGGTAATCACCGTCGGTAAAGCCGTGGCTGAACCTCTGCTTAATCTGGGTGGCGATTACGCGTATGGCTCAGTGCAGGTCAAAGGCACAGCGAAAGGGGAATACCACCTGGAAATCGCTAACTCTGGCGTCGAACCTTATGTTAAAGACGGCTACGTTGCCGATCGCGACCGCATTAACGGCGTAAATCCTCATAGCTTCGTTAACTATCTGGATAAAGGCAGCGATGCACACTTCACGGGTCGCACCGAGCTGGGTGTCTACCAGTACGACGTTCAGGATATCCTGAATGACAAAGTACACGATGAGCGTAACGTCTATTTTAAAAATAACGGCCATCTGTCAAACAGCGCAGCAACAGCACTGAGCATGGCAGCCGCGCAGGTTAACGTTGCCAGCATGGAGTCCGATGCACTAAACCTGCATATGAATGCTTCACGCCACGCCAGGGATGACGGTGGTGTATGGATCTCTTACTTCGGTGGAAAAAATCACAATACGACATCAGCCGGCGCGGGATATAAGTTAGACACCAACGGCGTTATGCTGGGCGTTGATAACCTGTTCGATGCGAAAAACGGCGGCAGCTGGTTGGCCGGCCTGGCGTTCTCGTCAGCGCGTTCAGACCTTAATGTGATGAACAGCAGTGGCGACCTGGATAGCTACGGCGCACAGTTCTATCTGTCCCGTCGCTTCGAAAATGGCATCTTTGTTGATACCTCGGCGCAGTATAACCATTTCAGCAACAGCGGTGATGCCCGTACCCTGGATGGGCAGCGTTCACGTTCTGACTTTTCTACCAACGGCTACGGCCTGGGTATGAAACTGGGTTACACTTGGGAAGACAGCGGTTACTTTGCTGAACCGTACGTCAAAGCGACCGGTCGTGCCATTGACGGCGCGCACTACACCATGAATAACGGTATGGTTGTTAATGGTGATGATTTCAAATCAGTGGTAGGTGAAATCGGTACGGATGTTGGTTATACGTTCGATCTGAACCAGGGTTATATCAAACCTTATCTGCATTTGGCCGCTCTCAACGAATTTGCTGATAGCAATGAAATGAAGCTGAACAACGTTATTATGAATAACAGCATCGATGGCGCCGCATTCCAAATTGGCGGCGGTGCAGAAGTTCAGCTGATGAAGAATGTGGGTGGTTATGCCAGTTTCAACTACACCACTGGGGATAATCTTGAACGTCCATGGCAGGCAAATGTGGGCGTGAATTACTCCTGGTAAAACCTCTCCCCATTGCTCATCGCAATGGGGAAATATTTTCTAGCTACACATAGCTATTTTTTCTGTGTCACTGCGGGTTGGGCAAAAACTCTTTGCCCATTTTTCCCGTTTTCACATAAAAAAAATGAGCCTTGAATCTCATCAGCATTGTACATTTCTTATCTAACAGGGACGGCATGATTATGAGTAAATTCGAAAACGTTACTTCTCCGCGTAATGGGACAGCAAAGGTTGTAAAACAGAGTAATCATGACGGTGGTCGCATACCCGCTGAATTGAGCGAATACGCAGATCAACCTTTGTATGTCCTGATTGCACTGTGGGGTCTGATGCAGAAAACCTGGATTGGCCATAAACAAGTCTCTACCGTATTTGCCATTACCGAGCGCCGGGCATCATTTCAATTATCTTATATTTTACGCAAGGCAGAAGTCATAATCTGCCAGACAAGAAAGGTAAAAGTTCAGGGTACACGCCGCTTATGCCATCAGATTAAGGTTGAGGAGGTTAGAATTTCAGGTAAAACTGAAAAATTATCAAAAGTAAAGGCTCAATCAGGTATCTATCGTCAGACCAGGAGTGAATGCCTGGCAAACACTCAACAGCTTGCGACATAAAAATAAACTTACTTTGTTCTTTATTGAAAATTTATCACTATTTTATAGTTGTATATTATTAAAAAACATAATTCATATGAGTTTTTTGATAATTACAGTTCAAGTCAATAAAGTTTACACTGATAAAATTGATCGCACATTTAACAAGCAACATGTTTAAAAAACCATCTTAATTGCGCGATCAATCTTTCTTTTACTTTTTCTTTTCAGTGAATAAATACCCGAGCGTGGCAAAAAGACACAGGGTATATCCCAGCAGTTCACTCCCTTCTTCTGCCATGTTTTTCACCGTGCGATTATAACCGTCTGGCATCAGATGCCGCCATAACTCATTCATACCAAACAGGCGTGAAAACACCAGGATAGTGAGCATACCGGCCACCATCATTCCCCACGCGGGATGTCGCATAAAATCAGCCAGGCCCGAAACCAGATAACGAGGGTGCCTGAGCGCAGCGATAAGTGAAGCAAACGTTACTGCCAGAGCGAACCAAAACCAACTTCCATGGCTGATTTTATCAAACAAAAAATCCAGCTCACGAATCAACATGCAGGCAAAAAAGCCAGCGACCAGAATTCGTATCGGCTGCTGATCTACAGAATCTCTCGCATGAAGAATAAACAAAAATACGATCACACCCAGTATTACTTCCTGAGTGATTTCCGTAAATGAAGCTTCATGCACCTCATCACTCATCCAGACTACATCAATAAAGACTAACCCCATCATCGCACTAAGAAATACTGCAAAGATAAAAAAAACACCAATTTTATTTCTAATTGTAAGCAGATCTTCAGACATTATTGCCCCCGGTAAACTAATCTCCGGGCAATTATAAGGATGTGAAATCTTGATTCCTGGCATTCTATGCCGTGGACCATACAATGGCACAGAATGCCAGGGTAGCCGGCTGCTTAGAAACAGAACCTGTGTCCGCTGGTTATCAATACTTACCGATATTTTGCTTCCTGAAGAACAAACCAGCTGGCGGGGACATTGTAAGGTGGCTGGCCAAGCTGATGGATACCCTGTTCGATAATTTGATTGGCGGACTGCCATAGCGTTTGATTCCCAGCGGTCAGCAGGGCTATCTGCACGCGCTTTTCCACCAGATAAATACGGGCGAAATGCGGATCGAAATGAATAATAGAACGGGTATTGTCGATAATGTCGGCCAGCTTTATCGTCTGGGCATCAGGTGACGCCTCAGCCGTATGACGAAAGTGAGCGACTTTACGCGCGGCACGGTTCTGGCCGGGAAGATTTCCACTGTTGGTGAGCATAGAAACCAGTGCAGCGACCCGTTCACCAAAACGCGCTTTAATATCACCGAGTGTGCCGGGAGTATCTTCAACGGTATCATGCAGCCAGGCGGCAGCCAGCATTTCTTCATCATCACTAACGCTGCGAACCAGTTCCACTACCGCTTCAGGGTGGACGATATAGGGTTCATCGGTATACTTGCGTCTCTGTCCAGCCGCCGCATGCGCTTTAGTCGCATAGCGCCGGGCACGTTCTTCGAGTGTATGCATTGTTATTTTCCCCGATTGGCTTCGAAAAGAGGCAATTGTATCGGCTGAATGGTTAGTTAACAGAATGCCATCACGCAGCATGATTAACGATCGGCCATGGTCATCTGTGTCGGCATTTATGCTGTAAGAATAGTTTGTTTATAAAAGGGAATTTAGGTTTATAGGTTTTTTCCGAACTCTCTGACAGCACCAGGGTCTGATAAATGTTCAGAATGTGTATAGAAATTGTTTAGGTCACGCCAGGACTAAAATCCCAATGAATTATATTAGAATGCTTACCCAGCAAAAGTTATCTCTGATGCTGGCCGTTTATATCGGTATTTTTCTCAACATTTCAGTATTTTACCGACGTTTTGACCCTCTATTCTCCAGTTTTAAACCTATGCAGTGGCTCTCCGCACTGGCTGAAGTGACCGCAGCGGTTCTGCTCACCTTCTTCCTGATGCGCCTGCTGTCGCTGGGTGGGAAATGGTTCTATCGCGTTACCGCGACCCTGCTGGTGCTGATATCCGTTTCGGCCAGCTATTACATGACCTTCTTCAATGTTGTGATTGGTTATGGGATTGTCGCATCGGTCATGACTACCGATGTTGATTTGTCGAAAGAAGTCGTGGGTTACCACTTTATTCTTTGGATGGTGCTGGTTAGCGTCGTGCCACTGGCACTGATTTGGACCAATAAACAAAGCATGACGCTGCTGGAACAGCTGAAAACGCCGGGCCAGCGCATTAAACCGCTGCTGACGCTGCTGCTGGCCGTCGCTCTGGTCTGGCTGCCGATTCGCTATTTCGACAAGCTGCAAAGCGCCAACGAGAAACTGACCAATATTGACCTGCCAAGCTACGGTGGCGTCGTGGCTCACTCTTATTTGCCGTCAAACTGGCTCTCGGCGCTGGGGCTGTTTGCCTACACCAGCTACGATGAAAAGATGGAGCATGATGACCTGCTCGATCCGGCGAAGAAGTTTAGCTACGTTGCGCCCGCTGCGGGTCTTGACGATACCTACGTGGTATTTGTAATCGGTGAAACCACCCGCTGGGACCACATGGGCCTGTTGGGCTATGAGCGCGATACCACGCCGAAGCTTTCGCAGGAAAAAAATCTGGTCGCCTTCCGTGGCGAATCCTGTGATACCGCCACCAAACTCTCCCTGCGCTGCATGTTCGTCCGCGAGGGCGGCACCATGGACAACCCAGGGCGCACGCTGAAAGAGCAAAACGTCTTCGCCGTGCTGAAAGAGTTAGG
Source organism: Erwinia sp. S43 (assembly GCF_016624745.1). NCBI lineage: Bacteria > Pseudomonadati > Pseudomonadota > Gammaproteobacteria > Enterobacterales > Erwiniaceae > Erwinia > Erwinia sp. S43. The sequence continues at coordinate 113,816 of NZ_JACVTX010000008.1, read as the reverse complement.
TTTCAGCTCCGAGCTGTTCGCTATGCAGAGTGAAGTGTGGTTCTACAACAATACCGACGCCGACAACTATGTCTTCCGCGAGCAGATTGGCTCAGAGCAGCGTAATCAGGGCAAATCGGTGGATGACATGCTGCTGATCCCGGAGCTGAAGGCGTCGATCGATCGCCATCCCGAGGGTAAACATCTGGTGGTACTGCATACCAAAGGCTCCCATTATCTTTACTCGCAACGTTACCCACGTGAGTACGCGCGCTATCAGCCGGAATGCATGGGGGTGGATGACACCTGCAGTAAAGCCATGCTGATTAACGCCTTCGATAACTCGGTGCTGTATACCGATACGGTACTGGACAGCGTGTTCGACCAGCTGCGCGATAAGAAAGCCATTGTCTTCTACGCGGCGGATCACGGTGAATCCATCAGCGACAACATGCACCTGCACGGCACGCCGCGCAATATGGCACCACCGGAGCAGTTCCGCGTGCCGATGATTGTCTGGGCGTCGGACAAGTATCTGGCTGATGCCAACAACAAAAGTGCATTTGAACGCCTGCAGGAGCAGCAACGCGCGGGCAAAACGCATCGCCACGTAGAGCTGTTCGATACCATTATGGGTTGCCTGGGCTATACCTCACCCAACGGCGGTATTAAGCAGGCGAATAACTGGTGTGCCGACCCGAAAGCGGTAACAGAGAGCAGCGCGGCGAAATAAGCCCTCGCGCTGAGCTATCCCACACTCAATCACGTCGATGGACCGGCGTGGTGCTGGCTTTTGTAGATTTACAGCCTAATCGGGCAGGAGAAACCTCCCGCCCGATTCCCTCACGGCTGAATCCCCCCACCAGAAAAACAACCAGCCCAACCTTTCCACCCGTATTCCAACCCGCTTAAATACTTCCCCAGCCATTAAAACAGACGACGCTAAACCCGCAGAGCGGGCGGGTTCCGACTCTGAACCGACAATCCACTGCGCTAAACGAAGAGAGGAAGCCAGGGTTTTGCTTTCCCCACCCGTATTCCAACCCGCTTAAATACCTCCCCAGCCATTAAAACAGACGACACTAAATCTGCAGAGCGGGCGGGTTCCGGCTCTGAACCGGCAATCCACAGCGCTGAACGAAGAGAGGAAGCCAGGATTTGGCCGCATGGACGCGGCCAAAAGCCGCAGCCGGGCCAGGACGGCCCGTCTGAGGCGGTCCGACAGGCTGACGAACGGCGTGAGGGAACCACGCAGCGCGTGGCGCGAGGACCAGCCGGTCAGAGCCGGAACCCACACGCGAAAACGCTGAGGCAACAAGTCACCGACAATCTCCCCACACCCAACATAAAACTCTACTGTTGCAAAATTATCCACCGTTTCAAACCGCATTAAACCCGACATAAAAACAACCTAACATCATGTTATATATGTAAATAAAATCTTAATTCGCGACGAATTATGTTGATGTCCGATTCACGTGAAACGACGATTTCTCACCGGACCGTTGCAGCATATTTATCTATAAGATAGCCATATGGATAATTTTATCGCGCCACAGACGGGGTAATTCGGTTTATTTTAAAGGTTTTTTCTCAACGCGATCCGCTGGATATCAGCGGTGTATTTAGCGATTAATCTGGTTTTGTGACGAAGTCATAAGTTTTTAATCCGCAAAATAGAGCTAATTGTTTTTTTAATATTTGCATGCGGTTTCTCACACTCTGCGTAAATACACTACGATTGTATTGACGTTCCTTGAAACTGTTGACAAATTGAAACCCCAGCACAAAAGGTAAGGAGATTTGTCTGAAGGTTTCTCAATCGTATGGAAACCGCAAACTCCACTCCCAGGACTGACGCCGCAAGGCATTACGCCAGACCACACAAAAAAATTATCGGTCGGCACGCAACACACAACATCACATCACTATTGGAGCTAAGCATGAGTATTTCCCTGACTAAATCTGGGATGCTGAAGGTCGGTTTCAGCGCGATCGCACTAATGATGGCCGCCAGCGTACAGGCGAAAACCCTGGTTTATTGTTCTGAAGGATCGCCGGAAGGGTTTAACCCTCAGCTGTTTACTTCCGGTACCACCTACGATGCCAGCTCGCGCCAGATTTATAACCGCCTGGTAGAGTTCACCATCGGTACCACGGAACTGCATCCGGCTCTGGCGGAAAAATGGGACGTCAGCGAAGATGGCAAAACTTATACCTTCCATCTGCGTAAGGGCGTGAAGTGGCAAACGACCAAAGACTTTAAGCCGACGCGTGACTTTAACGCCGACGATGTGGTCTTCACTTTCGAACGCCAGCTGGATAAAAACAACAAGTATCACGGCGTTTCCGGCGGCAGCTACGAATACTTTGAAGGCATGGACATGCCTAACCTGATCAGCAAAATTGAGAAGGTTGATGACAACACCGTACGTTTCGTCCTGACCCGTCCTGAGTCGCCGTTCCTCGCCGATCTGGGAATGGACTTTGCCTCGATTCTGTCTGCGGAATATGCCGACAACATGCTGAAAGCGGGCACGCCGGAAAAAGTCGATCTTAACCCGGTCGGTACCGGTCCATTCCAGCTGCAGCAGTACCAGAAAGATTCACGCATCCTCTATAAAGCCAACGCGGAATACTGGGGCGAGAAGCCGAAGATTGACCGCCTGGTGTTCTCCATCACCCCTGATGCCTCGGTGCGTTACGCCAAGCTGCAGAAAGGCGAATGCCAGGTGATGCCGTATCCAAATCCTGCTGACATCGCCAGCATGAAAAAAGACACCAAAATTAACCTGATGGAGCAGCCGGGTCTGAACGTCGGCTATCTGTCGTTTAACGTTGAGAAAAAGCCGCTGGATAACCTGAAAGTTCGCCAGGCGCTGACCATGGCGGTGAACAAGCAGGCAATCATCGACGCGGTTTACCAGGGTGCAGGACAGGCGGCGAAAAACCTGATCCCACCAACCATGTGGGGCTACAACGACGCCGTGAAGGACTACGCCTACGACCCGGAAAAAGCCAAAGCGCTGCTGAAAGAAGCGGGCATGGCCGATGGCTTTGCCATCGATCTGTGGGCAATGCCGGTACAGCGTCCGTACAACCCGAACGCTCGCCGCATGGCGGAAATGATCCAGAGCGACTGGGCGAAGATTGGCGTGAAGGCCAAGATCGTCACCTATGAGTGGGGCGAGTATCTGAAGCGCGCGAAAGCCGGTGAACACCAGACCGTGATGATGGGCTGGACCGGTGATAACGGAGATCCGGATAACTTCTTCGCCACTCTGTTCAGCTGTGCGGCAGCCAAAGACGGTTCGAACTATTCACGCTGGTGTGACAAGTCGTTTGAAGATTTGATTCAGCCTGCACGTGCGACTGACGATCACAACAAGCGTATCGAACTGTACAAGCAGGCTCAGGTGGTGATGCATGACCAGGCTCCGGCGCTGATCATTGCCCACTCAACCGTGTATGAGCCAGTGAGCAAAAAAGTGTCCAACTACGTGGTTGATCCACTGGGCGGACACTACTTTGCCCAGGTTGATATCGCCGAGTAACGAACCCGATAAGGGGTTGAAGAGCTGCATCGGTGGCTGTTCAACCCCTTTCGATGTTTCGAAGCCCGCTTAATCCTTGTTTATTCAGGTCAAGGCGCAGTTCGCTGCGTCGTGGCCGGGTCTACCCGGCTACAAGATGTGAGCAATAATAATCCCGCAGGCTAAGACCGGCGGGAAACAGAAGAGAGTACGGAATATGCTGCAGTTCATACTCCGACGGCTGGGACTTGTTATCCCAACGTTTATTGGTATCACCCTGTTAACTTTCGCGTTTGTCCACATGATCCCCGGCGACCCGGTGCTGATTATGGCAGGCGAACGCGGGATCTCCGCTGAACGTCACGCTCAGCTGCTGGCCCAGCTTGGTCTGGATAAGCCACTCTGGCAGCAATACTTCACCTATGTCTGGAACGTGCTGCACGGCGATTTAGGTATGTCGCTGAAGAGCCGTATTCCGGTATGGGACGAATTTGTTCCGCGCTTCAAAGCGACAATGGAACTGGGCATCTGCGCCATGCTGTTTGCGGTAATCGTCGGTATCCCCGTTGGCGTGCTGGCCGCGGTTAAACGCGGTTCAATTTTCGATCACACCGCAGTAGGTATCTCCCTGACCGGTTATTCCATGCCGATTTTCTGGTGGGGCATGATGCTGATCATGCTGGTTTCGGTTCAGCTCAACCTGACCCCGGTGTCCGGGCGCATCAGCGATACGGTCTTCCTCGACGACACGCTGCCGCTGACCGGCTTTATGCTGATCGACACCCTGATCTGGGGCGAGCCGGGCGACTTTATTGATGCCGTGATGCATATGATCCTGCCTGCCGTGGTGCTGGGCACCATTCCGCTGGCGGTGATTGTGCGTATGACCCGTTCGGCGATGCTGGAAGTGCTGGGCGAGGATTATATCCGCACCGCGCGTGCCAAAGGGCTGACCCCGATGCGGGTGATTGTCGTACACGCCCTGCGCAATGCGATGCTGCCGGTGGTGACGGTGATCGGCCTGCAGGTCGGTACGCTGCTGGCTGGCGCTATCCTGACCGAAACCATCTTCTCCTGGCCAGGCCTGGGTCGCTGGTTGATCGACGCACTCCAGCGCCGCGATTACCCGGTCGTGCAGGGCGGCGTGCTGATGGTTGCCACGCTGATTATCCTCGTTAACCTGCTGGTCGACGTGCTTTACGGCGTGGTCAATCCACGCATACGCCACAAGAAATAAGGGGCCACTATGTCTGTTGTAGATCCGGGCAGCGTCCCTGCTGCACCCAAGCCGATGACCCCGTTACAGGAATTCTGGCACTACTTTAAGCGTAACAAAGGCGCGGTGATCGGCCTGGTTTACGTCGTCGTAATGATTTTAATCGCTATTTTTGCCAACGTTCTGGCACCGCATGCACCGGCAGAGCAGTTCCGCGACGCGCTGCTGCGCCCGCCGGCCTGGCAGGAAGGCGGTAGCTGGCAGTACCTTCTTGGTACGGATGATGTTGGCCGCGACGTCCTTTCCCGCCTGATGTACGGCGCACGCCTGTCGCTGCTGGTCGGCTGCCTGGTGGTGGTTCTGTCATTGATTATGGGCGTGGTGTTCGGCCTGATTGCCGGCTATGTCGGCGGTGCGATTGATGCAGCGATTATGCGCCTGGTCGATATCATGCTGGCGCTGCCAAGCCTGCTGCTGGCGCTGGTGCTGGTGGCGATCTTTGGCCCATCGATTGTCAACGCCTCGCTGGCACTGACCTTTGTCGCCCTGCCGCACTATATCCGCCTGACCCGCGCGGCGGTGCTGGTAGAAGTGACCCGCGACTACGTTACCGCCTCGCGCGTGGCGGGGGCAGGGGCGATGCGCCAGATGTTTATCAATATCTTACCAAACTGCCTGGCACCGCTGATCGTGCAGGCGTCTCTTGGCTTTTCCAACGCGATCCTCGATATGGCCGCGCTGGGTTTCCTGGGTATGGGGGCGCAACCGCCTACGCCGGAGTGGGGCACCATGCTCTCCGACGTACTGCAGTATGCGCAAAGTGCCTGGTGGGTGGTCACCTTCCCCGGTGTTGCCATTCTGCTGACGGTACTGGCATTCAACCTGATGGGCGACGGCTTACGCGACGCTCTTGACCCGAAACTCAAACAGTAGGCAGCGAGATGGCACTATTAACTGTAGATAAACTCTCGGTGCATTTCGGTGACGAAAAAGCACCGTTCCGCGCCGTAGACCGCATCAGCTACCAGGTTGAACAGGGACAGGTGGTCGGTATCGTCGGCGAGTCCGGCTCCGGTAAATCCGTCAGTTCACTGGCAATCATGGGGCTGATCGACTATCCCGGTAAGGTCATGGCAGATCAGCTGGTCTTCGATCAGCGCAACCTGCAGCAGATTTCCGAGAAAGAGCGCCGCCAGCTGGTGGGTTCGGAGGTCGCGATGATCTTCCAGGACCCGATGACCAGCCTGAACCCCTGCTACACCGTGGGCTACCAGATTATGGAAGCCATAAAGGTGCATCAGGGCGGTAATCGCCGTACCCGTCGCCAGCGCGCGATCGACCTGCTGAACCAGGTGGGTATCCCCGATCCGGCCTCCAGGCTGGATGTCTATCCGCATCAGCTGTCGGGCGGCATGAGTCAGCGCGTGATGATCGCGATGGCGATTGCCTGTCGACCTAAGCTGCTGATTGCCGATGAACCGACTACCGCGCTGGATGTGACCATTCAGGCGCAGATCATCGAGCTGCTGCTGGATCTGCAACGCCAGGAAAATATGGCGCTGATCCTCATCACCCACGATCTGGCGCTGGTCGCCGAAGCCGCGCAGCACATCATTGTGATGTATGCCGGGCAGGTGGTAGAAACCGGTAAAGCGGTGGATATCTTTAAAGCACCGCGCCATCCCTACACCCAGGCTTTGCTGCGCGCACTGCCGGAATTTTCCACCGACAAGGCAAGACTGGCCTCGCTGCCGGGCGTCGTGCCGGGTAAATATGACCGGCCCAACGGCTGTCTGCTGAATCCGCGCTGCCCGTACGCCACCAACCGCTGCCGGACGGAAGAGCCGCCGCTGCGCGATCTTGCAGGGCGTCAGTCCAAATGCCACTTCCCACTGGATGATGCCGGGAGACCAACTTATGAAGCCTGAAGGAACGAATCCGACCCTGCTGATGCAGGCGATCGATCTGAAGAAACATTACCCGGTTAAAAAAGGCCTGTTTGGCCAGGAACGACTGGTGAAAGCGCTGGACGGCGTATCGTTTAACCTCGAACGCGGTAAAACGCTGGCGGTGGTGGGGGAGTCCGGCTGTGGTAAATCCACCCTGGGCCGCCTGCTGACGATGATTGAAACGCCAACCGAAGGCCAGCTGTTCTATCAGGGACAGGACCTGCTGAAGCACGACCCGCAGGCGCAGCAGATGCGGCGACAGAAGATTCAAATTGTCTTCCAGAACCCGTATGGCTCGCTCAACCCGCGTAAAAAAGTCAGTCAGATCCTGGAAGAGCCGCTGGTAATCAATACCAACCTGACTAAAGCCGAGCGCCGGGAGAAAACCCTGGCGATGATGGCGAAAGTGGGCTTGAAAACGGAGCACTACGATCGCTATCCGCATATGTTCTCCGGCGGTCAGCGCCAGCGTATTGCTATTGCCCGTGGCCTGATGCTTGACCCTGACGTACTGATTGCCGATGAACCGGTCTCCGCGCTGGATGTATCGGTACGGGCGCAGGTCCTGAATCTGATGATGGACCTGCAGCAGGAACTGGGGCTTTCCTACATCTTTATCTCTCACGATCTGTCGGTGGTGGAGCACATTGCCGATGAAGTGATGGTGATGTATCTGGGGCGCTGCGTAGAGAAGGGAACCAAAGAGGAGATTTTCGCTAATCCGCGGCATCCTTATACTCAGGCTCTGCTTTCAGCGACTCCGCGCCTTAACCCGGACGAACGACGCGAGCGTATCAAACTAACCGGCGAGCTACCCAGCCCGCTGAATCCGCCGCCGGGATGTGCGTTTAACGCCCGCTGCCGTCGGCGGCTTGGCACCTGCACCCAGCTGCAGCCGCAGCTAAAATCCTGGGGTGGGCAGCAGGTCGCCTGCTTTGCCGTTGAACAGGATGAGAGCGAACCGGCCGCCTGAAGACGGTCATAATGCAAAAGCGGAGATTAGCTCCGCTTTCTTTTTAACAACACTGAAACTGTACACACCTTAAACACTTAAGATAAGTAAAAGAGTCGTTTTACCGATAAAGGTAATTTTTTCCAGTAGTGATAACGAGTTAACGGATAACCTTAATAATTTAAAGGAAAATTAAGGAAAAGAAGTTAATAACTATTTTTAAGCTATTTCAAGTTTGTGAAATGAAAGCCTTTAACCCGGTAAAATTATCCAATTTATTAACATAGTCACTATTATGATAAGTGACGTTGGCAATAAATAATTTTGCTAGTAAGCCGTTAATTTACTGATTGAAAATCAGCAAACTGCGCACTGAGATTAATCTGACGATTTCAAAAAGAGTGTGTTATATTGCCGTAAAATCCTCCTTCTGCGCGATCGCTTCTATGAAAAGTTATGATGACTTGCAGCGTTTTAAAGAAAAGACGCAAACAAACCACATCGAATTCAAAGATATGTCCGAGCAGTCACTCCATTCTGACAGCTCAAACTGGGCCATTATCAAGCAGTTGCTCAGTGATGGCTCCGACCCGGTGCTGGATAAGAGTCAGAGGATTGATGTTGTTGCGCCTCAGCCTATCGATCCGTCGGTGCTGCTGGCTCCGCCGGTAGCCGCTGCGCCCGCACAGCCGTTGCCGTCATTCTCCGCGTTGGAGGACCGCACTCCATCGGTGGGCGCATCGTTATTCGACAGCATTTCATCATCGCTGAAGCCAGGCACACCGCCTGAAGCATCCGTACCCGTTACGCCGCAGCCGGAAGTTCCGCCTGTTGCGCCTGTTGCACCAGCGAAACCAGTGCTGACCAAAGTCGCCGATCTGCGTCCGGAGTCTGTTGCTCAGGCGTCAGGCTCGCTGTTCGATCAGCTGGCGAAGTCACAGCCAAACACTGCGCAGAAAAAGCCTGATGCTCCGCTTGAGCAGCCCACTGCGCCGCAGCTCAACGCGCTGTTACAACAGCAGCCGGAATCAACGGCGCCGGGCACTCAGCCCCTGCTGCAATCAGGCTTCCCGCTGCCGCCTCCGCCTGTACAGCCACAGCTGAATGCACTGCTGCAGTCGCCGCCGGTAGCGCCACAGCCTCAGCAGGTTGCCGCACCGCAGTATCAGCCGCATCCGCAGCAGGTGCCGCCACAGTATCAACCACAGCCGCAGCAGGTTGTGCAGCAGCCGTACTATGCGTCCCAGCAGGTTTCACCGCAGCCGCTGTACCAGTCGCAACCGCAGCAGGTCGCGCCGCAGCCCGTTTATCCACAGCAGCAGGCCGCACCGCTTTATCAGTCGCAGCCGCCAGCAACCTCGCCGCTTTTTGCCAGTAGTCAGGCGATACAGCCGCACACGCAGCCTGCGGCAACATCTTCAAATATCAGCTATAAACAGTTATTCAGCCCGGCACACGGCTCGGCTGAACAGATCGTTTCTAAAGAGATGCCATTACAATCCCTGCTGGAGAAAATTGCCTCATGCCGTTAGTTTGCGTCTGTTCCCCTAAAGGCGGTGTGGGTAAAACCACCATGGCAGCCAACCTTGCACACGCGCTTGCCCGCAACGGTAGCAAAGTGCTGGCGATCGATTTTGACGTGCAGAATGCGCTGCGTCTGCATTTTGGTGTACCGCTGTCGGACGGACGCGGCTTCGTCGCCAAATCTGCCGAATCTTCCGACTGGAGCCAGTCCATTCTTACCACCGGCGGGAACATCTTTGTTCTGCCTTACGGTGATGTTACCGAACAGCAGCGTATGCAGTTCGAAGATAATCTGACCCACGATCCCAACTTTATTATCCGGGGCCTGAACACCGTACTGAACTATCCCGGTCTGGTGATTATCGCTGATTTCCCTCCGGGCCCTGGCCCGGCGCTGAAAGCCATGGCGGCACTGGCCGATATGCACCTGGTGGTGATGCTGGCCGACACGGCTTCGCTGTCGCTGCTGCCGCAGGTGGAAAATGAAAAACTGATTGGCAGTGCGCTTAATCATCGTAAAGGCCACTATTTCGTGCTGAACCAGAGCGACAGCCGCCGCAATATCAGCCGCGATGTGACGCTGTTTATGCAACAACGCCTGGGCGATCGGTTAATTGGCGTAGTAAACCGCGATGAAAGCGTGGCCGAGGCGAATGCCTCACAGCAGTCTATTTTTGATTTCAGTTCCGTATCCGCTGCCGCATTCGATATCGAGCTGATCGGTAAACGTCTTTCCGCGCTGCTTGATATTAAAGTCGGCGACGGCGAGATGCATGCGCCGCTTCAGTCTCGCTAGAGCGGGTCACAGGAACCTGGCACGGATGCCTGAAGACGCGTGGTGAAATGCGCCACGAAGAATTATACCCACACGTGTTCAGGATGACTTATGAATAAAGTCCTGTTTTATCTGCTCTTACTCATCTTACTGCCCGTTGCGGCGGTAATCGTTATCACCCCGATGGATAGCCAGAAACAATATACCTTTGGTCTGATTTCCATCGGTATTGTGTTCCTGCTGGGCTTTATTAAGAGCAAGCCGGTCTCGCTGATCATGGTATTTCTTTCCGCGATCATGTCGACCCGCTATATATACTGGCGCGCTACCGAAACCCTGCACTTCAATTCCGAAGTGGAAGCGATTCTGGGTATCGGCCTGTTTATCGCCGAACTCTACGTCTGGCTGATTTTAATTCTCGGCTACCTGCAGACCTCCTGGCCGCTAAAACGCACCATCGAACCGCTGCCGGATGATATTTCACTCTGGCCGACGGTGGACGTTTACGTTCCCAGCTATAACGAAAGCCTTGATGTGGTTCGCGACACCGTGCTGGCCGCGCAGTGTATCGACTACCCGCGCGACAAGCTGAAGATCTACCTGCTGGATGACGGCAAGCGCAGCGAATTTGCCCGCTTCGCCGCCGACGTCGGCGTGGGTTATATCACCCGCGACGACAACCGCCACGCCAAGGCCGGTAACCTGAACCACGCGATGAAAATCACTAAGGGTGAACTGATTACCGTCTTTGACTGTGACCACGTAGCCACCCGCACCTTTCTGCAGGCCACCGTGGGTGCCTTCCTGAAAGATGACAAGCTGGCGCTGCTGCAAACGCCACACTATTTCTACTCGCCGGACCCGTTTGAACGTAACCTGAAAGCCGCTCGCGAAATCCCTAACGAAGGCGCGCTGTTCTACGGCCCGGTACAGCAGGGTAACGATAACTGGAACGCAACGTTCTTCTGTGGTTCCTGTGCCGTTATTCGCCGTTCCGCGCTGGAAGAGATCAATGGTTTTGCGGTGGAAACCGTGACCGAAGATGCGCACACCGCATTAAAAATGCAGCGACTGGGCTGGGGTTCCGCGTTTCTGGCCATCCCGCTGGCTGCCGGTCTGGCTACCGAGCGCCTGGGTCTGCATATCGTTCAGCGTACCCGCTGGGCGCGTGGCATGACGCAGATTTTCCGCGTGGACAACCCGCTGCTGGGCCGTGGCCTGAAGTGGCAGCAGCGCCTGTGCTACCTCAACGCCATGCTGCACTTCCAGTTCGGTCTGCCGCGCGTGGTGTTCCTGACGGCGCCGCTGGCCTACCTGCTGTTTAACCTGAACATTATTCACTCATCGGCCAGCCTGATCTTCGCCTACGTGCTGCCGCACCTGGTGCTGTCGCTGTACGTGAACTCCCGTATGAATGGCCGGTTCCGCGCCACCTTCTGGGGTGAAATTTACGAAACGGTGATGGCATTCCACCTGGTGATCCCGACGTTGCTGACGATGATTTCGCCGAAGCACGGTAAGTTTAACGTAACGGATAAAGGCGGCCTGCTGGACGTCGGCTTCTTCGACTTCAACATCGTACGTCCACACGTGATCTGTGCCCTGCTGCTGGCAGCCGGGGTGATCAGCGGCATCGTACGCGCCACCGCTCACGACTACTTCGGCGTAGACCCTTACGTTATTGCGCTGAACGTCGGCTGGGCCACCTTCAGCCTGGTGATACTGATGGCGGCGATTGCCGTAGCGCGCGAAACCAAGCAGGTACGTAAAACCATTCGTATCGACGTGAACATCCCGGCAATTGTACATTATGCCAGCGGTATCTCCTCACGCTGCCACACCATCAACCTGTCAATGGGCGGCGCACAGCTGACCGCACCGGATCAGCGCTTCGAGAATGATGAAATTGAAGAGATCGAACTGATGCTGCACTCCGGCGCTATCTCGATTCCGGTTCATCTGATCAGCGCTGATTCCGGCGTACTGCGCTTCCAGTTTAAGGATATTCCGCTGTCGCGCCGCCGCGAGCTGGTGCGCGTGGTGCTGTCCCGTGCTGACGCCTGGTTGAAACCTGAAGGGCCAAAAGATAATCCGCTGCGCTCGCTGGTGAATATCATTCGTACAGTATTCGAACTGTTCTGGCTGACCTGGAAAGATCGCCGCGCGAATAAAAAGCGCCGTATGCGTGCTGAGAAGGATGGAGTGGCATGAAGCAATTGATACTTCGCGCACTGTGCCTGAGTACTGCGCTGACGCTGAGCAATCTCAACGCCGCAGATACGGCCAACAACAATTCGCAGTTTGGCAACTTACTGAATAACTTTGTTCCTGCCAACCAGGGTAACGGCGCGGAAGCTGAAGAGAACGATCAGCCCGCTGCGGCATCAGAAAATCCGGCACCGGCAACGGGCGCGGAAAACGGCTTGCCTGCGGGCAACGAACCGGCACTACCGCCGGGATCGGTGGCCGAGCTGCCGGGGCTGCCTCCGCTTCCTGCTCCGCCTGCGGATACCTCACCGATGGTCTCCCTGAATCAGCCGCTCTCCAGTACGGTGACGGTTGCACAGATGGGCCAGCCGCAGGGCGTGCTGCTGACCGGTGGCCAGCTGCAGTCCGGTATCACCTTTACGCTGCCGGGCGATGAAGTGATCACCAATGCGCGTCTGAATCTGTCGCTGAAGGTCTCTTCCGCGCTGGCGGCGCGTAATACCTCACTGCAGCTGATGATGAACGGTCAGCCTCTGGGTACGCTGCCGCTGAGCGCGTCGGATAAAGAAAGTGAAGACTATCAGCTGGATATCCCGGCGGCGATGGTGGTCTCTAGCAACAACCTGAGCTTCAAAATTAACGATGCCGACCAGCTCCTGTGCGAGCGCGATAGCGAAGATCAGTACCAGGTGACGATCCTGCCAACGACCACGCTGTCGCTGGAAGGCCAGCAGCTGAACATCGGCACCAGCCTGAGCAATTTCCCACGGCCGTTCCTCGATCCGCTGCGGATGAACTCCTCCAGCGTCTCCATGGCGTTTGGCGAAAATATTCAGCCGGGCGAAGTCAGCGCGGCGGCAATCCTGGCGTCGTGGCTGGGCATTCAGGCGGACTACCGTGGGATTACCTTCCCGGTGCTGCGCGGCCAGCTGCCGGAGAAAAACGGCGTGGTGTTCGGCCACCCGGGTGAAGTGATCTCCAGCCTGACGCTGCCGCAAACCAGCGTGCCGCTGGTGAAAATCGTCGATAACCCGGACAACCCGGTCTACAAACTGCTACTGGTGGTGGGGAAGGACGATCTACAACTGCGCCAGGCGGCAACCCGTCTGCTACAGCCAATGAAGGTAGACAGCGCCCAGCTGGAAGTGGGCCAGCAAACGCTGCCGCTGCGTAAACCTTATGACGCTCCGCGCTGGATTAATACCGAGCGCCCGGTTCGCCTGAGCGAGCTGCTGCGCCAGGATCAGAACCTGACTGCCAACGGCATCTGGCATGACGCGCTGCGGGTTAACTTCCGCGCGGCACCGGATCTGTTCCTGTGGGACGGCGATACGCTGCCGCTGCAGCTGAACTATCGTTTCCCGTCTGAAAACTGGATTGATGAAGATAACTCCGTTCTTAACGTCACCCTGAACGGCACTTTCCTGCGTAATCTGACGGTCAATAAACTCGGGCTGTTGGAAAATATCTGGCACCGCCTGGGCGGCGACGCACGCCAGGAGAAATACACGCTGAAACTGGACCCGTATCTGATTTACGGTGATAACCAGCTGCAGCTCTATTTCAATATCAAACCGAAGGCCAACGCACCTTGTAGCGTTCTGACTAACAACAATATTAAGAGCCGAATCGAAGAAGACTCGTCGATCGATCTGAGCCACACGCGCCACTTCGCGATGCTGCCGAACCTGTCTTACTTCGTCGGTGCCTCGTTCCCGTTCTCGCGTCTGGCTGACTATTCCCAGACCGTACTGATGCTGCCTGAGAAGCCAGCTAATGCCGAAATCAGCGCGCTGTTAAACATGGCCGGACGTTCCGGTAATGCCACCGGCGTAGCGCTGGCCTACAACAATGTTGTGTTCGGCGTACCTGGCGGCGGCGCGATGCGCGAACGTCTGGAAAACAGCGATGTGCTGGCGGTGTCCACGCTCGGTCAAACTGCTTTCAACGAGTCGATACTGGCCGCTTCACCGTATGAAGTTCACGGCCATACGCTGGGCGTGAAAGTGCAGGGAACGCTGGAAAAACTTCGCAGCTGGCTGACCGGCGACTGGTCACGGCAATCGCTGGATGCAGACCGCTATCTCTCTTCTAACGAAGACTGGCGCGGGTTTGTCAGCTATCGCTCGCCGTGGAACGGCAGCCGTCTGGTGGTGATGACCATCGCGACCGACGACGATCAGCTGAACCGCCTGAGCAACGATTTAACCTTGCAGCGCATCAACGCCGGTATTCGCGGCGATACGGCTATCATTACGGATGAAACCGGTGTGCGCAGCTTCCGCGTTGGCGCCCAGTTCCCCAGCGGACAAATGCCGTGGTACATGATGGTGGTCTGGTATGCCAACCAGCACTCCGTTCTGATGGCCCTTGTGGCACTGCTGTGTTCGACATTAGTGGGATTAAGTACCTACGTGCTGCTGAAACGCCACTCATGGCGTCGCCTGCATCCACCGAAATCATCCCGTTCCTCTGGCGAGAAAAAAGAATGATGAAAACACAACTCACACAGTTAAGCGCCAGAATTCGCCATCGCTGGATGATCGGCGGCAGCCTTGCGCTGTCGGTCATCTCCTTCCCGCTGATGGCGGCTGATAACAACCCGGCCGTTCAGGCGCTTTTTGACCAGGCAAACTACTGGCATCAGAAATCGCACGACAATCTGGCGCGTGAAGCGTTACAGAAAGTGCTGATGGTGGACGGCAACAACACCCAGGCGATGTATCTGATGGCTCTGTGGTCGCAGCAGAACGGCGACACCGCAGGCATGACCAAATGGCGTACCAAGCTGAGTGAGGTGTCGCCGCAGGACCCGCGTCTGGTTGAGCTGGATAACGCCCGCCAGATGCAGTCGATTCCGGCAGCACAGCTGTCGCTGGCCCGTCAGCAGGCGCGCACCGGCAACACCGCCGCCGCGCTGCAAACCTGGCGCAACACGTTCAGCGGCAACCAGCCGCCTGCCAGCGTGGCGGCGGAATACTATCTGACGATGGCCGGTGACCGTAACATGCTGCCGCAGGCGATCGATAACCTGCGCCAGTTCAGTGCCCAGAACCCACAGGACAACGCTGCCAAGCTGGCGCTGGCCAAAGCGCTGACCTATCAGGAATCCACCCGTCGTGAAGGCTTGCAGTCGCTGGAAACGATGGCTCCGGCCAACCCGGATGCCGACCGCTCGCTGCGCCAGGCGCTGCTGTGGCTGGGTCCGAAACCGACCGATGATGCGCTGTATCAGAACTACCAGCAGCGTCATCCGCAGGATACGGCGGTGATGGCCTACTACCGTAAAAACGTCGGTGGAGAAACCAAAGGTCAGGGCTTTAACGCGCTGAACAGCGGCGACGTTTCCGGCGCGCAAAACGCATTCGACCAGGTACTTCAGGTTAACCCGGAAGATGCGGATGCGCTGGCCGGTCTGGGCTACGTTGCCCAGCGCAACGGCAATTATACTCAGGCCGCCGACTACCTTGAGCGGGCGGCCAAACTGGGCGGCAATAACAGCCAGCAGCGTCAGCAGCAGGCGGATGATGCCCGCTTCTATGGTCAGCTGGCCACCGCCCAGCAGGCGCTGAAATCCGGCAATACCGCACAGGCGCTGTCGCTCAGTGAGCCACTGACTCAGGCCGCCGGTGAAAAAGGCGTTTCCGCCAAACTGTTCCGTGGCGATGCGCTGCGCCGCAGCAACCAGCTCGATCAGGCGGAACAGACCTTCCGCAGCGTGCTGGCAACCGAGCCTGACAACCGCCCGGCCAAAGAAGGGCTGTTCTACGTGCTGCGTCAGCAGAATCGTACGGCGGAAGCCAATACGCTGCTGGCCTCACTGCCAGCCAGCGTTCGCGCTGCGGTCACGCCGCGCCCGGTCGCCACCAGCGATCCGGTGCGTAACGAGGCTAAGCAGGCGCTGGCCGCGGGTAACCCGCAGCGTGCGGTGTCGATCCTACAGCAGGGGATGCAGCGCTTCCCGTCAGATCCGTGGCTGCGCCTCGATCTGGCTCGTATCTATGAGCAGCAGGGCAATTCGGCTCAGGCCGCAGGCGTCATGCAGCCCGCTTACCGCAACGGTGCCTCCAGCAACGAAGTTTACGCCGCCGCGCTGTTTGCCAGCGAAACGGGATCGTGGGCGCAGGCCAACAGCCTGCTGTCGCGTATTCCGGCCCGCAGCCAGAACGCCGATATGCGCACGCTGGCACAGCGGGCCAGCTTTAATCAGCAGATGGATGTGGCAAAACAGTACCTGGCGCAGGGCAACAGTGCTGCCGCCGCCAATACGCTGAAAGTGCTGGCAGCCAACCCGCCGTCCAGCCCGTCCGATGCTGGTAATCTGGCGAAAGCCCTGGCCCAGGCGGGCGATATGAGCACCGCCGTGTCGGTAGTACGCGGCAACATGCGCCGTGGCGTGCAGGGCAACGCCGGGGACTATGCCGCACAGGCCGCCGTACTTGAGCAGGCAGGATTAGGAGCCGAGGCACAGAGCTTCCTCAGCAGCCCGGAAATCCAGTCGCGCAGTACGCCAACTCAGCTGGCCGGTATTCGCAACGGTGGCGTGATCAATGAAGTTGACCGCCTGCGCGAGCAAAAGCAGTACGCTGCGGCCTACGACAAACTGATTACGGCCCTGCAGAAAGATCCGCAGAACACCGACCTGATGTTTGCCATGGCGCGGCTTTATCAGTCCGGCAAAATGAACAAAGAAGCTGGCGTGGTCTACGACTACCTGATGACCCGCGATACGCCGAATCAGGATGCGCGTGAAGGCGCTATCAACGTGGCGCTGGCACTGAACGATGTCCCACGCGCGCGCTCACTGAGTACCGGCCTGCGCGGTCAGCAGTCACCTGAGCGGCTGCTACTGCTGGCTCGCGTGGCGAATGCCGACGGCGACCATAACGAAGCGCTGAGCTACCTGCGTACCGCACGTGGTAAGGTGATCGGGCTTTCGGGCGCGGATACCGGCAGCAGTGCGGGGATCGGCGGTCTGGCGATGTCAGATAACCCGTTTATCAACCGCACCACGCTTTCGCCGCGTCCTTCACCGTCAACCTACGGTAAAACCATGCCGTGGCAGCTGTCGCCGACCTATCGTGATTACCGCGATATTCCGGGCGCCACCTTCACCATGGGTAATGCACCGCTGTTAAGAGAAAACCAGACGCTGGCCCAGATTGATACCATGATGGCCGATCTGGAAAAAGACACCGGAACCTGGATGCAGGCCGGAGTGCAGATCCGCAGCCGTGACGGTGAAAGTGGCCTCAGTAAACTGACCGAAGCCAAAGCGCCGCTGACCTGGACCAGTTCACCGCTGGGCGATGCACACTTTGACTTTACCGTTACGCCGATTAATCTCAGCTCGGGCAGCGCCACCGGCGATGCCTATCGCCGCCTCGGTTCCGGCGCAACCGAACAGGCTATCGGCAACCTGGTCAGCACCATCGAAAGCGAGCAGACCTACGTCAGCGGCTTAACCGATACCGAATTGACGACCTTCAACACCACCAATCCGGGGGTAGCGACCGCGCTGACCGCGCTCGACGGTGTGAAATTTGAAGATTTAAACCCGTTGACCGCCACCGGGTTGAAAAACCTGACCAGCCTGAACAACAACACGGCGCTGAAAAACTATCTCATCGCCTCCACGCGTAAACCGAGCGTCGACAGTGCCAGTACCGGCACCAGCGACTCGCAGAACGCCAGCGGCGTTGAGCTGAACCTGGCGCTGACCGGCACCAGCTACAAGATCGACCTCGGCAGCACGCCGCTGGGCCAGGACTTGAGCACCATGGTCGGTGGCGTGAAGTGGGCACCGAAGCTGACCGACTACCTGACGCTGATCCTCACCGGTGAGCGTCGTGCCGTCACCGACAGTCTGCTCTCCTATGTGGGCGTGCAGGATAAGCTCTCCGGCAGCAACTGGGGGCGGGTGACCAAGAACGGCGGTAACGCCCTGTTAAGCTATGACGACGGCGATGCCGGATTCTACGTCGGCGCAGGGGCATACAGCTATCTGGGTGAGAACGTGGCCAGCAACCAGAGCCTGGTCGCCAACGCCGGTGCCTACGTTCGTCCGTACCATTACGACGATCGCGAACTGAAAACCGGTATCAGCCTGAGCTGGATGGACTTCAAAAAGAACCTGAGCTACTACAGCTACGGCCAGGGCGGCTACTTCAGCCCGCAAAACTTCGTCAGCGTGGCCTTCCCGATCGACTACTCGCAAAGCTATGACGACCTGAGCGTGCGTATCGGCGGCTCGGCGGGTTATCAGGCCTATACCCAGGATCGCAGCGCCTATTATCCGAACAATCCTGAGTGGCAATCCGCGCTGGAATCAGCAGTTACTGCTGGTTTTGCGAAAGAAGCCTACTATTCCGGCGGCAGTAAGAGCGGAGTTGGCTATAATCTTCATGCGGGTGCGGATTACAAGATTAATAAAAATATCACCGTCGGTGGTCAGCTGGGTTATGACACCTTTGGTGAATATAACGAAAGCACGGCGCAACTTTATTTCCGTTACATGCTGGGAGGTAGTCAATAAGCATGAGCCAGTTACAGGATCGTACCCTGCAATATTATCGTCAGCAGCAGTGTCAGCCAGGCTGGTTTGACCTGCTGAGCGTGATGATCGGCGGCATGATGGGCAATGCCGGCGAGCGTGAGAGCCAGGCTTTCCTGCAGCAGATGGGGGACAGCCTCGCGGGCCGTTACCCGCTGGGTAAAGCGGCGACCGTTGGCGATTTGGAAAAGCAGATTAACCAGGTGCTGGCGCGCTTTAACTGGGGCTTTATCGACATTCAGCCTTCCGACAGCGCAATGATTATTGAACATCTGGCGCTGCCGGTAGCAGATGGCGCACTGCCGCTGCATCAGTGGCACCTCGCTCTGAGCGCAGTATTGACCGGATTGTACGCCCGCTGGCTGCGTGAGCAGGGAGGATACGATCGCGTTTCACTAAGCGTGGAAGCGACCAGCGATGTTTCACTCCGCTTCCGCTATAAGGCCTGAGTGATACGATGATTGCGATGTTGAGGGCGACGGTAATTATGCTGGTAATGGCACTGGGATGTACCCAGGCCTTTGCTGCGGACGGCTGGGGCAGTTTTAAGACACGCTTTATGACCAGTGATGGTCGCATTCAGGACACCGGTAACAAAAACGTCAGCCACACGGAAGGGCAGGGCTACGCCATGCTGATGGCCGTGCAATACAACGACCGCACCAGTTTTGACAAGCTGTGGAACTGGACGCAAAACACGCTAAAAAACCCGAACAATGGCCTGTTCTACTGGCGCTATATTCCGACCCAGGCTGACCCGGTGGCGGATAAAAACAATGCCTCCGATGGTGATGTGCTTATTGCGTGGGCGCTACAGCAGGCTGGGGAAAAATGGCACGTTCAGGCCTACCTGAAAGCGTCAGACGCCATTCAGCGGGCCATTCTGGCACAGAACGTTATCCCGTTTGGCGGCTACACGGTGATGCTGCCGGGCGCTCAGGGCTTCAATAAAAACAGCTACGTGATCCTGAATCCTTCCTACTTTGTGTTTCCGGCATGGCGTGACTTCGCCCGACGCAGCCATCTTCAGGTGTGGAATCAGCTGATTAGTGACGGAATGGAACTGCTAGCGCAAATGCGGTTTGGCGATACGAATCTGCCGCTGGACTGGGTAGCGCTGAACGCCGACGGCACCTTTGCTCCGGCCGCAGCCTGGCCGCCGCGCTTTAGCTATGACGCCATCCGCATCCCGCTCTATCTGCACTGGTACGACGCGCAGAATCCTCAACTGGTCCCGTTCCAGCGCTTCTGGGGTGGTTTCCAGCGTCTGCAAACACCGGCATGGATCGATGTGTTAAGCGGCGAGAAAGCCCCGTACAATATGGCCGGTGGCCTGCTGTCGGTGCGCGATTTAACGCTGAATGAAACCGGTTATCTCAACGATGCGCTGAGCAGTAACGAAGATTACTACTCCTCCAGCCTGCATCTGCTGACCTGGCTGGCATTTCTGCAACAGCAGCAATAACTGGCTCTCAGGAGCCAGTCGCCTTTCCGCGACGGAGAGGGAAACGATCGGAAAACGCTTAAACCGATAGTCGCAGAGCGTGATAGCTTAACAAGCGGTTGCCATAGGATATACTCAGGGCAGTTTTTTGCCTTATGCGCCACGAATCCGGGGATTCAGGCTTTGGAGAACAGGCTTGCGCGTCAGTCGTTCACTAACGATTAAGCAAATGGCAACGGTGTCGGGCGTTGCGGTCGTCACCATCTGCATCTTTATCGTTATACAGCTTTTCCACTTTGTGCAGCAGCGCAGAATTGACTACGCCCAGCAAATGGAAAATGTTGCCCATACGGTGCGCCAGCCGCTGTCTCAGGCGGTGCTGAAGGCGGATATTCCCCAGGCTGAATTCATCCTAAACTCCCTGCGCCCGGCGGGAATCCTGGCGCGTGCCGAAGTGGTGCTGCCCAACGGCCTGCAGGCGCTGCACACCGATTTCGAACCGGAAAAACCGGTACCGCAGTTTATCGCCACCCTGTTTGAGTTGCCGGTGCAGATCACCGTGCCGCTCTACTCTATTGAGCCCGCAAACCCCAAACCGCTGGCGCTGCTGATCCTGCAGGCCGACTCCTGGCGGGTGTATCAGTTTATCCTCAGCGCCGTTTCAACCATGGTGACCACCTTCCTGCTGCTGGCCCTGATCCTCTCTGTCGCTATCAGCTGGTGTATCAACCGCCTGATTGTTCGCCCCGTGCGTAAAATCGCCCAGGATCTGCAGGACCTTTCGCCGCAGGAGCTACTGAGCCACCAGCTGGCGCTGCCACGCTACCACCGTAACGATGAAATCGGCCTGTTGATCCGCAATTACAACCGCAACCAGCTAACGCTGGGGGCGATGAACGAGGACATCAGCCGACTGAGCACGCATTATTCGCTCACCGATCTGCCGAATAAAACCCTGTTCCTGGCGCTGCTGGAACAGCATTTGCGATCGGTGAAAGGCGGTGGCGTCTTCACCGTGCTGGTGCTGCGCATTGAGACGCTGCTGGACGCCAACGGCATCGTCAGCGATAGCGAACGGGATGTGCTAACGCTGACGCTGGTGGATAAAATCCGCGGCTGCATTGATGAACAAACGGTGCTGGCGCAGCTGTCCAACTGTGACTTCGCTTTGCTGGTCAAACAGGCGGATAACCCGTTCCGCGCGCTGCGGCTGGCGAACAGCCTGTTACAAACACTTAATCAACCGGTTAGTCTTCAGCATATGCAGCTGAGGCCCAACGTCAGCATCGGTATGGCGCAGCGAGCGGAAACCCGGCAGAACGCCACTGAGCTGCTGGGGCGTGCCGTCTCTGCGATGATGTCCGCCCGCCATCAGGGCAAAAATCAGATCCTGTTCTTTGATTCTGAACTGGCGGAAAAAGCCGAGAAGCGCCTGACCCAGGAATTCGACATTCTGCAGGGGATCGAAGAGGGTAAGTTTGCCCTCTGGCTCCAGCCGCAGATCGATATGCGCAGCGGCGAAGTGATTGGTGCAGAAGCCCTGCTGCGCATGCAGCAGCCGGATGGCAGCTGGTGCCTGCCGAGCGACCTGATTGTTAATGCAGAAGAGATCGGCGTGATTAATGCCCTTGGGCGCTGGGTCTTTGAGGAGTCCTGTCGCCTGCTGGCAGACTGGCAGCAGCGGGGCATAGAGCTGACACTGAGCGTTAATCTGTCGCCGATTCAGCTGCGCGATGCCGATATGGTTACCCATCTGCGTGAACATATCGATCGGCATAACATTACTCCCGGCAGCCTGGTGCTGGAAATCACCGAAACCGCACAGGTAGGTGAGTCTGACCACGCGCTGCATCTGTTACAGGCGCTGCATGAGGCGGGGATTTCCGTTGCGCTGGATGATTTTGGTATGGGCTATGCCAATCTGAACTGGCTGAATCAGTTTAAATCCCTGCCGATCAGCAAAATTAAAATCGACCGCAGCTTTGTGTCTGCGCTGCCGGATGATGACACGATGGTGCGAATTGTGGCGTCAATAGCCGCCATCAGCAAGCTGGATGTGGTGGCGGAAGGGATAGAAACCGAAGCACAGCGCGACTGGCTGCTGGCGCGTGATATCTATATCGGTCAGGGTTATCTCTATTCGGAACCTTTACCGCGAGGCCAGTTCGACCGTTATTATTTTTCCCTTGGAAAAGTGATAAATCACCGTGAAGAATGTTAATTTACCTGAGGTTATAGGAATCTTCTGCTGAAGTGATTCAGTTCATAAATTTGCGTTATGGCTGACCCCGTATTCCCTCCGGTTATATCAATCCCGTTACCCGGGTGTTATTTTCGCCCTATCGTATTCCCGCCGATAACGGATATTTTATGAAACTTTCCCTGTTTAAAAGCCTGTATTTTCAGGTACTGACCGCCATTGCTATTGGCGTATTGCTGGGCCATTACTATCCCGAACTGGGTGCGCAAATGAAGCCTCTGGGTGACGGCTTCGTTAAGCTTATTAAGATGATTATTGCTCCGGTAATCTTCTGTACCGTGGTAACCGGTATTGCCGGTATGGAAAGCATGAAAGCCGTGGGCCGCACCGGCGCGGTCGCGCTGCTCTACTTTGAAGTGGTCAGCACTATCGCTCTTATCATCGGTCTGATCGTCGTCAACGTGATGCAGCCAGGTGCCGGGATGAACGTTGATCCTGCCACACTGGATGCGAAAGCCGTGGCGGTCTATGCCCAGCAGGCAGAACAGCAGGGCATTGTTGCCTTCCTGCTGGATGTGATACCCGGTAGCGTTATTGGCGCATTTGCCAGCGGTAATATTCTACAGGTTCTGCTGTTCGCCGTGCTGTTTGGCTTTGCACTCCATCGCCTGGGCGATAAAGGCACGCTGGTATTCAACTTTATTGACAGCTTCTCGCGGGTTATTTTCGGCATTATCAATATGATTATGCGCCTCGCCCCGATTGGCGCATTTGGTGCTATGGCCTTCACCATCGGTAAATATGGCGTCGGTTCACTGGTACAGCTGGGCCAGCTGATCGTTTGCTTCTATATCACCTGTATTTTGTTTGTGGTGCTCGTGCTGGGATTCATTGCCCGCGTGGCCGGCTTCAATATTTTCAAGTTTATTAGTTATATCAAAGAAGAACTGCTGATCGTGCTGGGTACGTCTTCCTCCGAATCGGCACTTCCGCGCATGCTGGATAAAATGGAGAAGCTCGGCTGTAAGAAATCCGTCGTCGGGCTGGTGATCCCTACCGGCTACTCGTTCAATCTGGATGGGACGTCGATCTATCTGACGATGGCGGCGGTGTTTATTGCCCAGGCCACCAACAGCCATATGGATATTTTCCATCAGATTACCCTGCTGGTGGTGCTGCTGCTCTCCTCCAAAGGCGCCGCAGGTGTCACCGGCAGCGGCTTTATCGTGCTGGCAGCCACGCTATCCGCAGTGGGGCATTTGCCGGTCGCCGGGCTGGCGCTGATCCTCGGCATCGACCGCTTTATGTCGGAAGCCCGCGCCTTAACCAACCTGGTGGGTAACGGTGTGGCCACCGTAGTGGTGGCAAAATGGGTCGGCCAGCTGGATGAGAAACAGCTAAAATCGACGCTTAATGCCGGTAAGAGTCAAAAAAATCTCACTGATAGCGCTAATTAAGCACTTAATTTATTAAAATTTCACTGAAATGCCCACCGCGACTTGCCCTCGCGGCGGGCATTTGCATAATAACCTCCAATGCTTTTTTTACGATTTTTTTCTACGCTGTGTGACATCCTCGCCGATGCGTGGTCTAACAAGCTGTTCCTTTAAAATACAGCGGCTTCCCTGGGGTTTTTGACCGGCTGAAACGTCGCGGGCAGCAGGTAACAGATCACCAGTGATTCTTTTTGGTTTGTGATTGAGTAGGGGTTCACATGCAGGGCACCAGAATTCGTCTTTTGATTGGTGGGGTAGTACTGGCAGCAGCCAGCTGCACGGTACAGGCTGAAACTCTCCAACCCGATCCCGCCTGGCAGCAGGGAAAACTGGATAACGGTTTCAGCTGGCAGTTATTAACAACACCTCAGCGACCAAGCGATCGTATTGAAATTCGTCTGCTGGTTAATACCGGATCGCTGGTTGAAAGCGCCCAGCAAATTGGTTACAGCCACCTTTTGCCACGCCTGGCGCTGGTGCACAACGCCGCTCTTGAACCCGCTCAGCAGCGCTCTCTCTGGCAGCAAAGCATCGATCCACAGCATCCACTCCCTCCAGCCATCACCTCGTATAACTACACGGTTTATAATCTCAGCCTGCCTAATAATCGCCCGGAAATGGTGAAAGAGGCCCTGAACTGGCTGGCCGCGACCGTGGATAAAATGACCATCAATACTGAGGTGGTGAATACGGCGCTGAATGCCGACGATCCCATCGGTACCTGGCCCGGTAATACTCAGGATGTCTGGTGGCGCTACCGGCTGAAAGGTTCCACGCTGCTCGGCCACGATCCGGCGTCAGCGGTGAAAGTGCCGGTCGATCTGGCCCAGCTCAATGCATTCTATAAACAGTGGTATACCCCGGATGCGATGACCCTGTTTGTTGTCGGCAACGTTGACAGCCGCAGCCTGGCCGAGCAGATCAACAAAGTGTTCTCGCCGCTGGAAGGTAAACGTGAGCAGCCCGCGCCTCTGCCAACGCTTTCTCCACTGCCGCCGCAGCCGGTAAATCTGGTCAATCCTGCACTCGGCCAGGACCGCCTGTCTCTGGTCTGGGATAATCCCTGGATGCCAATCCGGGAATCGCAGAATCTGCAACGCTACTGGCAGGGCGATCTGGCGCGCGAAGCGCTGTTCTGGCACGTTCAGCGCGTGCTGAGCGAGAATAAAGCTCAGGGTGTACAGGTCGGCTTTGACTGCCGCGTGCTGTATCAGCGCGCCCAGTGCGCCATCAATATTGATTCGGACAACGCAGCGCTCAGTAGCAATCTGGACCTGATCGCCAAAGAGATGGCTAACGTGCGTGACAACGGCCTGACACAGCAGGAATTTGACACGCTGATGGCGCAGAAAAATACCGAGCTGAACAAGCTGTTCGCTACCTATGCCCGCACCGATACCGATGTGCTGATGAGCCAGCGCCTGCGTTCACAGCAAAACGCGGTGGTGGATATCGCACCGGAACAGTACCAGAAGCTGCGCCAGGCATTTCTCTCCGGCCTGACGCTGGACATGCTGAACCAGGAACTGCGCCAGCAGCTGACCCAGGATATCACCATGATGCTGATGCAGCCGCAGGGCGAACCGGAAATCAATGCCGGGCAGCTGCAGGAAAGCTGGCAGAAAATTATGAAGCCGGTTGACGCCGCGCCTCAGGCCCCCGCAACGCCAGCCGACCCGGCGGTAGCAACGGATGCGCCAGCGCAGTAACCGCAGGGCGGCCTTTCAGGGCCGCCCTTTTTCTTTGCGCGGGGCGATTCCGTTCCTGCTGCTCATCCTCTCAGCGTTCTCCTCTGCGCTCTGCGCACAGGAATATGCCTTCCTTAACGACAGCAACCTGGTACTGAACCGCCAGCGTTTATTACAGCAGCAGGCACCCGAACCGACGCTTACCGCCTGGCAGGCGCTGCATCGTGCGGCCGATAAAGCGCTGAAGCAACCGCTGCTCAGCGTCACCGATAAAGGAATGACTCCGCCCAGCGGTTCAAAGCATGACTACCTGAGCCTCAGCGCCTACTGGTGGCCGGACGGCAATAAACCGGACGGGTTGCCCTGGGTCAAGCGCGACGGTCACGTTAATCCGGCAAGTAAAAATGAGCAAAGCGACGGCGTGCGGCTGGCAACATTTACTGCCAGCGTGCAGACATTAACCCTCGCCTGGTATTTCTCCGGCGACCAGCGCTATGCGGATAAAGCCATCGCGCTGATCCGCCACTGGTTTATTAACCCGGCAACACGCATGAATCCCAACCTGGAGTATGCCCAGGGCGTGCCGGGCATCGCAGACGGACGGCACACCGGCGTGCTGGACGGCCGCTACTTCGCCACCCGCATTGTCGACTCGCTGATCATGCTGCGGCAGGCTCCGGGGTGGCAGGAAGAGGACGAACAGCAGATACAGCGCTGGATGAAAGATTATCTCCAGTGGCTGCTGACCAGCCGCGAGGGCCGGGGCGAGGCGGCGGCGAAGAATAACCACGGCAGCTGGTACAGCGCGCAGGTGGCGGGCATTGCCTGGTACGTTCAGCGACCTGACGTTATCCGCCAGATGTTCAAACAGGCACAACGGCGGATGGCCGGTCAGCTGACCGCCGACGGCCGTCAGCCTCTGGAACTGGCGCGCACCCGCTCGTTTCACTACAGCTGGTTTAACCTGCAGGCGCTGACCGCGCTGGCGACCGTTGTCGCTAAGAACGGATCGGGGGATTTATGGCGTTACCGGACGCCGCAGGGTTCCGGGCTGTTAAACGCGCTGGACTTTATGGCACCCTGGAGCGACGGCGCGAAGCACTGGCCTTACCCCAGCCTCGATCATATTGGCGTCAGACTGATTCCGCTGCTGGTACAGGCGGATAACCAGCTGCAAAGCCAGCGGTACCGGCAACAAATCGAACGGGCTGACTGGACGCTGCCCGCAGCCGGTGCCGCTCGCGGTGCAACGCTCGATGCCCTGCGAGCCAGCTGGCTGCTGGCAGTGCCCGCCTACAGCCGCTGACGGGCTTCACTGCAATCGAGATCGCCTTCCATACCCGACTGCTCAGCGTCGATATTGCCCGCTTAACTGTTTGCAGCCGGTTTAGTGAATTACCCTGCGTTTCTATACCGGCATCGCTTCACGGGGAATAATCGCACCGCGATGCTGGATCACCGTGCTGGCCGTCAGATGTCCGCGCTTAGCGGCCTCTTCTGCGCTGCCGCCGGTCAGGCGCACCGCCAGATAGCCCGCGCTGAACGAGTCCCCTGCGGCGGTGGTATCTACTACGCTATCGGCCGACAGCCGCACTGCAGGTATCTCCAGCAGCGGCTCCGCGCTCGTATCCACCAGGCAGGCATCGGCCCCGCGTTTAATCACGATTTCCTGTACGCCCGCAGCGCGGGTACGGCGAATCACCTCGGCGCTATCAGCCTCGCCCCACAGCAGCGTTTCGTCATCCAGCGTCAGGAACGCGATATCGGTGTAGCCCAGCATTGCCTGATAGGCAGACTGCGCCTCCTCCCGGCTTTGCCACAGGCGCGGGCGATAGTTGTTATCGAAGATAATTTTGCCACCGTTAGCGCGGCAGGCGGCCAGCAGGGCATACAGTTTTTCGCGGCTCTGCGGGCTGAGGATCGCCAGGCTGATGCCGCTCAGATAGAGATAGTCATAGTGCGCCAGCTGCTGGCAGATCGCGTCGGCCTGCTCGCTATCCAGCCAGAAGCGGGCGGCGGCATCATTGCGCCAGTACCAGAAGGTGCGCTCGCCCTGGGCATCGGTTTCAATCACGTACAGTCCCGGCAGCTTGTTCTCCAGCCGCTGGATCAAGTCGGTGTGCAATCCTTCGCTCTGCCACGCGTCAATCATTTCATTGCTGAAGCTGTCTTTCCCTAACGCGGTGACATAGTCCACGCGCAGCGCCTGGGGTTGTACCTGGCGGGCGACATAGACTGCCGTATTCAGCGTATCGCCGCCGAAACCCCGGCTCATATCGCTGCCGCGCTGGGAAAGCTCAATCATGCATTCGCCTATTACGGCAATTTTCTGTTGCGTCATTTTTCTCGGCTCGTAGGAAATTTTTTATCCAGTCTCGCCGCCCGCAGCTGCCCAGTCAATATTTAAAACGATGTTTTATTTTTATCGTGATGTCAGTTTAATTATTGCGTTCACGCGTGCTGCCGCTCCCACGGATGCCAGATCCTCCCCCCTGGGCTATCTTTACATAAGCCTAAAAAAGGGAAGGAGAAGCGCATGTCGCGTACCGGGAAAATAATCAGCTGGACCGCGGGGGTCCTGGTCCTGCTGCTCGTAGCTCTGGTGGTGCTGATTGCCACGTTCGACTGGAACCGTTTAAAGCCGACGATCAACCGCAAGGTTTCGCAGGAAATTAACCGTCCGTTCGCCATCCGTGGCGATCTGGGCGTCGCCTGGGAACGCAACCGCAGCGAGCCGGGCTGGCGCAGCTGGGTGCCGTGGCCACATATTCATGCTCAGGACATTATGCTGGGCAACCCGCCGGAAATCCCCGATCTGACCATGGCACATCTTGAGCGCGTTGATGCGTCGATTTCGCCACTGGCGCTGCTGGGAAAAGAAGTGTGGCTACCGTGGATCAAGCTACAGCAGCCGCAGGCGAAGCTGGTACAAACCGCTGACGGCAAGAACAACTGGACCTTTAACCTGGCCGGCAGCGAAAGCAAGGACCCGAATCAGCCACCTTCCGCCTGGTCATTCCGGCTGGACAATATCGTTTTTGACCAGGGAACCATCGGCTACCGCGACGCGATTAACAAAGCCGACGTTAAGGTAACGGTCGATCCGCTGGGTAAACCCGTGCCCTACGCCCAGCTGGCGGGAGGCGATGACAAACAGAAGGGCGCGGCCGACTTTGTCTTTGGCTGGCAGGCCAGCGGCACCTATAACAAGGAAAAACTGACCGGCGAAGGCAAGATTGGCGGCATGCTCTCACTGCGCAGCCAGACAACGCCGTTCCCGGTGCAGGCCGACGTACGCAGCGGAACAACCCGGGTTCGCCTGGCGGGGACCATCCAGAATCCGATGGATCCCGGCGGCGTTGACCTTCGGCTGCGCTTCTCCGGCGATACGCTGGCGAACCTCTACGGCCTGACCGGCGTGCTGCTGCCGGATACCCCGCCGTATGAAACCGACGGGCACCTTAGCGCCCGCTTCCGCGAGAAAGGTGGTGCGGTGTTCCGCTATCAGAACTTTAATGGTCATATCGGCGACAGCGATATTCGTGGCTCGCTTACCTACAGCCAGACGAAGCCGCGGCCAAAACTGGAGGGCGAGCTGGAATCACGCCAGCTGCGGATGGCCGACCTGGGTCCGTTAATCGGCGTGAACTCGGGTAAAGGCAGTGAGAAAACCGAGCAGGCGAAAAAGAAACGCGGTGAAGCCTCCACGCAGCCTGCCGACCGCGTGCTGCCGCATGATAAGTTCGACAGTAAAAGCTGGAACGTGATGGACGCGGACGTGCGCTTCAGCGGTAAACGCATCGAACACGGCAGTTCGCTGCCGCTGAGCGATCTTTCAACCCATGTGATACTGAAAAACGGCGATCTGCGCCTCGACCCACTGCGCTTCGGCATGGCGGGCGGCACGATAAACTCAAGCATCCATCTGGAAGGGGATAAAACACCGCTGCAGGGGCGGGCCGATGTGCATGCCCGCAGCCTCAAGCTACGTCAATTGTTCCCTGATGTGCAGGCGATGCAAAGCGCGCTGGGGCAGCTGAACGGTGATGCCACACTGAGCGGGCGGGGAAATTCGGTGGCCGACCTGCTGGCAACCAGTAACGGCAACCTGAAGCTGCTGATGAACGACGGCCTGATCAGCCGCAGCCTGATGGAAATTGTCGGGCTTAACGTCGGCAACTACGTGGTGAGCAAACTGTTTGGCGATGATGAAGTGAAGATCAACTGTGCGGCAGCCAATTTGCAGGTCAAAAACGGGTTGGCTTCGTCTCAGCTATTTGTTTTTGATACGGAAAATGCGGTAATCAATATTACCGGCACCACCAACTTCGCTAACGAACGCCTGGATCTGTCAATCGATCCGGAAAGTAAAGGCATCCGCATTATCACCCTGCGCTCGCCGCTGTACGTGCGCGGCACCTTTAAAAATCCTGATGCGGGGGTGAAAGCAGGCCCGTTGATTGCTCGCGGTGCTGCTGCGGTAGCGCTGGGTGCGGTGGTCGCTCCGGCTGCGGCCCTGCTGGCGCTCATTTCCCCCAGCGAGAACGATCAGAATCAGTGTACGAAGGTCCTTGGGCAGATGAAGGGGAAATAACCAATGCAGCGTGACGCATTTTAGTCAGAGGAAGCGAGGAAGGCTGCGGACGAAAAGCTAAAAAAATCACCGCCACGGTCAAGTGGCGGCGAAGAGGGTTGATGCGTGCTTCAGGCGGCATAACCGCCAGGAAGATTTAATCAAACAGTGATTCGTGACGGGTTTCGCGGCATTTAATCAGCGCGAGCAGCGTCAGGAACGCCATGGAAGCCAGGTAAACGCCAACGTAGAACAGGCCATAGGTGTGTGCTAACCAGGTGGCGATATACGGCGCTACGGATGCCCCTAAAATTGACGACAAATTGTAGGAGAACGAGGCTCCGGTATAGCGTACTTCGGTCGGGAACAGCTCCGGCAGCAGCGCACCCATCGGGCCAAAAGTCAGACCCATAATGCTCAGACCGCACAGCAGGAACGCCATCACCAGCGCCTGATTACCTGAACCCAGCATGGAAGGGAAGATCAGCGCGAAAGCGATAATCATCAGGGTAATCACAATCATCGTCTTACGACGACCAAAGCGGTCGGCCAGCATACCGGCAATCGGCACCATCACGCCAAAACCAATCACCGCAACCATCAGCATCCACAGGAAGGTATTACGCGGAATACCCAGGCCGTTTGGAGCCGGTGTTGTGCCATAGGTCATGGAGTACACGGTCATAATGTAGAACAGGGTGTAGGTCGCCAGCATGATAAAGGTGCCGAGCACGGTCGCACCCAGGTGCTTGCTCAGCAGCGTACCGATTGGCACTTTAACCTGCTTTTTCTCTTTCTGGACTTTGGCAAACACCGGCGACTCATGCAGCGAGACGCGAACGTACAGACCAATCAGTACCAGCACGGCAGAGAGTACGAACGGTACGCGCCAGCCCCAGTTCATAAACTGCTCATCGGTCAGCAGCCAGGAAAG
This sequence comes from Erwinia sp. S43, assembly GCF_016624745.1. Classification (NCBI taxonomy): domain Bacteria; kingdom Pseudomonadati; phylum Pseudomonadota; class Gammaproteobacteria; order Enterobacterales; family Erwiniaceae; genus Erwinia; species Erwinia sp. S43. The sequence goes on along the minus strand of NZ_JACVTX010000008.1, from coordinate 82,792 downwards.
CAGCAGGAAGGTGCCGTTGGCAAAGAAGAAGCCGATCGGTGCACCGAGCTGCGGGAATGAGCCGTAAAGCGCGCGTTTTTTCGCAGGCGCATTTTCGGTAGCCAGCAGAGCAGCACCGCCCCACTCGCCGCCCAGGCCGAGACCCTGACCAAAACGCGCCAGCGCCAGCAGCATTGGAGCAAATACGCCAATGCTGTTGTAGCTCGGCAGCAGGCCGATAATGACGGTGGAGATCCCCATGGTCAGCAGCGAGGCCACCAGCGTGGCTTTACGGCCAACGCGGTCGCCGAAGTGACCGAAGAGCGCAGAGCCGATCGGGCGGGCCACAAAGGCGATCGCAAAGGTCGCCAGCGACTGTAGCGTGGCGACGGTGGCATCACCCTGCGGGAAGAAAATATGCGGGAAGACGATCACCGCCGCAGTAGCATAAATATAGAAATCGAAGAATTCGATAGCCGTACCGACCAGAGAAGCAACCACCACTTTACTACGGGAGTTTACGGGTGCAGCGTCTTCAGCGGCGATAGATGGAGCGATGGAGGCTTGCATAATTGTTTCTTTATTCTAATAAACGAAAAAGAATCTTACGCAGAGGTTTAATCGCATTCAATGGTGAAAGTGCGCACTGTCTTTATGGATTCCGCAGGAAAAGAGGATAATGTTTAATATGCGATATTTGCGAGAACATGGCAGGGGAAATGAAATGTTTTTTAGAGTTAATCACTAAAAAATGGCAAATAAAAGTTAGGAGTCAGTGATAAATGCCCCTCTTTGGCTAAATAGTGACCTTTAACCAGGGTTTTTGACTACTTCTCGCCTCACACTCACCGTCTCTTTTCTATGCGGATGGCTTATTTATAATTTAAACCAATTAATGCCAATCTGATTTTAATTAAAATACATGCTCCGATGACGCGGACAGTATTACCGGTTTTGCCATGGGTGAAGGGAAAAGTGGCATTATTGCCAAAACGGATGAGGCGATTGCCGCACTCTCTGCTGAGCTAAAGAAAATAATACGCCGGGAGAAAGAAAAAGAGCAGATTACCCGGCTGACATTCGACCTTTTTGGCTTCAGCCGCGGTGCGGCGTCGGCGCGTCACTCTGCGAATTCGCCCGCGAGCAGGGGAAACGGCAGCGAAGCGGCAAATCGCCGTAGCCCTTCAGCCATGATGACCTGCGCACCGTAAAATGACGTTTTGCACATTCGTTGATAAACAGTTTAGGAAAAAACCGGCCATTTTTTAACGCCATACTAATTTTATTACTTTAAAATCATCATGTTATTTTTATAATCTTTATTACTACCCGTAATTAATCTCCGGGTTTACATTGCGTAGCCCGGCGATTAGAATCTCGGCAAATTACTAACGGAGCCTGCATTTCATTGGACAGTCACCCTTTACCTGAACATTACTGAAGGCAGGTCCACTCCGTTTAATGTGTGCCTGCCGTAAAAACGGCGGGCCATGCTGCAACTCTCTTCCGAGCTGTTTCATCCCGTAAATCAATTTCATTCGATCTGGTCTTCGCCAGCGGCATAGCTGCGTGGCTGACTATCAGAGCATCCTCTGCTGTACGAGCGATTTTCGCTGCGCGGCAGATTAACCCAGGAGCACACGATGAAAGAACCTCCGTCGCGAGAGAGGCGATGGCAGGATGAACACGGGAGGATAACGCACTAACGTTTCTTCTCCTTTCCGTCTGCCTGCCACGCCTCCTTCCCTGAATTTACTGAAAAAACCTCGTTTGCAGGGGCCTTCTCCTGCACGTAAAAAAACTTCATTCAAGGAGCAGGCAGATGAAAATGCATCACGCTGACCTGAAAAAGGCGCGCGATCTGGCGATCGCCAGCGCAGCCAGCCGGAGCCAGGAACACACCCTCGCTCAACTTAATACTCAACGCCACGGGCTGACCTTTGAGGATGCCGCAGAACGCCTGGAACACTTTGGCACCAACCAGGTTGCCAGCGAAAAAGCCCCGGCAGCAGCAATACAGCTGGTGCAGGCGTTCAATAATCCGTTTATCTGGGTGCTGACCGCGCTGGCAGCCATCAGTTTTGTTACCGATTATCTGCTGCCGCTGAATCGCGGTGAAGATACCGACCTGACCGGCGTGATCATTGTGCTGGTGATGGTCAGCCTCAGCGGCTTACTGCGTTTCTGGCAGGAATACCGCACGAACAAAGCGACGGAAGCGCTGAAATCCCTGGTGCGCACGACTGCCACGGTGATTCGACGCAGCCATGCGCACAGTGAAGCGATGGAGATGGAAATCCCACTACAGCAGGTCGTACCGGGCGATATCGTACGGCTTTCGGCGGGCGATATGATCCCGGCCGACGTGCGCCTGCTGGCCTCGCGCGACCTGTTTGTCAGCCAGGCGGCGCTGAGCGGTGAAGCGTTACCGATTGAGAAATATGACACCCAAAGCAGCCCGAACGTTGCCGGACCGCTCAGTGAACAGGAGCTGCTCAGCCTGCCCGGCATCTGCCTGATGGGCACCAGCGTGGCCAGCGGCAGTGCGACGGCAGTAGTCGTGGCTACCGGCGGCCATACCTGGTTTGGTTCGCTGGCAACTTCACTGCTGGGTAAGCGCCCGCAAACGGCGTTCGATCGCGGGGTCAACAGCGTCAGCTGGCTGCTGATCCGCTTTATGCTGGTCATGGTGCCGATCGTTCTGCTGCTGAACGGCTACAGCAAAGGTGACTGGAGCGATGCGCTGCTGTTTGCGCTGGCGGTTGCGGTGGGGCTGACCCCGGAAATGCTGCCGATGATCGTCAGTTCTAACCTCGCGAAAGGCGCGATTGCCCTTTCGCGGCGGAAAGTGGTGGTGAAAAGGCTCAATGCCATCCAGAACTTCGGCGCAATGGACGTGCTGTGCAGCGATAAAACCGGCACGCTGACTCAGGATCGCATCATTCTGTCTCACCACCTGGATTTGCACGACCGCAGCGACGAACGCGTACTACAGCTGGCGTGGCTGAACAGCCGCCATCAGACCGGCGTAAAAAATCTGATGGATAAGGCCGTTCTGGCCTTCAGCCAGGGCAATATGGCGGTCAACGACCTGTGGCGCTATCGCAAAATCGACGAGCTGCCGTTCGATTTTGAACGCCGCCGCCTGTCGATTCTGCTGGCGGACCAGAACCAGCAGCAGATGCTGGTCTGCAAAGGCGCGGTGGACGAAATGCTGGCGGTTTCCAGCTTCTGGCGCGACGGCGATGAAATCCGCCCGCTGGATGAGGCCGCGCGTCAGCGCCTTCGCGATCAGGCAGAGAACTATAACCAGCAGGGCTTCCGCGTACTGGTGGTCGGCTGGCGGGCTATTGAAGGCAGCCCGATCTCACTGCCGCTGAGTATCCATGACGAGCGCGAACTGATTGTCAGCGGCGTTTTGACTTTCCTCGATCCACCGAAGGAGAGCGCGGCAGAAGCCATTGCTGCCCTGCACGAAAACGGCGTGACGGTGAAAGTACTGACCGGCGATAACGCGATTATTACCAGCAAAGTGTGCCGCGATGTGGGTCTGGAGCCGGGAGAACCGCTATGCGGCAGTGAAATCGCCCAGCTCAGCGATGATGAACTCTACCTGCTGGTTGAGCAGCGTACGCTGTTCTGCCGCCTGACGCCGCAGCAAAAAACCCGCGTACTGCAGGCATTGCAACACAACGGACATACGGTCGGCTTCCTCGGCGACGGTATTAATGATGCGCCGGCACTGCGGGCGGCGGATATCGGCATCTCCGTGGATACCGCCACGGATATTGCCAAAGAATCCGCGGATATCATACTGCTGGAAAAAAGCCTGCTGGTGCTGGAACAGGGCGTGATGACCGGGCGCGAAACCTTCGGCAACATCATCAAATACCTGAACATGACCGCCAGTTCTAACTTCGGCAACGTCTTTTCGGTGCTGGTGGCCAGCGCGTTTATTCCGTTTTTACCGATGATGGCGATCCATCTGCTGCTGCAAAACCTGATGTATGACCTGTCGCAGCTGGCGCTGCCGTGGGACAAAATGGACAAAGAGTTTCTGCGCAAGCCGCGCCGCTGGGATGCGAAGAATATCGGCCGGTTTATGCTGTGGATTGGGCCAACGTCATCCATTTTCGATATCACCACCTTCTGGCTGATGTGGACGGTGTTCGCCGCCAATAGCGTTGAAAGCCAGGCGCTGTTCCAGTCCGGCTGGTTTGTGGAGGGGCTGCTGTCGCAGACGCTGGTAGTGCATATGCTGCGCACCCGAAAAATTCCGTTTATTCAGAGCCGTGCCGCGCTGCCGGTGATGCTGGCCACCGGGCTGGTGATGATTGCCGGGATTTTGATCCCGTTCTCGCCGCTGGGCCATGCCGTCGGGCTGGTGCCACTGCCGTGGAGCTACTTCCCATGGCTGCTGGCCACTCTGCTGGGCTACTGCGTGGTCGCGCAGGGCATGAAGCGTCTTTACATCCGCCGTTTCGGCCAGTGGTTCTGAGGGGGATAAGATGAAAAAAGATAATTCAGCGGTGGCGATTGTGTTGTTTTTTGTCGGGGTGGTGATTTTTTCCGGGGCGATACTGATGATATTTAGCGAATAGGGAGTGGGGTATCGGGCTGTGGATGGGTCCAGGTCGCGGGTGGGTTCGGGTTGCTGCACGTTCTGCGCATGGCCTGTCGGAGATATCCGGAACGCGGACCCGCTGCCACGTCCATGTACGCTCGGCCTCGCACTTCCCTGTGCTCGTGGGCCAGTTTATCCGGTACCCCCGATTACCTGTTAACTAAGGTGGTGCTGGTGAGTCCAGGTTGCTGCATATTCTGCCCATGGCCTATCGGGGTTATCCGGAACGCGGACCCGCTGTCACGTCCATGTCCGCTCGGCCTCGCACTTCCCTGTGCTCGGACGGTCCGCTAACCCGTCCATCCCCGATTGCCCGTAAACTAAGGTGTTGCTGTTTTAAAGTCTGTTTCTTCCGGCTTCACACTCTTGTTTACCGGATTGAAATTGCTCAGGGAGCACTCGCCATAAAACAGGCTGATAGAAGGAAGTGCATAGATTAGAGAAAGTGAGTGCTGAACTCTAAAGCGACGAAGCGAATGCAATGAGAAGCTGCGGCACCACTGTAAAGTCTTAACGGTAAAGGTGACGAGAACGGCGTAATACCAAAGCCTGAACGGTGAACGTGACAAGAATTCAGCAACACCAAAATCTGAACGGTGAACGTAACGAGAATGCCGCTACACCAAAACCTGAACGGTGAACGTGGCGAAAATGCTGCAACACCAAAACCTGAACGGTAAAGGTGACGAGAAAGCAGCAATCAATCAGCTTGAAAGGAGAACGTTACGGTGCAGATAAGCCGGGCGTATGCCGCAGGGACGCGGCATCCAAGTCCCCAGGGACTGGGCTCACGACGTCCCGGCGTTATGCCCCGTAACGGTCGCCGATGCTCCGATCCAGAAGCGATGAAAGCATCTCGTCACGTTAACCGATGCACAAATCCTGAAGCGAGAGAGGACTCTCGTCGCGTTAACCGATTCACTAAACGTGAAGCGACAAGATGCCCCGTAACGCTACAAACTCATCACTCTGTCGCGATCGGCGTTTCGCTAATCGCTACGGTTTCATCACCCTGGATTTTCTGTACCCGCTGCTCAACCTGCTGCACCGCACTGGCATCCTTCAGCAGAGAATAGGTCAGCGTAAACTCGGTACTCTGCCCTGGCTGCAACTGCTTCACGCGACCCTGCTCTTTCTCAATCGTCACCGGATAGGCATAGTTGGTACCCGGCTCAATCCCGGTCACGTAACCCTGCTTCTGCGTATCAGTGTTTTTCCACATGGTCAGCAGCGGCAGCTGTTTGATATCGAACTCAATTGATGCGCCCTTATCGCCCTTACTGTTAATCACTGCGGCCACGGTTTTACCGTTTTCGTCAGCTTTCGGCGTGAGGTTAAACACCATCTCGTCGAAGTCTTTCGTCGGCGCGCCGTAAACATTCCAGTCGTTCAGACCTTTCTTCGCGTAGTCGTTAAACGGTGAAACCGACTTCAGCGGCGCGATAAACCGTGCGTCTTTCTCAAGGATCGGCGTACCGAAGTTGCTGTGATAGATAATCTGGTAATCGTGCGGATAGTCCGCGTGGTTGGTCAGCACATCGTGCACGGTAAAGGAGTCAGAGCCGGGCACGTAACGCAGCTCGGTCCAGGTTTCGAGCTTCGCTTTTTTGAAGGTGGTTTCTTTCAGCAGACCGCGAATACGGATTTCATGCGGTGCTTTTTCATCGACGATCACTTCAACTTTTGAAGCCGGGGTATTACCCGCTTTGCCGTGCAGCGTGTAAATCACGCCATCTTTGGTGACCGGGTGGCCGGTCCACTCAAAGCCACAGCGCACCATCATTTCGTTGAACCCTTCCAGCCAGCCCAGGCCGTTGCGGCTTTCCAGATTGATGTAAGCCGGATTCACGACCTCGTCGACCGGGGAATCCCAGCCAAGGCGCACACCATGGCCGTTAACATGCAGCAGATCCATGCCTCGCGTCGGGCTGAGGGCGATGGTCAGGCCATTTTTACTGGTGATGGTCAGCACTTTCGAGCCTTCCTGCTTGCCGCCGTGCAGAACTTTTTGCTGAATGCTGAAGTTCTCACCGGAAAGCTTCAGCTGCTGGCTGTTTACCTGCCAGTTTCCCTTTTCCACACTGGTTTCAGCATCCGTCAGCAGCCAGCTTTGTGCCGATGCCTGACCGCAGATTAACGCCGTAATTACCCCTGCCAGAAGTCTTTTCTTCATCGTATTATCCCTTTTGCTGAATTGATTTAGCTTTGACCGCGTCAAGACTACAAATCAGCGCGGGAGAAAAATGTGACAATCATCACCGCATGGACTTTTAGCCATTTTTAGTCGAATAATCGTGCTATTTCTCACTAAAAAATGCATACGACATCGTTTGTTTCATTATTAATGCGACGTAAATCCATTTATCCACCCGTCAAGACTTAACGATTCAGCTAATTTTTCAGGGCCAGTGAAAAATCATCATTGCCCGAAACCCCTCCTGCCCGCGTGCGGTCCTGGATGCACGAAGATTGCATCACACCAGTGCCAGCGTTAAGGTGGTCACCCTTAGTGAATAACAAGTGATTAACAGGGTATGAGCTTCTCGGCTTTCGGTGACAAATTTACGCGCCACTCAGGCATTACGCGCCTGATGGAAGATATGGGTGAGGGTTTACGCACGCCGGGTACGGTGATGTTAGGCGGCGGTAACCCCGCGCAGATCCCCGCAATGAATGACTATTTCCATCAGCTTTTGCAGGAGATGCACGACGAAGGCAAGCTGACGGATGCGCTGTGCAACTATGACGGCCCACAGGGTAAAAGCACCCTGCTGAACTCCCTGGCGGAGCTGCTCAGTAAAGAGCAGGGCTGGCAGATTTCGCCGAAAAATATTGCCCTGACCAACGGCAGCCAGAGCGCCTTTTTCTACCTGTTTAACCTGTATGCCGGGCATCGTGCTGACGGCCAGAAAAAGCGCGTACTTTTCCCGCTGGCTCCAGAATATCTTGGCTATGCCGATGCCGGGCTGGATGAGGACCTGTTTGTCTCCACCCGACCGAATATCGAAATGCTGCCGGAAGGCCAGTTCAAGTATCACGTGGACTTTGAACATCTTCACATCGGCGAAGATACCGGCCTGATCTGCGTCTCCCGACCCACCAACCCCACCGGTAACGTGATTACCGATGACGAGTTGCTGAAACTGGACGCACTGGCGCAGCAGCACGATATTCCACTGCTGATTGATAATGCTTACGGCGTTCCTTTCCCGGGCATTATTTTCAGCGAAGCGCGCCCGCTGTGGAATCCGAACATCATTCTGTGCATGAGTCTGTCCAAGCTGGGGCTGCCGGGCTCGCGCTGCGGCATCATCATCGCCGATGAGAAGGTGATCTCGGCCATCAGCAATATGAACGGGATTATCAGCCTCGCCCCCGGCAGTATTGGCCCGGCCATGGCGCATGAGATGATTCAACGTGGCGATCTGCTGCGGCTGTCGGAAGAGGTGATTAAGCCCTTCTATCAGGAACGCGTTAAGCAGACGATCGCGGTTATTCGCCGCTATCTGCCTGAAGATCGCTGCCTGATCCATAAACCTGAAGGCGCGATTTTCCTCTGGCTGTGGTTTAAGGACCTGCCGATTTCGACTGAGGTTCTCTATCAGCGGCTGAAGCAGCGCGGCGTGCTGATGGTGCCGGGGCATTTCTTCTTCCCGGGGCTGGAGGCTGAGTGGCCTCACACGCATCAGTGCATGCGCATGAACTACGTTCCGGATAGCGAAGTGATTGAGCGGGGCGTGGCGATTCTGGCGGAAGAGATAGAGCGAGCGAGAAGCGAAGGATAAACAACAGGGGCCGCTTAACGGCGGCCCCTGCATCAGCATTATTTCAGAATTTCAATGCGGCGCGGTTTATTGGCTTCAGGCACCACGCGTTCCAGGTCGATGTATAGCAGACCATTCTCCAGGCGAGCATCCCGCACGTGGACGTGCTCCGCCAGCTGGAATTTACGCTCAAAGTTACGTTCCGCGATGCCCTGATACAGATAGGTGCGCTGCTCCTGCTCTTCAGGATGTGAACCGCGAACGGTCAGTAAATTGTCGTGGGAGGTGATTTCCAGCTCGCTTTCCGCAAAACCGGCCACGGCAATCGTAATACGATAGTGGTTTTCCGCCACCAGCTCCACGTTGTAGGGAGGGTAGCCGCCGTTGTTCCCCTGGCCCTGGCTGGTTTCCAGCAGGTTGATCAGACGGTCAAAGCCGATAGATGAACGATACAGTGGGGCAAGGTCGAAATTACGCATGTTTAAGCTCCTGATATACAGCGAGTTATTAAGATATCGACTCTCCACTATGGACGAGTCGCTGGCTCAGTAAGTACCGCCCTGTCGGCGCAGGTACTTCACTGACCGTAGTAGTAAAATGGTGACACCAGTGACGCTTTCAAGGGGAAGTTGTGATTTTTTTAACCCGATCGCACTGAATGTCATACACTCAGGGATGAGTTCGTCGGCCTTAGTGCCAGCCACCGCAGAGTGGACCGGGATTTCCCCGCGTTTGACGACAGATCTCAGCAGGCTGCAACGACTGAAGGGATAGTAAATGATGAAGGCATTAAAGAAGTATACCGCTGCAGGATTGCTTACCTGCGCCTCACTTGGCGCCACCAGCGGCTGCTCAAGCGTTATGACCCATACCGGCCCCAGCCAGGGCTATTATCCAGGAACGCGCGCCAGCGCCAGCGTGTTGACCGATGACGACAGCAGCTGGGCGATGAAACCACTGGCGGCAATTGATTTACCGTTTTCTGCGGTGATGGATACGCTGCTGCTGCCGTGGGATTACTATCGTAACGATGATACGGACTCGCCGCGCGAGCGCGTGCGCCGAAGCGAACAGCAAAACAGGACCGCCGACGGACTGTCGCAGGCGGCCCCGATGGTTTCTAATTCACCGACGCCATAAAGATCTGCTGATACCCGTCGTGGCTGCGCAGGTAAGCCACGCGCTGCCCGTCGGGAGAAAATACCACCGCATCCGCTGAGGGTGCGGTTTCACTGCGTGGAGTAATGCGGCGCAGTTTTCCCGTTGCCAGCGTACAGAGCGTCACGCTGTTGTCGCAGATAAACGCCAGGCTGCCACCGTCGGGATGCCAGCTGAAGGCGGACTGAATGCCGCTTTCCGACCGGGTAATCTGGCGCGGTTCGCCCCCCAGCGGGGATACCGTCCACAGCTGAACCACACCGAGATCGTCCTTCATCAGAAAGGCAATTGCGCTGCCATCCGGTGAGCTACGCAGCCAGTGCCTCGGTGTACTGACCAGACCGGGATAGCGGCGTTGATGGGTAAAGGTAACGCGCCGCTGCTGTACGCTCTCAGGCGGAGCAGGCAGGCGCGTTGCCGTACCTTCCAGCGGAAAGGCCCCCGGAACGGCAAAATCAGCGTTATCCTCCGGCAGATCGACGACGAACACTTCCGCCACCTTTTCACCGTTTGCCGCCAGCGTATCGCCAATAAAGGCCAGCGCCCATCGCTGCCGCTGCGCACCCCGCTGATAGCCACGGGAGCCAATCCATCCCTCTTCGTAAGCGCGATTGATCTCATCGCTGCCCGGCTGCGGCGTTGGCGTGGTCTGACTGACCAGCACGCAGTAGTGGCTGCCGTCGTATTCACGCGGGTGACGTTTCGGCGGGCACACCGCATGCAGCGGTACGGCAACGCCAACGTTGCGCAAATCCTGGGTTTTGTCCCACTCGTGCATGACATGATCGTTGTAGGTAAAACTTAAGCGGCTGCCGTCCGGGCTAAAGACATGAACGTGGGAACCACCGCGCAGCGCGCCGGGCGTGAAGGGTGGCGTAATATCGCAGGCGTCCAGATTCTCCGCCACGCCGTGCTGAATAATCACTCCACGCCGGTGGTGAAAATCATATTTCCACAGGCTGTCGGGATGCTCCGGCCCGTGAATACAGACGTAGCGCGGCGGAAGATCAGGACTGGCGGTGACCACGCCAACGCGCGCACCGTCCCGCGCCTGATACAGCACCTCCACCGCGCCGCTGCTGACGTTGACCCGCTCAATAGTCAGACCGGTAAAAGACGCCCCGGAAGGGCGCACGTCATAGACCAGCCACTGGCTGTCGGCGGTCCAGACGTTTATGTTGGTCAGCTGATGATGCCGGGGGGCGAAGGTGATCTGTTGTTCACTCATCGGGCAGCCCTTTTACAGAACAAATTTCTCAATCGCCACGGCGACACCGTCTTCACGATTGGATGTCGTTACGAACTGGGCGATCTCTTTCACCACCGGAATCGCATTGCCCATCGCCACGCCCGTACCGACAAATTCCAGCATCGCCAGGTCGTTTTCCTGATCGCCCAGCGCCATCAGTTCGTCGCGCTGCAGGCCAAGAAGCTCCGCCAGCAGCTTAACACCGGCCCCTTTGTTCACCTCTTTATTGAGGATTTCCAGGAAGAACGGTGCGCTTTTCATGATGGTATTACGTTCGTAAGCTTCAGCAGGAATGCGGGCAATCGCCGCGTCCAGCAGTTCAGGCTCATCGATCATCATGATTTTCGGGAAGATTAACGTTGGGTCCATCTCTTCCACGGTACGGTAGCGCAGCGGCATGCCGGTGAGGCCCGCTTCGTGGACGGTGTAACGGCTAATATCTTTGTTGGCGGTATAGAGGTGGCTCTGGGTCAGCGCCTGGAAGTTTACCCCCAGCTCGCGGGACATCTGCTCATAGTAGAGGTAGTCATCGAAGGTCACCGGCACTTCAGCCACGCAGCTGGCATCGTTCGCTTTTTGCACCAGTGCGCCGTTGTTGGTGATGCAGTACTGGCCTTCTTGCTCCAGGCCTAGCTCGCGCAGGTAGCGCTGTACGCCGAGGAACGGCCGTCCGGTTGCCAGCACCACCGCCACGCCTTTATCGCGCGCCGCTTCAATCGCCGCCTTCACCCGGGGCGTCACTTCGTGCTGCGGGTTAAGCAGCGTCCCATCGATATCAATCGCTATTAATTTAATCGCCATGCCACACTCCTTAGCTTCTGTTTTGCTCCATGCTAGCGCGATTCAGCTGGCGATCTCCAGCAGGTTACACAGTTAGTTGTTAGCCCGATGGATTACGGGAAAGTCACGATCGCTGGCGGACGCGTCTGGGATACGGGTAATGCAACTGGAGCAGCAGAAAAAGAATCAAGACAGAGACAGCAGAGGCAGAGGCAGAGGCAGAGGCAGAGGCAGAGGCAGAGGCAGAGGCAGAGAGGTTATTCAGGGGCGGCCCGAAAACAAGCCGCCCCTGCATCGGGTCTTAGATATCGATGTTTGCCGCCCGCAGGGCGTTTTCTTCGATAAAGGCACGACGTGGCTCAACCGCATCACCCATCAGGGTAGTGAACAGCTGATCGGCCGCAATCGCATCTTTCACCGTCACGCGCAGCATACGACGGCTGTCCGGGTCCATGGTGGTTTCCCACAGCTGTTCCGGGTTCATTTCACCCAGACCTTTATAACGCTGTACGGACAGGCCACGACGTGACTCTTTCACCAGCCAGTCCATTGCCTGCTCGAAGCTGGCAACCGGCTGGCGGCGCTCGCCGCGCTCAATGTAGGCATCTTCTTCAATCAGGCCGCGAAGTTTTTCACCCAGCGTACAGATTTTGCGGTATTCCGCGCCCAGCATAAACTCCGTATCGAGCGGATAATCGGTATCCACACCGTGAGTACGGATGCGAACCACCGGCTCAAAGATATGCAGCTCACGGTTTTCACGCACTACACCAACGTAGCTGCTGCCGTGCTGCTCTTTCTCGTTCAGCCAGGTCACCAGGGTATCCAGCCAGCTTTGTACCGCCGCTTCCGCAGAGAGATCGCTCAGCGTTGGGTTGTAGATCAGCGCATTCAGCAGCGACACCGGATAGCGGCGCTCCATACGCTTGATCATTTTGCGCGTGCTGTTGAATTCAGCCACCAGCGACTCCAGCGGCTCACCGCCCAGCGCAGGCGCGCTGGCGTTGGTGTGCAGCGTGGCACCATCAAGGGCGATAGCGATCTGGTACTGGTCCATGGCTTCGTCGTCTTTGATGTACTGTTCCTGCTTGCCTTTTTTCACCTTATACAGCGGCGGCTGTGCGATATACACGTGGCCACGCTCGATGATTTCCGGCATCTGACGGTAGAAGAAAGTCAGCAACAGCGTACGGATATGCGAACCATCGACGTCGGCATCGGTCATGATGATGATGCTGTGATAGCGCAGTTTGTCCGGGTTATATTCATCGCGACCAATGCCGCAGCCCAAGGCGGTGATCAGCGTCGCGACTTCCTGCGAAGAGAGCATCTTGTCGAAGCGCGCCTTCTCCACGTTAAGGATTTTACCTTTCAGCGGCAGAATCGCCTGGTTTTTACGGTTACGACCCTGCTTGGCTGAACCGCCCGCAGAATCACCCTCCACCAGGTAAATTTCAGACAGCGCCGGGTCGCGCTCCTGACAGTCGGCCAGTTTGCCCGGCAGGCCTGCCAGATCCAGCGCGCCCTTACGACGGGTCATCTCACGGGCACGGCGTGCGGCTTCACGCGCACGCGCAGCATCAATAATCTTACCGACGACGATTTTCGCATCGCCCGGATTTTCCTGCAGATAATCACTCAGCAGTTCGTTCATCTGCTGCTCAACTGCCGATTTCACCTCAGAGGAAACCAGCTTGTCTTTAGTCTGCGAGGAGAATTTAGGGTCCGGCACTTTCACCGACACGACCGCAATCAGGCCTTCACGCGCATCGTCACCGGTGGCGCTGACTTTGGCTTTCTTGCTGTAGCCTTCTTTATCCATGTAGGCATTCAGCGTACGGGTCATCGCCGCACGGAAGCCGGCCAGGTGCGTACCACCGTCGCGCTGAGGAATGTTGTTAGTGAAGCAGTAAATATTTTCCTGGAAACCGTCGTTCCACTGCAGCGCCACTTCCACGCCAATGCCGTCTTTCTCAGTAGAGAAATAGAACACGTTTGGGTGAATCGGGGTTTTATTCTTGTTCAGATACTCCACAAACGCCTTAATACCGCCTTCGTAGTGGTAGTGATCTTTCTTATCGTCGCGCTTGTCTTCCAGCTTGATAGAAACGCCGGAGTTCAGGAAGGAAAGCTCACGCAGGCGTTTTGCCAGGATCTCATATTCGAAATCGGTAACATTGGTAAAGGTCTGGTGACTTGGCCAGAAGCGCACGCGGGTTCCGGTGAGTTCAGTCTCGCCGGTCACGCTCAGCGGAGCCTGCGGCACGCCGTGAACATAAACCTGCTGATGGACCTGACCGTCGCGACGAATGGTCAGCTCTAATTTTTCCGACAGGGCGTTAACCACTGAGACACCCACGCCGTGAAGACCGCCGGAAACCTTATAAGAGTTGTCATCAAATTTACCGCCTGCGTGCAGCACGGTCATGATCACTTCGGCAGCGGAAACCCCTTCTTCCGGGTGAATACCGGTCGGGATTCCACGGCCATCATCCTGCACGGAAACAGAGTTATCGGCATGAATGGTAACAACAATATCGGAGCAGTAGCCGGCGAGTGCTTCGTCAATGGCGTTATCCACGACCTCGAAGACCATGTGATGCAGACCGGTACCGTCATCCGTATCGCCGATATACATACCAGGGCGCTTGCGTACAGCATCAAGTCCTTTAAGAACTTTAATACTTGAGGAGTCATAAGAATTCGACATCAACGTTTCTCGCTCATTTAATCTTCAGGTTGAACCGCTATTTTACCTTGTTCTACGTGGAACATCTTGCCCTTTTCGCCAGCCATATCGAACACATGTTCAGTACCAATGGCACTAACGAAAACCTGGGCCTGAGTGGCTTTTAAACGCGACGCCAGCAGCTGTCGACGCGTCTCATCCAGCTCAGAGGCAAAATCATCTATCAGATACAGGCAACGACGCCCGCTCTGTCGGGTGAGAAACTCACCCTGCGCCAGCCTCAGGGCGCACATCAGCAGCTTAAGTTGGCCGCGTGAGAGTAAATCTTCCACCGGCGTCCCTTCGGCACGAATGCGGAAATCCGCTTTGTGCGGGCCGCTGGCGGTATAGGTCAGTGCGCGATCGCGCTCAAACTGACGTTCAAGCAGTTCCGCATAGTCGCTCTCTTTATCCCAGCCGCGCTGGAAAGAGAAACTCAGTTCGAACTCGGGTAAAAACTGCGCACAGGTTGTATTGATATCGGCGGCAATCGCTTCGCTGTAGGCCGCACGCCATGCGCTTATCTGCTCGGCAAGCGGAGCCAGTTCACGATCCCATGCCTGAATCTGCTGGTAGCGCGTCACCTGGCGCAGCGCGGCGTTGCGCTGCTTTAACAGCCTGCGCAGATTGTTCCAGGCGTTAAAAAAGCCCGGCTCGTTGTGAAAGCAGCCCCAGTCTATGTAGGCACGGCGAAATTTCGGCCCGCCGTTCAGCAGGGTAAACCCCTCCGGCGTGATCAACTGCATCGGTAACATCTGCGCCAGCTCGGCCACTTTATGGCCGTCGCTGCCGTCAATGCGGACTTTACTGTCACCGGCACGATTTTTGGTCAGGCCGACCGAGATCTCGCGTTCGGCGCCAGCAATACGGCCGTGCAGCACAAAGGCATCCTGGTCATGACGGATTACCCGACCGGCCTGCAGGCTGCGAAACGCACGCCCGTGGCCAAGGGTATAGATCGCTTCCAGCACGCTGGTTTTACCGCTGCCGTTGGGGCCAACAAGAAAGTTGAACCCCGGGGCCAGCGTCAAATCCGCATTTTCGATATTGCGAAAATCTTTAATAAGAAGGCGGGTTAAAGCCATAGCAGACAAAATCTCAATACCGGCGATATAACAGCACCCTGTCCTTTCTGTACGTCAGGCCAGTGCATTAACGGGCAACGCGCAGGTTAGCCCGGAATTATAACCGCATTGGCATAACAACGTAGGCCGCACTCTGGCTTGCTGCATCTTCAATCTGCACGCTGGAAACCGAATCCGTCAGCAGCAGACGCACGTTCTCGCACTTCAGCGCATTCAGAACGTCCAGCACGTAGCTGACGTTGAAGCCGATTTCGAGATCGGTGCCGCCGTAGCTCACGTCCAGAATCTCTTCTGCTTCTTCCTGTTCCGGGTTATTGGCGGTGATTTTCAGCTGGTTTTCACTGATATACAGACGCACGCCACGGAACTTTTCGTTGGAAAGAATCGCCGCACGGGAAAATGCCTGCTTCAGCAGATCGCAGCTGGCATCCAGGGTTTTGTCCGGATTTTTCGGCAATACGCGGCGATAGTCAGGGAAACGGCCGTCAACCAGCTTCGAGGTGAAGATGAAGTCACCAACGTGCGCGCGGATATTGTTGCTGCCGATCTGCACCTGCAATGGCGTATCGCCACCGTCGAGCAGACGAACCAGTTCAATCACCCCTTTACGCGGCACGATCACCGAATGGTTTGGCAAAGACTGGCCCACCGGCATTGAACAGACCGCCAGGCGGTGTCCGTCGGTGGCTACGGTGCGCAGCTCTTCGCCTTCGGTTTCAAACAGCATACCGTTCAGGTAGTAGCGAACGTCCTGATGCGCCATTGAAAACTGCGTAGCTTCGATCAGGCGCTTCATGGTCGCCTGCGGCAGGGTGAATTCGACATCAATCTGCCAGTCGTCCAGGTTCGGGAAGTCGCTGGCGGGCAGAGTGGAAAGTGAGAAGCGGCTGCGGCCGGAGCGCACCAGCATTCTGTCACCTTCCAGAATCACGGTGATCTCCGCGCCTTCGGGCAGGCCACGGCAGATATCAAAGAATTTACGTGCCGGAACCGTCGTGGCGCCAGGCTGATGATCTTGAGTCAGCGCCACGCGCGCGACCATTTCCATCTCTAAATCCGTACCGGTCAGCCGCAGGGTGCCTTCATCGACCTGCAGCAGCAGGTTACCAAGGATCGGCAGAGTAGGGCGGCCGCCTAACGGGCTGCTGACCTGCTGTAATGGTTTAAGCAAACGCTCACGTTCTACAATAAATTTCATAGTCAGGAAGATAATGTTCTGATTAGATTTGAGAAATCTTCTTTAATGTCGTGACTCTCTTCACGCAGCTGCTCAATTTTACGGCAGGCATGTAGCACGGTGGTATGGTCACGACCCCCGAAAGCGTCGCCGATCTCCGGCAGACTGTGGTTGGTCAGCTCTTTCGCCATCGCCATCGCCATCTGGCGCGGACGGGCTACGGAGCGGGATCGCCGTTTAGACAGCAGATCGGCCACTTTAATTTTGTAGTATTCGGCAACCGTCTTTTGAATGTTGTCGATAGTGACCAGCTTTTCCTGCAGCGCCAGCAGGTCACGCAGCGCTTCACGGACGAAGTCGATAGTGATGGCACGCCCGGTAAAGTTGGCATTGGCGATAACGCGGTTCAGCGCCCCTTCCAGCTCGCGGACGTTAGAGCGCAGACGCTTGGCAATAAAGAATGCCACTTCACCCGGCAGGCGGATGTCATTCTCATCTGCTTTTTTCATCAGAATCGCCACGCGGGTTTCCAGCTCAGGCGGCTCGATCGCCACCGTCAGGCCCCAGCCAAAGCGGGATTTAAGACGATCTTCTACCCCATTGATCTCTTTCGGATAGCGATCCGAGGTCAAAATGATCTGCTGATTACCTTCCAGCAGCGCATTAAAGGTATGGAAGAACTCTTCCTGAGAGCGCTCTTTGTTGGCAAAGAACTGGATATCATCGATCAGCAGCGCATCGACCGAACGGTAGTAACGCTTAAATTCTTCTATCGCATTGTTTTGTAATGCTTTTACCATGTCCTGTACGAAACGCTCGGAGTGCATATACACCACTTTGGCATTGGGCTTGCGCGCCATAATGCCGTTGCCGACCGCATGCAGCAGGTGCGTTTTACCTAAGCCCGTACCGCCGTACAGAAATAACGGGTTGTATGCGCCGCCGGGGTTATCGGCCACCTGACGCGCCGCCGCGCGCGCCAGCTGGTTTGATTTACCCTCAACGAAATTGTCGAAGTTGTGCTTGGTATTGACGTTAGAGCGGTATGACAGTTCCGCCGGTGCAGGTACGCTGTCCCAGCTTGGGCGAACCGGAGCCGCGCGGCTGCTTGTACCCGGCGCACTGGCGTGCGCGCTGGCCATGACCGGCTGACTGACAGGTTGTACCGCCGGTTTGCTGCCCACTTCAAAACGCAACAGCGGAACGTTCGGCCCACAGAAGTCATTTAGCAGTGCATTGATATTATTCAGGTATTTATCCCGAACCCAGTCGAGTACAAACCGATTTGGTGCATATAATGCCAGCGTGTTGTCATTCAGTTCGGCCTGCAAGGGGCGTATCCACATGCTGAATTCTGTGGCAGGTAGCTCATCCTGCAAACGGGCAAGACACTGTTGCCAAAGCGTAAGTGACACGGCGGACTCCACTCGAAAAAAAATTCGATAAGAAAAAATAAGGGCGCTGAAGCGATAATTTCATCATTGTTGACGCATGCCGATGAGACGCATGCGAACCGTTATCTACGGTTACTCCACTCTAGCCCGGCATCCTGGAAGCATGCGGTTAGCAAGACGACCCGAAGGATCGTTAGCGGAACGGCGGATCATAGCGTAAACCGTCGCAGAGATCTTCACTTTCTACACAGTTTTGATCCAATTTATCCACAGGCGCATACAACGCAGATTAGTTTACGCCACCTTGCGCAAAAGACATTCAGGATCGTCTGCATTCAGTGAAATTTAATGGTGCCATCACGTTATTGCCGCAAAAACAATGTAACGGGATCGCGAGATGATCCTGCACGATCCTTGCGCTTTTTAACGGAGGCCGTATAATTCTTGCCCCGGCGTGCTGCGCCGTGGCCCTTATGGCTGTTTTTGCGGGTCAAAACGGGCAATCAGGGCGCGGTTTTCACGCGAAGTAAATTGACTCTGGACTGTACAATTATTACAATCCCGCCTCTTTATTAAAGATACACTGAGGCGTCGGTCGGTTTTTCGGGCCAGTTAACGCGTCACTAAGTGAAATTATTCAAGTTTAGGTAGAAATCGCCATGAAACGCACTTTTCAACCGTCCGTACTGAAGCGTAACCGTTCACACGGTTTCCGTGCTCGTATGGCAAATAAAAATGGTCGTCAGGTTCTGGCACGTCGTCGTGCTAAAGGCCGTTCTCGTCTGACCGTTTCTAAGTAATAAAAGCTAACCGCTGAGTGGTTAAGCTCGCATTTCCCAGGGAGTTACGTTTGTTAACTCCCACTCATTTCACTTTCGTCTTCCAGCAGCCACAACGGGCTGGCACGCCGCAAATCACCATTCTCGGCCGCCTGAACACGCTGGGGCATCCCCGCATCGGTCTGACCGTCGCAAAAAAACATGTTAAGCGTGCGCACGAGCGTAATCGGATCAAGCGATTGACCCGTGAAAGCTTTCGCCTGCGCCAGCATGAGCTTCCCGCAATGGATTTTGTGATTGTGGCGAAGAAAGGGGTCGCTGACCTGGATAATAAGGCATTGACGGAAGCGTTGGAGAAATTATGGCGCCGCCATTGTCGCCTGGCTCGCGGTTCCTAATCGCGCTGATTCGCGTCTATCAGCGCGTAATCAGCCCGTTACTGGGACCTCACTGCCGATTTCATCCTACCTGTTCGCAATACGGAATTGAGGCATTGCGCAGGTTTGGGGTGATAAAAGGGAGTTGGTTGACGATGAAACGCATATTAAAATGCCACCCTTTGAACCCAGGTGGCGACGATCCGGTACCGCCAAACAACCATTGATACCAGAGAACATTAACGATGGATTCGCAACGCAATCTCTTTCTCATCGCTTTTCTGTTCGTGTCTTTTATGATCTGGCAAGCCTGGCAGACGGATAATAATCCTCAGCCATTGCAAACCCAGACCACGCAGACCACGACAGCAGCGGGTGATGTCGCTAATCAGGGTGTTCCTGCCAGCGGCCAGGGCAAAACGATCACCGTTAAGACCGATGTCCTGTCTTTAAGCATTAATACTCGCGGTGGTGATATTGACCAGGCACAGCTGCTGACCTATCCGGACTCACTGGGTTCCGATAAGCCTTTCCTGCTGCTGGAAAACACCCCTGATTTCCTGTACCAGGCGCAGAGCGGCCTGACTGGTCGTAACGGCCCGGATAATCCGGCAAACGGCGGTCGTCCTCTTTACA
The DNA here is from genome assembly GCF_016624745.1 of Erwinia sp. S43. NCBI lineage: Bacteria > Pseudomonadati > Pseudomonadota > Gammaproteobacteria > Enterobacterales > Erwiniaceae > Erwinia > Erwinia sp. S43. The sequence goes on along the minus strand of NZ_JACVTX010000008.1, from coordinate 63,062 downwards.
CGGCTTCTCAGGATAGCTTCGAACTGGCCGATGGTCAGAACGAACTGCGTATCCCACTGACCTTTACCGCTGAAAACGGCGCGGTCTACACCAAGACCTTCGTGCTGAAACGCGGTGAATACGCTATTGGCGTCGATTATCAGATCAACAACGCCAGCCAGCAGCCGCTGGAAGTGTCGATGTTTGGTCAGCTGAAACAGACTATCGATCTGCCTAAGCATCGTGATACCGGCAGCAACAACTTTGCTCTGCATACTTTCCGTGGCGCGGCTTACTCCAGCAGTGAGACCAACTACGAGAAGTATAAATTCGATAAGATCAGCGAAAACGAAAACCTGAGCACCACCACCACCAACGGTTGGGTGGCGATGCTGCAGCAGTACTTCGCGACGGCCTGGGTACCGCAGACCGCTGGCAGCAACACGCTGTACACCAGCAACCTGGGTAACGGCGTAGCGGCAGTTGGCTTCAAATCTGCACCGGTGACTATCGCGGCAGGTTCTCAGCAAGAGCTGAAAGCCACGCTGTGGGTTGGCCCGGAAATTCAGGACAAAATGGCGGCGATTGCCCCACACCTGGATCTGACCGTAGACTACGGCTGGCTGTGGTTTATCTCTCAGCCACTGTTTAAGCTGCTGAAATTCCTGCACAGCTTCATCGGTAACTGGGGCTTCTCGATTATCGTTATCACCTTTATCGTTCGTGGCATCATGTACCCGCTGACTAAAGCGCAGTACACCTCCATGGCGAAAATGCGCATGCTGCAGCCGAAGATTCAGGCGATGCGTGAGCGTTTAGGCGATGACAAACAGCGCATGAGTCAGGAAATGATGGCGCTGTATAAGTCTGAGAAGGTTAACCCGCTGGGCGGCTGTCTGCCTCTGGTTATCCAGATGCCAATCTTCCTGGCCCTGTACTACATGCTGATGGGCTCGGTAGAACTGCGTCATGCGCCGTTTGCACTGTGGATCCACGATCTGTCCGCGCAGGACCCGTACTACATCCTGCCGATCCTGATGGGTGTCACGATGTTCTTCATCCAGAAGATGTCGCCGACCACCGTGACCGATCCGATGCAGCAGAAGATCATGACCTTTATGCCGGTCATCTTCACCGTGTTCTTCCTGTGGTTCCCTTCAGGTCTGGTGTTGTACTACATCGTCAGTAACCTGGTGACCATTATCCAGCAGCAGCTGATTTATCGCGGCCTGGAAAAACGTGGCCTGCACAGCCGCGACAAGAAGAAAGCGTAAGAGTAATAACACGGGGCAGCCTTTTTACGGTTGCCGCGTGCCAATACCGAACACACTGTTTACACTAAGGCGGTCACTCAGACCGCCTTATTTTTTTGCATCAAAAGAGAGTTAACCATGAGCCATAGCGATACGATTGTTGCCCAGGCAACCCCGCCAGGACGCGGCGGCGTAGGTATTCTGCGCGTTTCCGGTAGCAAAGCGGCGGAAGTAGCACAGCTGCTGCTGGGCAAGCTGCCCAAGCCGCGCTATGCCGACTATCTGCCGTTTCGCGACGCCGACGGTAGCACCCTGGACCAGGGTATCGCGCTGTGGTTCCCCGGCCCTAACTCCTTTACCGGCGAGGATGTGCTGGAGCTGCAGGGCCACGGCGGCCCGGTGATCCTCGACCTGCTGCTGAAACGCATCGTGGCGCTGCCCGGGCTGCGCATTGCCAACCCGGGTGAGTTCTCCGAGCGCGCCTTCCTCAACGACAAGCTGGACCTGGCCCAGGCGGAAGCGATTGCCGACCTGATCGACGCCAGTTCCGAGCAGGCGGCGCGCTCGGCCGTTAACTCGCTGCAGGGCGTTTTCTCCACCCGCGTTAACAACCTTGTGGAAGCACTTACTCACCTGCGGATCTACGTGGAAGCGGCCATCGACTTCCCGGATGAAGAGATCGACTTCCTATCAGACGGTAAAATTGAAGCGCTGCTGCACAAGGTGATTGCCGATCTGGACGGCGTACGTGCCGAAGCGCGCCAGGGCAGCCTGCTGCGCGAAGGGATGAAGGTCGTGATCGCCGGGCGGCCCAACGCCGGTAAATCCAGCCTGCTAAATGCGCTGGCTGGCCGCGATGCCGCTATCGTCACCGATATTGCCGGCACCACGCGCGACGTGCTGCGCGAGCATATTCATATCGACGGCATGCCGTTGCATATCATTGATACTGCGGGCCTGCGTGAAGCCAGCGACGAAGTTGAGCGCATCGGCATCGAACGTGCGTGGAAAGAGATCGAACAGGCCGATCGTGTGCTGTTTATGGTCGACGGCACCACCACCGGTGCGACAGAACCGGGCGAGATCTGGCCGGACTTTATTGCCCGCCTGCCGGAGGCGCTGCCGATCACCGTGGTACGTAATAAAGCCGATAAGACCGGTGAAACGCTGGGAATTATAGAAGTAAACGGTCACTCACTTATTCGCCTTTCCGCCCGCACCGGCGAAGGAGTGGACGTGCTGCGCGAGCATCTGAAGGCCAGTATGGGCTTCTCGGGCAATATGGAGGGTGGATTCCTCGCTCGTCGCCGTCATCTTCAGGCGCTGGAACTGGCGGCAGAACATCTGCAACAGGGTAAACATCAGCTGCTTGGGGCCTGGGCAGGGGAACTGCTGGCGGAAGAGCTGCGTCTGGCGCAGCAAAGTCTGAGTGAAATCACCGGGGAATTCAGCTCCGATGACCTGCTGGGGCGGATATTCTCTAGTTTCTGTATTGGTAAGTAATTAACAGTGAGGCACCGATAAGGTGCCTACGTCCAGCCAGTCACTAATCGCCCTGCTCTGGCCTGCATGCCTTCAAGAATTGAATCACCTATCGGAGCGGGGAACTCAGCAGGTAGCTGGTTTCTGACTTTCGTTACAACGGCATCCATCGACTGTGCAAATTCAGTCAGAATACTTTCCATCGATTCTTTGGCGAACCCAACAGCTTGAGCCGTCTGAAAAAAGTGACGAGGGAAAATCTGCTCAATGGCATATTTCTTGCCCTTTGAGCCAGTCAGCCCCATGGCAAGTTTGGCATCCCTGCGATCAATACCCCGGCCACCAATCCCCGGGTACATGGAGAGGATGTCATAGTAAGGCGTGAGACGATATCGTCCCTCAGACTCAATGAACACGGAAAAATTCTTTGCATGCCCATCCGTGGCTGCCAATAGCCAAAACAACACCTGAGCCTTCATAAAGCTATAGCGGTCTTTTTCTGGCTCTACCGCCCCTAACAGAAACGACATAATGGCGGAAATTCCTGGTCCACCGTGATTTTCATATTTCAGCGCGGGGGGGACACTCAACACCTGGCAAAAATCCTCCTGCGGCAGTCGCATAATCCAGCGACCGTCCGAGGCATATTTACGATCGAACCGTTCTACCGCCAGCGCTTTTATCTTTCCGGCTCTGAGCATAAAGCATTGCGGTACCGGCAGCCCGAACTCGCGGGCAATCATCATACATAGATATTCATTCTCAACGCTGTCAGACATATCTATCGTATAGGAGTGGCTCTCGATTTTACCAATCGGTAACTTGATGATATGCGTAGTTGGCGTGGCATTGATGGGAAGGCACCAGCGGTCATCTTTAAAAAGCAGTGCTGTCTTTTCCTGGGCACCGGCAAGAGAGATACGAAAATCATCCTCCGAGTCAATCATTCCGAGGGGGGCATCGGACAGATATCCCATCAATATGCTTTCAAATTTTTGCTCGGAAAGGGATTTATATTCGATCTGCTTTATATCGCTGACAGATTTTCCCTGTGGTACTAATTGCAACGCACCAACGCTGTCCTGGCCCACTTTAGCCAACAGATCAAAGGGCTGGGTGGAATCAGCCTGATGTCGGGTAACAATTCGTCTTCTGATATCCAGATTATCAGGCAACAGATTGTCGAAGAAATTATAAACTTCATCACCTTGATAGGGCTGATGGCGCAGCGGCATAGAGAGTGAGACAGGGCGACTACCCGGTAGCCCAATCCAGTTCGCATCATAGGTAAAATGATGTGCTCCACTCCCCGTTTTTGTTAATACCCCTACATGATAGCCATTCATGTAAACATCGAGCGCAGCCATTACCATTCCTCTTTCCATGAAGATGCTGCCCCGGAAGCCTCATTACTGTCGGCACCGCTATTCCTGGGCGTGACGGTCAATTCTAAATTCAATGCCGAAAGGATCTTAAAGAAGGTTTCCAGCTTGGTGGAATCTGGATACTGTTCGAAGTTGGATACTGTATCCTGGCGAATCCCCACCTTAGTAGCCACTTTCCCCTGTGAAAGCTTCTGCGTGATGCGGACATCTTTCAGATAACTACTCAGCTGTTTGCTGTTAGTAACCTTCATTATTTACACCTTACCGGTTGTGGGCGGTAGGATAAATATTACACGCTTTAGCAGGTAAAACAATAATTACACGCTACAGGCGGTAATACTAACTCTACCGTCTATAGCGTGTAAGTTGCATCTCAAAGTGAGCATTTACTGACCTGCACTAACGGACTGTTAATGCAGGTTTTTATCAATAATTAATTCTCAGCCTGGCAGTTACGCGGGGTAATATTGTTTTCCTTCGCGTAGGCGCTGGCGGATTTCTCGATGATCGGACGCAGCAGCGCCCAGTCCGGTGAAATCCAGTCGCTAATCACTTTCCACTGGCTGCCGTCCCACTGCTGGAAGGTCACGCGGCCCTGGCCTTCGTGATCCTCACAGGTTACGTTAATCGAGTGGAACAGGCCTTTGGCGCCCAGCGCTTCCACACGGGCAGGATCAAGCTGCAGATGCTCGAAGCCCCAACGGATTTCATCGCCGGTCAGCGTGCGGTGGCCAAACTTCTGCTGCGCGATACGAATCGCCTCAACGTTCAGAATGCCGTTAACGATGCCGAGGTTATGATAAACGCTGCCGATGCGTTTACGATCCTGCAGATTCCCTTTACCGGCACCGTAGACCTTATCAATAATCTCTTTCACTACCGGATACACCGAGCCGGATGCCTGGGTGGTCAGTGCGATATAGCCCTTCGCCGCATTCCCCGCAGGGATCACGTCCTCTTCGGAATTCGACCAGACGTTGCCGATAATGTGATCCGCCGGGTAACCAACCTTCTGCGCGGTTTTCAGCGCCACCGGGTTCATCACGCCAAAGCCACGCAGCACCACGTAATCCGGTTTCGCACGACGAATGGTCAGCCACTGCGACTGCTGTTCGTTGCCCGGATGCGGCACTTCGATCTGCTGTACTTCAAAGCCGTATTTTTTCGCCAGCAGCTCAAAAATCGGGATGGTTTCCTTGCCGTATGGCGAACCGTGGTACAACACGACAATTTTTTTACCCTGCAGTTTGTCCAGGCCGCCGAGACGGGTGCCGATAAATTTGATGATCCCCGACGTTTCGCTGTACGGGTTAAGCAGCAGCGGGAAAACATACGGGAAGACGCGGCCATCGGTCGAGTCGGTACGACCATGATCGATGGTGATCAGCGGCGTTTTATCGCGGGTGACGTCATCGATCATCGCATAGGCAATACCCACGGAAAGCGGGTTCCAGGCGGCAACGCCGGGCTTACTTTTTTGGCGTTTATAACACTCAACGCCACGCTCCACTTCATACTGGGTTTCACACTCGTCCCAGGTAAGCTTGACGCCGTTAACTCCGCCGTCACGCTGATTGATCAGCTGTAAGTAGTCAATAAACCCGCCAAAGAAGCCACTGCCCGCGGCGGCATAAGGCCCGACGCGATAGCTCTGTAACGGGAAATACTGTTCATCCGCCCTGGCGCCGAGCGAGAGCTGCGCCAGCAGCAGCGTAACCCCGACGATAAGCCGGGTAAGCGATATCACCTTCATTTTCACCATTTTCATGCCCTGTTATTAGTAGAATTATTTTTGCCCGGCGAAACCGTCAGCTCCAGGCGTGCAGCGGTGGATTGACCCCGTTCAGCGCGTAGTTGCCGAGGATGGCGTACTTCCAGCGCACCGGATCGTGCAGCGTATGGGTACGTGCGTTGCGCCAGTGACGATCGAGATTGTGCTCGGCAAGCGTGGAACGGGTGCCAGCCAGTTCGAACAGGCGGTTGGTTGCTTCAATGGCGATTTCCGTGCTCAGCACCTTGGCTTCCGCCACGGCAATCTGCGCTTTTGCCACGTTATCCGCCGTCGGTTCTGCCACCGCGCGATCGATCCACAGGCCCGCTTTTTCCTGTAGCGCCTCGGCGGCGTGCAGCCGCAGCGTCAGATCGCCGACGCGCTGAATGGTGTAAGGATCGTCGGAGGCGCGATCCAACCCGCTGTCCACCCAGGGGCGTGATTTCTCGCGTACGAAGCGGATGGTTTCGTTAATGGCCGCCTCGGCGATGCCGGAATCAATCGCCACCTGCACAATCTGGAAAATCGCGCCGTCGGCGCTGGGCGCTTCATAGCCTTTATAGCCGGGAACCAGATGGGTTTTCGGCACCCGCACGTTATCCAACAGCACGGTGCCGCTGGCGGTGGTGCGCTGGCCGAAGGCAGACCAGTCGTCGATTACCGTCAGCCCCGGCGCATCGCGGTCGGCAATGGCGTACCACGCCCGGCCCTGATCATCCAGCGCCACGATCGGCACCAGATGCGCCAGCAGCGCACCGCTGGAGTAAAATTTCTTGCCGCTCACCAGCACATGATCGCCGTCATCAACAAAGCGCGTTTCGAAATCCGCCGCGCGCTTGCTGCCAAACTCAGAGAAGGCGTTGCCAAAGCGCACGCCGCTCAGCACTTGAGCAAACAGTTCACGCTGCTGCGCTTCATCGCTGACCGTGCGGATCGCCGCCACCACGCCAAGATGGTTCTGGGAAATCTGCGAAATTGAGGGATCGGCGGCGGCAATGATCTGCACCACCTTCGCCAGCGTGGCGTAGGAGACCTCCGGGCCGCCGAAGCGCTTCGGCACATTGATCGACCACAGCCCGCTCTGAGAAAACGCGTCCAGCTCGGTAATCGGCAGGATGCGATCGCGATCGCGATCGGCGGCGGTGAGAACAAACTGCGCGGCCAGTTCGGTAGCCACGCGGATCGCCTCTTCATCACTCTGAATAATATGCGCGGGCTGCGCCGGGCGCGGATAGCCCGGCACGCCACGCGGTGTGGTATTGGTAGGATGTGGCTGAGAGGCGGTTACTGCGTCTTCGGTCTGAAGCGTACTCATCGGTATTCTCCTGTATAAAAGTTATGCTGCAAATCCCAGATAAATTCTCTGTACGTCTTCCTGCTGGCTTAATGCCTGCGCATCACCGGAAAGCGCCACGCTGCCGGTATCCAGCACATAAGCGCGATGGGCATGGCGTAATGCCACCGTGGAGTTCTGTTCCGCTACCAGAATCGATAGCTTTTGCTGCTGGTTAAGGCGGGTCAGCACCGCAAAAATCTCTTCAACAATCAGCGGTGCCAGGCCCATTGAGGGTTCGTCCAGCAGCAGCAGCTGGGGTTTCGCCATCAGCGCGCGGCCGATGGCCGCCATCTGCTGCTCGCCGCCGGAAGCCAGCCCGGCGGCCAGCTGCCGTTTGTCCTTCAGCCGTGGGAAAATCTGATAGATCTCCTCCAGCCCCTGGCGTATCTCCGCCCGGGAGGCCGAACGTGCCAGCGCCCCGGCGATCAGGTTTTCTTCCAGAGTCAGCGAAACGAAGCAGTGCCGCCCTTCCAGTACCGGGACGATGCCGCGCTTCACCAGCCGGTGCGGGGCTTCGGCGGTAATATCCGCGCCGCGCCACAGCACGCGGCCCGCGCTGACCTCACCGCGACGCGCGGGCAGCAGGTGTGAGATCGCCTGCAGGGTGGTCGATTTCCCTGCGCCGTTGCGCCCGAGCAGCGCCACAATTTCCCCTTCGCCAACGGTGAGCGAAATATCCTCCAGCGCCACGATATGGCGCTGATAGCGGGCGCTGAGGTGCGCTACCTCAAGCAGCGCGTTACGGTCAGTCATGATGTTCTCCGCGAGGTGAAGTACGACGCCAGCCGCTGCGTCAGCGCCGCCAGCCCTTTTGGTTCGGCAATCAGGAACCCGATCAGCAAAACGCCGACAATGATGTTCTGCACCAGCTCCAGCACGCCGGAATCCACCTGCTGGCCAAACAGCCATGCGCCAAGCCGGGAAAGCAGCAGCGGAAACAGCGTCAGCAGCGCCGCGCCAAGAAACGCGCCGCGAACCGTGCCTAATCCCCCGATAATGATGATAAACAGCAGCTGGAATGAGCGATCCAGATTGAAACCCGCGGGTTCGACGTTGCGCAGATAGGTGAATGACCACAGCACGCCGGCAATACCGATAATGAAAGAGGAGAAGCCGAAGGCGATCATCCGGGTTCGCAGCATCGGTACACCGATCGCTCTCGCCGCCAGCGGGTTGTCACGTACGGCGATAAAGTTGCGCCCGGCCGAGCTGTTAACCAGCCGCCAGACCAACCAGGTCAACAAACTGACCACCGTCAGGGTAAATAGATAGCGACGCTCGGAGCTGTCGATGATCCACGCACCCAGGTGCAGCGGAGCCACCGATACCACGCCGGACGCGCTGTTCATCGAAAACCAGCTAAAGTTGTTCAGCGCCCACTGGACAAAGAACTGCGTCGCCAGGGTAGAAATCGCCAGATAAAAACTGCTGAGCCGCAGGCTCGGCAGGCCGAAGATCAGTCCCAGCAGTGCACTGATACCGCCTGCCAGCAGTAACACCAACGGCAGCGGCAGGTCCAGGCGACCAATCAGATTCAGCGCGGCGTAGGCACCCACCGCCATAAAGGCGGCGCTGCCGAGGGAGATCTGCCCGGTATAGCCTGCCAGCACGTTCAGCCCCAGCGCAGCCAGAGACAGCGCGAGGAACGGCGTGAGTACCGCATCAAACAGGTATTCGTTACCGATCAGCGGCAGCAGAATAAACGCCACGATGGGTAGAATAATCCCGCCAGCACTGAGGCGAGGCAGGGTACGACGAACGTCCGGTGAGAGTGTCGACATCGTTACAGCCTCGATAAACGGTGGGAGCCAAACAGGCCCGCAGGACGGATCAGCAGGAATAGCAGCGCTACGGCGTAGGCGATCCAGCTGTCGATTCCGCCGCCCAGCAGCGGACCGAGATACACCGATCCCAGCTTTTCGATCAGGCCAACCAGCAGCCCGGCAACGATCACCCCGGCCACCGAATCAAATCCGCCCAGTACCAGAACCGGCAGCGCTTTCAGAACCACCAGAGACAGTGAGAACTGTACGCCCAGCCTTGCACCCCACAGCAGCCCGGCAACCAGCGCGACAATCCCTGCCGCCGCCCAGACCACCGCCCACAGGCGGCCAATATTCAGGCCCACCGCCAGCCCGGCAAAGGTGTCATCCGCCACCGCACGGAACGCCAGTCCGGTGTGCGTATAGCGAAAGAACAGGCTCAGCAGCAGTACCATCAACCCGGCAACGCCGGCGGCAAACAGATCGAACTGGCTGATCAGCACGCCGCCAACTTCAAACGGCGTGTCGTCGATGCCCAGGTCCAGTGCGTGAACCTGCGTTCCCCACAACAGCTGTGCAGCACCCTCGATGATGTACGACACGCCAAGCGTGGCAACGAACAGCACGATCGGCGGCTGATTCACCAGCGGCCGCAGCACGGAGAATTCAATCAGCATGCCGAGCAGCGAAATCGCCACCAGGGTAATGGGAAGCACCGCCCATACCGTCCAGCCGCGTTCGATCAGGCAAACGAAGGTGAGTGCCGAGAACAGCAGCATCGAACCCTGGGCAAAGTTGAAGACGCCGGAGCTTTTGTAGACCAGCACAAACCCCAGCGCGACCAGTGAATACATCACCCCCGACAGCAGGCCACCGACGCTAACTTCAATCAGGAACAGCCAGTCAATATTCATCCTCGGGCTCCCGGTGCGGTAGTTTCCGCCGCTGAACCCAGATAGGCGGCAATCACCGCCGGATTTTGCCGGATCTCATCCGGCGTTCCCGTCGCGATATTACGCCCGTACTCCAGTACCACAACGCGATCGGACAGGCTCATCACCACCGCAATATCGTGCTCGATCAGCAAAATGGTGGTGCCGAAATGGCGGCGTATCTCGCGAATAAGCTCGCTAAGCTGCTGTTTATCCGCCAGCGTCATTCCCGCCATCGGTTCGTCGAGCAGCAACAGGCGAGGGTGGGCAACCAGCGCTCTCGCCAGCTCAACGCGTTTTTGCATGCCGTAGGACAAACTGGTCGTCAGGCGCGATGCCACCGCATCCAGACCGAAAAAATTCATCACCGCCTGCGCCTGCTGAAGCTGACTGGCACTCTCATGCCGTGCGCGCCGCAGTCCGAAAACCTCGCTCAGCAGAGATGTTTCCCGACGGTGTGCCAGCCCCTGCAAAATGTTATCGACCACTGAAAGGCCGCTAAACAGCGCAAGATTCTGGAAGGTCCGAGACACGCCCGCACTGGCGAGCTTTTCCGGGCGAATTGAACGAAAACGATGCTCATCAAGACCGATCTCGCCGCGATCGGGCCGGTAAATACCGGAAATCACATTCAGCAGGGTGCTTTTCCCCGCGCCATTCGGGCCGATAATCGCCATTAACGATGAAGGTTCCGCCCGCAGCGAGACGTCACTTAAGGCCTTAACCCCGCCAAATGAGAGCGAAATACCAGAAAGCTGTAGCGATGCGCCCGGCTTTCTGGCTCTGGCCGTTTCGGCTGAGTAACCCGCTAACGGCGATTGTCGCAGTGCCGCCAGCGAGGTCGGGGATAGTTCTGATAACGACATATTTCTCTCCTGGTCAGCAGCGCTTTCGATCGCTTTGCCGCTTTCTCATATAACTATTTGCAATTTATAAATATACAAACCAACCTTTAAGTTATAAGAACGTAAGCAGAATGCGTGCCAAAGTTGGAAATGGTTATTTTCCTTTTAATTCAGTTAATTAGACTTAAAAACCCTGAGAGAAAATGCTGCATTTGCAGCATAAATGTTGTTTAGATGCTGCAAATGCAGCAGCAGGTGTTCAACGGAAGGATATAGCGGGGAATGATTAAGATTTAGTGGGTTTGTGGTGTTTATGCTGTGAAAATGGCATTAAAAGCGATGATTATCTGGCTGTTTTCCTATTACGTATTGATCTTCTCGGTTTAACCCCAGGAGAAATAATATTAATCCGAATTTCGCCCCGTTAAGGGAATCACGGGTGAAAATTCGTAGGATTATTCTTACAATAGAGTTGATGATTACCCGACCATTTTCATGGAGTGACAGATGGCAAGTCATTTTGCACGATGGACACTTGTCCAGACGAAAGCACAGGTTCACCGACTTCCGCTGCAGCTGGTAGAGCATTCAGCCAGTCTGGCGGAGAGACGTCGACGCCGCTACCTCGCGGCCAGAACGCTGCTGGCGGAACTGATGCTGCGGGTCTACGGCATCCCCCAGCTCCCTGATATCCGCCTTGCTGAGGGCGGACGCCCTTGTTTTTCCGATCCCGACCTTCCTGATTTCAGCATCTCCTACGCCGGTAATGTGGTGGGTGTTCTGCTGGCGGAAGAGGGCTGCCGCGCCGGTCTGGATATGGAAATTGTTCGCGCGCACAGCCGCCAGACTTTAGAGCAGTACCTGCACTCTTTTTCATCCGGTGAAAAAGCCTGGATTAACGCCCAGAACGATCCGTCTGAAGCCTGTACCCAGATTTGGACTCTTCGCCAAAGTATTCTGAAGATGACCGGGGAAGGTAACGGTGGTTTTGATGCCCTGCGCCTGCATCCCGCTTCGGGAAGGCTGCGTTCTTCAACGCTGGCCGATATTCAGGCTATCTGTGATGTGGAAGCGCTGATGGTCTGGTCCTGCGCACTCTCGCCGGGAACCGATCGGCTACAGCTGTGGGAGTATGACGATACTGAAGGGTGGAATTCACTGCAGAGTATTAACGTCTATTCGTTAAATATGGGGCCACGGGCGCTGCGTTTAACCAGCCTGCCCGCCGAGAAGCAGCACTACTATTCCTGATAGCAGGGTGGCACAAGGCCACCCTGCGGTTTCAGGGCGTTTAATGTGCGTCAACAAACACAATCTTCAGCACGAACAGCAGCGCCACCACTACCACGCACGGGCTGATTTCACGCCAGCGGCCGGTTCCCAGCTTCATCACACAGTAAGAGATAAAGCCCAGCGCGATCCCTTCGGTAATCGAGAAGCTGAACGGCATCATCGCGGCGGTGACAAAGGCCGGAACGGCTTCGGTCAGGTCGTCCCACTTCACGCGTGCAAGGCTGGACGTCATCAGTACGCCAACGTAAATCAGCGCACCGGCTGCCGCATAGGCGGGCACCATACCGGCCAGCGGAGACAGGAACATCACCAGCAGGAACAGAATTCCGGTGACGACCGCCATCAGCCCCGTGCGCCCGCCGACGGACACGCCGGAAGAGCTTTCGATGTAGGCAGTCACAGAGGAAGTACCGATAAATGAACCGGCTACCGAGCTGATGCTGTCAACGTACAGCGCCTGCTTCATGCGTGGGAATGTGCCTTTTTCATCGGTCAGACCGGCCTTATCGGTAACGCCGATCAGCGTGCCGGAGGAGTCAAACAGGTTGACCAGCATAAAGGAGAAGATAATCCCGGCCATTCCGATATTCAGTGAGCCTGCGAGATCCACCTGGCCCAGCACCGACGTAACCGGCGGCGGCGCAGAGAAAATGCCGGTGTATTTCACATCACCAATCGCCAGGCCAATCCCGGTTGTCACCACGATGGACACCAGTACCGCCGCGTGAATATTGCGGGATGCCAGAATCGCGATGATAAAGAAGCCCAGCGCCCCCAGCAGCACACTGTGCGAGGTCAGATTGCCGACGCTGACCAGCGTGGCTTCGTTAGGCACGATGATCCCGGCATTTTTCAGGCCCATCATCGCGATAAACAGCCCGATACCGGCGGTGATACCCACGCGCAGGCTGACCGGGATATTGGCAATCATCCAGTAGCGCACGCGGAAAATGGTCAGCAGCAGCAGGCCGGTCGCGCCCCAGAAGATCGCCCCCATACCCACCTGCCAGGAGATTCCCATCGCACCCACCACCACGAAGGCAAAGAAGGCGTTCAGGCCCATTGCCGGTGCCAGCGCAACCGGCAGATTAGCCACCAGCCCCATCAGGATGCTACCGGCAGCGGCGATCAGGCAGGTGGTTACAAACACCGCCTGCGTGTCCATACCGGCCACGCCGAGGATCTGCGGGTTAACAAAAACGATGTACACCATCGTCAGAAACGTGGTGAAGCCGGCAATCACCTCAGTGCGTGCTGTGGTGCCATGCTCCTGCAATTTAAAAATCCGTTGTAACAAACCGGGATTAGTCATTATGTGTTTCCAGAAACGGAGAAAAATGTCGACGGCTATCCTACCCCATAATGATGCGTTTTGGATGGGGGGTAACCGGTTTTTTCGCAACCGATTGCGCTGTTTTCGCCGTCGTATCACTACCATTAACCGTAATTGACATTTGCAGTCGCAATCCTGCTACAGTCGCGTAAAGTAGAAAAGAAAGCCTAACCGACCTGAAGGACGCGCAGATGTCAGTGGAGTGTGTATTTTTTGATTGTGATGGAACGCTGGTAGACAGCGAAGTGCTCTGTACCCAGGGCTATGTGAATACCTTTGCGCAGTTTGGCGTTACGCTTTCGCTGCAGGAGATGTTCGAGAAATATAAAGGCGTAAAACTGTATGACATCGTGGCCGATGTCTGCGAACAGCATGGCCTGACCACCCCGGTTGAGGTGCTCGAACCGGCCTACCGCGCCGAAGTGGCAAGACTGTTCGATCGGGAACTGAAGGCGATCCCCGGCGCTAAAGCGCTGGTAGAAAACATTCAGGTGCCAATGTGTGTCGTATCCAACGGTACGGTACCGAAAATGCAGCACTCGCTGGGCCTGACCGGGCTGCTGCCGTTTTTCAGCGATCGCCTCTACAGCGGCTACGATATCCAGCACTGGAAGCCCGAGCCGGAGCTGATGCACCACGCCGCGCAGCAGATGGGCATCCCGATTGAGCATTGCATCCTGGTGGATGACTCAGAAGCCGGGGCAAAAGCAGGGATCGCCGCCGGTATTCCGGTATTTTACTACTGCGCGGACGCACACAATCCCACTCTCGACCATCCGCTGGTCACCGTATTTACCGATATGGCGCAGCTTCCCGCCCTGTGGCGTGAAAAAGGCTGGCAGCTGACGCGCTAGCGGCCGGGCCAGCGCCGGGTATAGAAACCGTCTATATCCGGCCGGAATAAATCAATTTCACTTCGTCCCCTCCCTGACCCTATGCTGCTACAGCACAGGCATCGGCCAGGAGAGAATATGGAAAACCAACGACTTGCTACCGCCGTACTGGCGGCACTGGGCGGCGCGGATAACGTCGCCGCACTGCGCTACTGCGCCAGCCGCGTTCGGCTAAAACTGCACGATAACACCCAAATTGACCGGCAGCTGATTGAGCAGCAGCCCCCGGTCAGAGCGCTGCTGGAAGTCACCCTTTCCCCGCAGCTCACGGAATTCCAGCTGGTAATGGGGCCGGGCCAGTCGCGGCCGCTGTATCAGGCGCTGGTCGAACGGGTCGGTGAAAAGTAGCTACGACACCAGATGGCGAACCGGTTCAAGGAACTGATGTAACAGCTCCTGCATTTGCACCACATGGGGCGCATCGGCCTTTTCCCGCATCAAATAGATGCCGACCGTACACGGCTGGCTTTCTTCTGCCAGCTGCAAAGGCTCAAGGCCATACCGGGCAAAATACCCCGCCATGCAGGAAGGGTAGTTCAGCATCATGGCGTCAGAGTCGTTAATCATATCCACCGCCGACATCATTGAGCTGGTAGACCAGATCACCCGTTCGGCCAGGTGCAGACGATTACGCGCCTGCCTTTTGTGCTGCATATCATCCATCATATGCTGGTAGCGGCTCTCGTCCGGCGTCAGCTCCACATAGGGGTATCCCAGCAGCTCGTACTCCTCCACCGGCCTGCCCAGCAGCGGATGCCCGCCGCGGACAAACATGCTATCGCGCGTGCTGAACAGCGGCAGAAAACTGATGCCCGCCTTCGGATTCAATCCTTTGATTTCATGTCCAATAAACAGATCGATATCGCCACCTAACAGCAGATCCATCAGGCGCAGGTGATTGCCGAGATCGATATGAATATTGACCGTGGGATGCAGGGTGCGATAGGCGTTAAAGCTGTCGCGAACGAACATATACCA
Source organism: Erwinia sp. S43 (assembly GCF_016624745.1). Classification (NCBI taxonomy): domain Bacteria; kingdom Pseudomonadati; phylum Pseudomonadota; class Gammaproteobacteria; order Enterobacterales; family Erwiniaceae; genus Erwinia; species Erwinia sp. S43. Next base: position 47,819 of record NZ_JACVTX010000008.1, on the reverse strand, counting down.
CCAGGCATGTCCCGCCCCCATCCGCAGGCTCTGCCCCTGCCGGGCTTTTATCGAAGCCAGCTTAATCAGGGTGTTATCGTAGATGCGCTGCATCATCTGGGCCTGCTCCAGCAGCAGTTCACCAAATTCCGTGGTATTCACCCCGGTTGAGGTGCGCTCCAGCAGCTGCACGCCTAAATTCTCTTCCAGTTTCTTCATGTTATGGGTCAACGTGGGCTGACTCAGGCAAAGTTTGTTTGCCGCATGGCTCACATTTCCCAACATCGCGACTTCGATAAACTGACGTAAAATTTTGTCCACGATCATATTTTCCGCAAGTGACATAGATATTTTCTATAGCATAGCCAATTAAATCGATTTCCTTCAATGATCCGCTTTCGCTAGCTTGTCCGGTAACGGCACCCGGCCGCTAACTGAGAGGACGTCATGAGAAAAGTGATTCCGAGCCTGCTTGTCTGCGCGGCGGCGCTGCTATCTGCTCCCACCCTGGCCGATACCCTGCGTATGGAGTGCCCACCCAGCAGGGAAGGCCGCCAGTTCTGTAATGACATCAAGCAGCGCTTTGAAGCGCAGACCGGCCATACGCTGGAATTTATCGATCTCCCCCGCGCCTCGGATGAAAAGCTGTCGCTGTTTCAACAGCTGTTTGCGGCGAAAGACAGCAGCGCCATCGATCTGTTTCAGGCCGATACCGTGTGGATCGGCGTACTGAATAAGCATCTGCTGGATCTCACCGATCGCGTCGGCTCGATGCGCGACGATTTCTTCCCCTCCGCCTGGCAAAATAACGTGGTTAACGGTCGGGTCAAAGCCGTACCCGCTTTTCTGGATACCGGCGCGCTCTATTACCGCAAAGACCTGCTGGAGCGCTACGGTGAACAGCCGCCAAAAACCTGGGATGAGATGGCCCGCATCAGCACGCGCATTCAGCAGCAGGAGCGTGAGGCCGGGCATAAAAACTTTTGGGGCCTGGTGTTTCAGGGCAAATCCTACGAGGGGCTGACCTGCAACGTGCTGGAGTGGGTGGCTTCGCAGAGCGGTGGCGACTTTATTACTCAGGACGGCGCGATCACCATCAATAACCCGCAGGCGGCGCTGGCGCTGGATAAAGCCGCGGGCTGGATCGGCAACATCGTGCCGCGCGGCGCGCTGGGCTACATGGAAGAGGAGTCACGCGCGGTATTCCAGAACGGCGATGCGCTGTTTATGCGCAACTGGCTGTACGCCTGGGTTCTGACCCAGGACAGCAGCAGCGCAATCAAGGGCAAAGTGGGCCTGATGCCGCTGCCCGCAGGCGATGAAGGCCGTTCACTCAGTACGCTTGGCGGCTGGCAGTGGGCGATCAGCGCCTACACCAAAAACCCCGATGCCGCCTTCGAACTGCTGAAAATCGTCAGCGATGCCAAATCGCAGCGCGAAGGGCTGACGCTGATGGGCTGGCCGCCGTCGCGTATCGCACTGTATGACGATCCGCAGGTGCTGGCTCAGGTGCCCTATCTGGCCAGCTTCAAGGAGATTTTCGCCAGGGCCATTCCGCGCCCGGCCACCCAGACTAAACGCCAGTACGCCCAGGTTTCCCGGGCGATCTACAACGCCACCTTTAATGTGCTTCGCGGCAGCAGCGATGGCGCAACGGCAGTCGCTGGTCTGCAGCAGCGCCTGGAAAGAATCAAAGCCAGAGAGTGGCGCTGATATCGCCCTGTAAACCTACCGGAGCCTGCACGATGAAAGATGAAACGCGTTCCTTATCCCTGACGGCAACGCCGGAGCCGCACGCGGTAACCTCGGCGAAACGCAGCAAACTGAATCATCAGCAGCGGCGCAGCCGCGTGGCCTGGCTGCTGGTGGCACCCGCTATGCTGCTGCTGGCGACAGTGGCGGGATGGCCGCTGTTGCGCACCCTGTTCTACAGCTTCACCGATGCCATGCTGGATACGCCGGACGATTATCGTTTCGTCGGCTTCGCTAACTACCTCGACTTCGCCGACGGCGGCCATCGCTTCGGCATCCTGGCCGATCCGCAGTGGTGGCTGGCGGTGGGCAATACGCTGCGCTTCAGCCTGATTTCGGTATCTCTGGAGCTGGTGTTTGGCATGCTGCTGGCGCTGCTGATGAACCAGAAGTTTCGCGGTCAGGGCCTGGTGCGCACCGCCATTCTGGTTCCCTGGGCTATCCCGACGATCGTCTCCGCCAAGATGTGGGGCTGGATGTTTCACGATCAGTACGGCGTGGTGAACGATCTTCTGCTGAAGCTGGGCGTTATCAGCACGCCGCTGGCCTGGGTGGCAGAACCGAATCTGTCGATGTGGGCGGTGATTATCGCCGACGTATGGAAAACCACGCCGTTTATGGCGCTGATGCTGCTGGCCGCGCTGCAGCTTATCCCCGGCGATCTGTATGAAGCCGCCCGGGTTGACGGGGCCAACGCCTGGCAACGTTTCCGCCGCATCACGCTGCAGCTGATTATGCCCGCGATGATCGTTGCGCTGATTTTCCGCGTGATGGATGCGCTGCGGGTGTTTGACCTGATTTACGTCCTGACCTCCAACAGCGAAGCCACGGTATCGGTCTCCGGCTATGCCCGCGACCTGATGGTCAGCTATCAGCAGATGGGTTCCGGCTCTGCCGCCTCGGTACTGGTGTTCATGATGGTCGCGGGTATCGCAGCCTGCTTCCTGGCGGCGGGCCGCTTTAATAACGGAGAAAACAAATGAAACTGAGCCGTCACCAGCAGCGAATGGGCCATAAGGCGCTGATTTTTTCCGGCGCGGCGCTGGCCAGTATTCTCTGCCTGTTCCCGTTTTATTACGCCATTGTCACCTCGCTGCGCGAGGGGAAAGATCTTTTTCGCGTCAGCTATCTGCCGGACGGGATGAACTGGGGCAACTACCTGAATGCGCTGATGGAAAGCGGCATTGCCCGCAGCCTGCTGAACTCGATAACGGTGGCGACTCTGACGGTAGGCCTGTGCCTGCTGGTTTCCATCACCGCCGCGTTTGCGCTGGCGCGCATCCGCTTTCGCGGCCGCAAATACCTGCTGTTTACCATCCTCTGCGTTTCGATGTTTCCGCAGGTGGCGGTGCTTTCCGGCATGTTCGAGCTGGTGCGCTTTATGGGCCTCTACGACTCACTGGGCGCGCTGGTGCTCTCGTACACCACCTTCTCGCTGCCGTTTACCGTCTGGGTGCTGACCACCTTTATGCGCGCTATCCCGGTGGAGCTGGAAGAGGCGGCAATCGTCGACGGTGCCAGTACCTGGACCATCATCACCCGCGTTTTCTCCCCCATTATGGGGCCGTCGCTGGTTACCACCGGGCTGCTGGCGTTTATCGGCGCATGGAATGAGTTCATGTTCGCGCTGACCTTCGTGATTTCCAGCGGCAAACGCACCGTGCCCGTCGCTATCGGCATGCTACAGGGTGCCTCTCAATATGAACTTCCGTGGGGCACCATCATGGCGGCCTCGGTCATCGTCACGCTGCCGATCGTCGGACTGGTGCTGCTGTTCCAGCGCCGCATTGTCAGCGGATTAACTAACGGCGCAGTTAAAGGCTAATGTCGATTTACCTCAAGGAGATAAGCAAATGGCTACAAAAATCGTTTTAGTGGGTGCGGGCAGTGCACAGTTCGGCTACGGCACGCTCGGGGATATTTTCCAGAGTACCACGCTGTACGGCAGCGAGATCGTGCTGCTCGATATCAATCCTGCCGCGCTGGCGGTGACGGAAAAAACCGCACGTGATTTTATTGCCCATGAAGATCTGCCCTTCATCATCAGCGCCACCACCGACCGCCGTGAAGCCCTGCGCGGCGCGGAGTTTGTAATTATCTCCATCGAGGTGGGCGATCGCTTCGCGCTGTGGGATCTCGACTGGCAGATCCCACAGCAGTACGGTATTCAGCAGGTGTACGGCGAAAACGGCGGCCCCGGCGGCCTGTTCCACTCGCTGCGCATCATCCCGCCGATTCTGGATATCTGCGCCGATATTGCCGATATCTGCCCACAGGCCTGGGTGTTCAACTACTCCAACCCGATGAGCCGCATTTGTACCACCGTACATCGCCGCTTCCCGGAGCTGAACTTTGTCGGCATGTGCCACGAAATCGCCTCGCTGGAGCGCTATCTGCCGGAAATGTTAGGAACATCCTTTGATAATCTCAGCCTGCGAGCGGGGGGGCTTAACCACTTCAGCGTGTTGCTGGAAGCGCGCTACAAAGACAGCGGCGAGGATGCCTATGCCGATGTCCGTGCGAAAGCGCCGGATTATTTCTCCCGCCTGCCGGGCTACAGCGATATCCTGGCCTACACCCGCATCCACGGAAAAGTGCTGGAAACGGAAGGCGCTACCGAACGCGCCGCGCTGGGCGGCCGGGACAGCGCCTGGGAGTGGGCGGACCGCACGCTGTTTAAGGAAATTTTGCAGAAGTTTAATTATCTGCCGATCACCAGCGACAGCCACTTCGGCGAGTACATTCGCTGGGCCAGCGAGGTCAGCGATCATCGGGGTATCCTCGACTTCTATACCTTCTACCGTAACTACCTCGGCCACGTTCAGCCATCGATCGAACTAAAGATGAAAGAGCGGGTGGTGGCAATCATGGAGGGGATTATCAACGATTCCGGTTACGAAGAGGCCGCGGTCAATATTCCCAACCGTGGCTTTATCAAACAGCTGCCGGAATTTATCGCGGTGGAAGTCCCGGCGATTATCGATCGTAAAGGCATCCATGGCATTCCGGTTGAGGTTCCGTCCGGCATCGCCGGGCTGCTGTGCAACCAGATTGGTATCCACGATCTGACCGCAGAGGCAATTCTTAACGGCTCGCGCGATCTGGTGATTCAGGCGCTGCTGGTGGATTCGGTTAACGACAAGTGCCGCGCCATTCCTGAACTGGTGGACGTGATGATATCGCGTCAAAGCCCGTGGCTTGATTACCTGAAATAAGCCCTGGACGGGGCGCCGCGGCGCTCCGTCTACCCATCGCAAATGCTGAGTGGAGAGAATATGGCGCAATTAACGCTGAAAAACCTGCAAAAACGCTACGGCAACAAAGCGGAAGTGATTAAGTCACTGGATCTTCAGATTAACAGCGGCGAGTTCGTGGTGGTGGTCGGGCCTTCCGGCTGCGGCAAGTCCACGCTGCTGCGCATGATCGCTGGCCTGGAGGAGATCAGCGGCGGCGGCATGTACATCGACGGTAGCTACGTGAACGACGACAGCCCTTCAGAACGCGGTATCGGCATGGTCTTCCAATCCTATGCGCTCTATCCGCATATGAGCGTGTACAAGAATATGGCCTTCGCGCTGGAGCTGGCGGGCCATCCGGCGGATGACATCGCGCGTAGAGTACATGAAACCGCCGGAATCCTGCAGCTGGAACCGCTGCTGGAGCGGCGACCGAAGGATCTCTCCGGCGGTCAGCGCCAGCGCGTGGCGATTGGCCGGGCGATTGTGCGCGAACCCCGGCTGTTTTTGTTCGATGAACCGCTCTCTAACCTCGATGCCTCACTGCGCGTGCAGATGCGGATGGAGGTCGCCTCGCTGCACAAGCGGCTTGGCTCGACGATTATTTATGTCACCCACGATCAGGTGGAGGCCATGACTCTGGCCGACCGCATCGTCGTGCTGAATAAGGGAAATATTGAACAGGTTGGCACGCCGCTGGAGCTGTACGACCATCCGGCCAACGAATTTGTCGCCCAGTTTATTGGCTCACCGAAAATGAATCTGATCCCGGCGGTTCTGCGCCGCGCCGGAGAACAACAGAGCGTGGTGGAGTTGGATAACGGTAAATCACTGGTGCTGCCCATCGCGACGCCGCCCGAAGCCGAGGGGCAAAGCGTCAATATCGGTATTCGCCCGGAGCATATCCGCGGTGGCAACCTGGCGCAGTGTGAATATCAGGGCGAAGTGATGTTTGTTGAGCATATGGGCAACGAAACCTACCTTTATCTGGATAACGGCAACGTCAGTGAACCCTGGGTCGTGCGCAATCCCGAACGCTCAACGATCCGGGTGGGAGATACCGTTGGCGTTGGCCTGCCGGTAGAGTGCTGCTACCTGTTCGACAGCCAGGGCCGCGCCTTTCAGCGGCTGGTCGCATCGTCGGCAACGCATTAAACCTGAAGGGAAACGTTATGCATCATGTCAATACGGTACACTGACGGAACAGCAAGGGAGTGAGAGTCTGCAATCTGAGCGGGAAACTGCTGCGGCACTGTGAAGCACGGATCTCAACGCGACAGACCCGCTCGGCCCGGACGATCATCGCATCCGGGCCTGGCCAGTATCAGCCAATCGCTCCCAGCACATCCTCGCTGCCCTGCTTTTTCGGCAGCAGGAACAGGGTGGCGAAGATATCCAGCAGGTAGATCAGCGCCAGCAGAGTAATCGCGGCGGTAAACGACCACTGGCCCACCAGCAGACCGATCACCAGCGGACCAAAGCCGCCGACGCCACGGCCCAGATTGAACAGGACGTTCTGCGCGGTTGCACGCACCTTCACCGGATAGGTGTCAGAGATCAGCGCGCCGTAGCCGCCAATCATGCCGTTAACAAACATCCCCATCAGCGCGCCGGTAAACAGCATCACCGTCGGATCGCGCAGCTGGGCATAAACCACCACCATCACTACTGCGCCAACCTGATAAATCAGGAAAATTTTCCAGCGCGCGAAGCGATCCGCCAGCACACCAAACAGCCAGATGCCGAAGGTCATGCCCACCACGGTCACCGCCGTCCACAGGCCGGATTTGGTCAGCGAGAAGCCGAAGCTGGAGGAGAGGTAGCTCGGCATCCAGATCATCAGCCCGTAGTAGCCGAAGTTCTGCACCGAACAGAGGATAAAAATACCGATACTGGCTTTCGAAGTGGCCCTGTCGGCAAACAGCAGCCGGATGCGTGCCGGGAACGACAGCCCCTGGTTCACGTCGACATGCTTCGTAAAGGCTTCCGGTTCGCCCATGCCGCGACGGATGGCAAATGAGGCCAGCGCCGGGAGAAGGCCGACAAGGAACATGCCGCGCCAGCCGATAATGTCCAGCAGGAACGGGGTGATAAACGCCGCCAGCAGTACGCCGAGCTGCCAGCCCATGCCCACCCACGCCGAGGCGCGGTTACGTTTGTTGGCGGGCCAGGCCTCGGCGATCAGCGCCATGCCGATACCAAACTCACCGCCCAGCCCCATACCGGCCAGGGTGCGATACGCCAGCAGATCCCAGTACCCCTGCGCCACGGCGCAAAGTCCGGTAAACACCGAGAACATCAGAATGGTGAAGGTCAGCACGCGTATACGACCCAGCCGGTCACTGAGGTGACCGAAGACAATTCCACCGATCACCGCACCGATCAGCGTCCAGGTCACCAGAGATCCCGCCTGAGACGCGTTAAGCACCAGCGAGGCGCTGATCGCCGGCAGCATAAAGCCGAGGATCAGCAGGTCAAAACCATCCATTGCATAGCCGCTGACCGCGGCAACCATCGCTTTACCCGGCGTCACGCCGCGTTTAGCAGAAGGAGAAGAAGACATTATTTCAAAGCCATATCGTTCAAATTGTGCGCCAAGTATATACCTGAAATAAATCCGGTTGCATCTGCCGGGCAGCGGGTGGGAAAAAAGCGTTGTCGTCGGTTACGCTTTGGCGGAGAAATGAAACTTCAGTGAGGCCGTCGCAGACAAGGTGTAGAACAAAAAAAGAACAGTCGGGGAGAATGTCGGCAGCGGAAAAAAACCAGATCGGCAGTATGAAGATGCGAGCAGAGGAAAAGCGGGGCTGCGATTGGCGGCCCCGCTGATTATCAGGCGGGATTGCTGCCGCTGTCGTCACCGGCCAGCAGTTTATCCAGCTGGTCGCCGCCGACGTGGCGGAAATCCTGGCCCTTCACGAAGTAGAAGATGATTTCGCAGATATTCTGGCAGCGGTCACCGATACGCTCGATGGCGCGGGCGCAGAACAGCGCGGTCAGCACGCTTGGGATGGTGCGAGGGTCTTCCATCATATAGGTCATCAGCTGGCGCACGATGCCCTCATATTCCTGGTCAACCTTCTTATCTTCGCGATAGATTTCAATCGCCGCATTCAGATCCATGCGCGCAAACGCATCCAGCACGTCGTGCAGCATCTCAATGGTGTGGTGGCCCAGCGATTCCAGGCTCACCAGCAGCGGCTGCTGCTGCTGGGTAAATTTCTCCAGCGCGGTACGGCTGATCTTCTCCGCCACGTCACCGATGCGTTCCAGCTCGGAGATGGTTTTGATAATCGCCATGACCAGGCGCAGGTCGCTGGCGGTCGGCTGACGTTTGGCGATGATGCGCACGCAGGCTTCATCGATCGCCACTTCCATCATGTTGACCTTGTGATCGCCTTCAATCACTTTGTTGGCCAGCTCGCCATCCTGGTTATGCATGGCGGTAATGGCGTCAGTCAGCTGCTGCTCCACCATTCCTCCCATGGTCATCACCTGGGTACGAATATGCTCCAGCTCGGCGTTGAACTGGCCGGAGATGTGTTTGTTCAGATTTAAGCTTTCCATCTCAAACTCCAGACCTGTTTAAAACAGGCGTTAAGAACGCAGTCAGTTTGGGGGCGGACCGTCCGCCACCGCAAATTGGCAAGGGTAACTGCCTGTTTTCAGCCGTAGCGGCCGGTAATGTAATCTTCTGTTTGCTTCTGGGCTGGCTTGGTAAACAGCGTATCGGTATCGCTGAATTCAATCAGTTCACCCAGGTACATAAACGCAGTGTGATCGGAGCAGCGTGCGGCCTGCTGCATGTTGTGGGTCACGATCACCACGGTGTAGTCCTGTTTCAGCTCGGTAATCAGCTCTTCAACGCGGCCGGTTGAGATCGGGTCCAGCGCTGAGCAAGGCTCATCAAGCAGCAATACTTCCGGGCGAATCGCGATGCCGCGCGCGATACACAGGCGCTGCTGCTGGCCGCCGGACAGACTGTAACCGCTCTGATGCAGCTTGTCTTTGGTTTCCGTCCACAGCGCGGCTTTGGTCAGTGCCCACTGCACGCGCTCATCCATATCGGCACGCGACAGTTTTTCGAACAGGCGCACGCCGAAGGCGATGTTGTCATAGATGGACATCGGGAACGGCGTTGGCTTCTGGAACACCATCCCAACACGGGCACGCAGCAGGGCGATATCCTGGCTGGCATTCAGAATGTTGTCGCCATCCAGCAGGATTTCGCCTTCCGCGCGCTGCTCCGGGTAAAGAGAAAACATCTTGTTAAAGGTACGCAGCAGGGTGGATTTACCACAGCCGGACGGACCGATAAACGCGGTAACCTGGTTTTTCGCAATATCCAGGTTGATGTTCTTCAGCGCGTGGAATTTTCCGTAATAGAAGTTCAAATCGCGAACCTGAATCATCTTAGCGGAAGTATTAATCATTTTGCTCTCACTTAGTCCGCGCCGCCGCAGCCGCGCTGCTTAATTAATGTTTACTCTTGGCGAAAACTACGCGTGCCAGGATGTTAAGTAACAGTACGCACAGCGTAATAATCAACACACCCGCCCAGGCCAGGCTTTGCCATTCGGCAAACGGACTCATAGCGAACTTAAAGATGGTCACCGGCAGGTTCGCCAGCGGCTGCATCATGTCGGTACTCCAGAACTGGTTCGACAGTGATGTAAACAGCAGCGGAGCGGTTTCCCCGGCAATACGGGCAATCGCCAGCAGCACACCGGTCAGGATGCCGGAGATTGACGCTTTAAGCGTAATCGCCGAAATCATCTTCCACTTTGGCGTACCCAGCGCGTAGGACGCTTCACGCAGGCTGTCAGGAACCAGCTTGAGCATGTTTTCCGTCGTACGAATAACGATAGGGATCTGCAACAGCGCCAGCGCAACCACACCAGCCCAGCCGGAGAAGTGCTGCATCTGCGCCACCACGATGGTGTAGACGAACAGGCCCACCACAATCGACGGTGCTGAGAGCAGGATATCGTTAATAAAGCGGATAATTTCAGCCAGCCAGGACTTACGGCCGTACTCGGCCAGATAAATCCCCGCCATAATGCCCAACGGTGTGCCGAACGCGGTTGACCAGAAAATCAACAGGCCGCTGCCCGCCAGGGCGTTAGCCAGGCCGCCACCCGCCGTGTTTGGCGGAGGGGTGTTTTCGGTAAACAGCGACAGAGACATGCCGTCGATGCCGCGTGTCACGGTGGCGAACAGGATCCACACCAGCCAGAACAGGCCAAATGCCATGGTCAGCAGCGACAGGGTAAGGGCGATACGGTTCTTGGTCCGACGCCAGGACTGCATTTTACGACGCGATGCTTCCAGCTCAGCGCGAGCCTGCATTTCCATCGTGGTCATGAGCGCGCTCCTTCACTTTTCGCCAGACGCATAATCATCATCTTGGAACAGGCCAGTACGATGAAGGTAATCACAAACAGAATCAGCCCCAGCTCCATCAGCGCAGCGGTATGCACACCGGACTCGGCTTCAGCAAATTCGTTAGCCAGTGCGGAGGTAATACTGTTGCCAGGCATAAACAGCGAGGCGCTGTCGAGCTGGTAGGTGTTACCGATAATAAAGGTCACCGCCATCGTTTCGCCCAGCGCACGCCCCAGACCCAGCATCACGCCGCCGATTACACCGTTTTTGGTGAACGGCAGGACGACGCGCCAGATGACTTCCCAGGTGGTACAACCGATGCCGTAGGCGGACTCTTTCATCATCACCGGCGTCTGCTCGAAGACGTCGCGCATCACCGAGGCGATATACGGAATGATCATGATCGCCAGGATGATACCCGCCGCCAGGATACCGATACCGAATGCCGGGCCGGAGAACAGCGCACCAACAATCGGGATGTTGGACAGAACATCACCGACCGGCTGCTGGAAGTACTTCGCAAACAGCGGCGCGAAGATAAACAGGCCCCACATGCCGTAAACGATACTTGGAATTGCTGCCAGGAGTTCAATTGCCACGCCAAGAGGACGGCGCAGCCAGTTTGGAGCCAGCTCGGTCAGGAACAGTGCGATACCAAAGCTCACCGGAACAGCAATGATCAGGGCAATAACAGAGGTGACGATGGTGCCGTAAATCGGAACCAGCGCACCGAATTGTTCGTTAGGCGCATCCCACTCTTTGGTCCACAGGAAGGAGAAACCAAATTTATGGATGCTGGGCCAGGAGGAAAATATCAGGGAAACAATAATGCCACCGAGGAGGAGCAGAACAATCAGCGCGGACAGTTTTACCAGCGCACCGAAAATAATGTCACCCTGTTTGCCGGGGGCTTTGAATGTCGGCTTGGTTGCAGCCATAGTCTTCTCGATTTTGATACTGCGGATAAGTATCGGGTCAGGCGAACCTGACCCCTGGGATAGTCAGCCGAAGCTTAGTACAGAGCTTTACCGGAGCTGTCTTTCACGTTCGCTTTCCATGCTGCGCGGATCTGCGTTACCACTGACTCAGGCAGTGAAGCGTAGTCCAGGCCAGCGGTGGTTTTGCTACCGTTTTTGTAAGCCCAGTCGAAGAACTTCAGTACGGCTGCGCCTTTCTCAGCGTTAGCCTGCTCTTTGTGCACCAGGATAAAGGTGGTAGAGGTGATTGGCCACGCGTTGTCGCCTTTCTGGAAGGTCAGATCCTGAGCGAACGATTTGCTCCAGTCTGCGCCTTTAGCAGCATCGCTAAAGCTCTTCTCGCCTGGCTCGATTGCTTTACCATCCGCATCCACCAGCTTGGTGTACGCCAGGCTGTTTTGCTTAGCGTAAGCGTATTCAACGTAACCGATTGAACCCGGCAGACGCTGTACGAATGCAGCTACGCCGTCGTTGCCTTTACCGCCCAGACCAACCGGCCAGTTAACGGTGCTGCCTTTACCGATTTTGCTGTTCCAGTCGCTGTTCACTTTAGACAGGTAGCTGGTGAACACGAAAGAGGTACCGGAACCGTCAGCGCGGCGTACCACGTTGATGTCAGAGTCCGGCAGTTTCACGCCCGGGTTCAGCTTGGTGATCGCCGCGTCGTTCCACTTTTTGATGTTGCCCAGGTAGATGTCGCCTACGGTTTTACCGTCGAGGATCAGCTGGCCAGATTTGATACCAGGAATATTAACCGCCAGTACCACGCCGCCAATAACTGTCGGAAACTGGAACAGGCCGTTAGTCTGTAAATCTTCATCTTTCATTGGCGCATCAGATGCACCGAAATCTACGGTTTTAGCGATGATCTGCTTAACGCCGCCGGAGGAACCGATCCCCTGATAGTTAACCTGAGTACCTGTTGCTGTGTTGTACTCAGCAGCCCACTTGTTATAAACCGGAGCAGGGAAAGTACCGCCAGCGCCGGTCAGGTTGGTGGCTGCCATGGCAGAAACCGCGCTCAGAGACAGGGTTACGGCGACGAATTGAGCCAGGGTTTTGTGCATCAGTGTCATGTTCCCTCCACGGGATTAAAAGTCAGGCCAGTGCTGTGTTTATCTGATTAATGTTTGCTGCTGGAGGCAAAATAGGACAGTTTGGTGACAGTAAAATGTACGAAATATGACACTTTTATGACATGCACCCTGAGGCATTACAGACGGGGTTTAAATCAGTGACGCTGAATTAACGCGCAATACCTGATGGGATATTGCGCGAAGGGACATTCACGTTTATTACGGCTGAGAACACTCAATTCCTTCCATGGCCTGGCAGATAACATCGTCAAACTGATGTGACTGCTGAAGTTTTTCCGGCCACTGATAGTAGGGCAAGTTCGCCTGTCGCGACTGTTCCTTACTTAACTCCTGAAGTCGGGTTAGCAAAGGTTCCAGCGCCTCTCCGCCGGGCAGCGTGGTAGTGCGAAAGACCGGATTACCGTCAAGATAGCGTACGGCCTCAAGTTCCGGCGACAGCGTGACCGTGCCGTATTTCTCCCTGGCCAGGCGCTGCCAGAAAGGCCAGGCGGAATAGCGCAGGGCATAAAGCTCAGCGCCTTTCAGCGGCGGCCGCGCCTGTAGTTTTTTCGACATGACAATTTCGCCGTTATACGCGGATTCGATCCAGCGTGTCATCCCCTCCAGCAACCAGCCGACTTTAAACTGGGTGTAGCCGTACTGATAAAGATGAAACAGCTCGTGAGCCGGGGTGGGATTAAGCGGTTGATTGAGCTTAGAACTGATGCGGATGGTTAAGGCACAGGGCAGCCAGTTACCGTCCTCTCCCTTCACCCGCGTCACTTCATCGAAGGCCATACCGTTGCCGCGCGGCAGGTCAAACAGATAAACATGGATGGCTTTTGCCAGCCGGTAACGCGGCTGTTCCAGCGGTGGAGTTAATCGCAGCATCTTTTGATAGTACTGATTGGCGGCCTGCAGCTGGATCGCCACGTTTTTGACGTAGTCCGGCGTGCCGCTGCCGGTGGTGTCCTCCAGCGGTGGGGCATTGTCACCGCTGCGGGTGTAGAAAATAACAAAAGGCTCGGCACGCAGGGTTTCCGTCAGCGGATGCTGCTGTAAAAAGGCGCTGTCTCGGCACTCCCCCGGTGCATCCATTGCAGGCTGCGGTGGACGCGCTGCCTGTGCGCCGCCGGAGATGCCTAGCAGCCCGCCCAGCCCCATCAGTATCGCCATCAACTTTTTCAGTAACATGTCCTGCTCCTGCAACTCGCCCGGATAATCCCGCTGTCGAAAGATAAAAAAAATCCAGCCGGCTGTAGGTCAGCGGGCTGGATTATATTTTAGCCGGGATCTGCGAACAGAAACGGCGGGGCAGAAATTATTCTACGGTAACGGATTTCGCCAGGTTGCGCGGCTGATCGACGTCGGTGCCCTTAATCAGGGCGACGTGATAGGAGAGCAGCTGTAGCGGCACGGTGTAGAAGATCGGCGCAATCACCTCTTCAACGTGCGGCAGCGGAATAATCCGCATCCCTTCGCTACTGGCAAATCCGGCATCGACATCGGCAAACACGTACAGCAGGCCGCCGCGCGCGCGAACTTCTTCAATGTTCGACTTCAGCTTCTCCAGCAGTTCGTTGTTTGGCGCCACCACGATCACCGGCATATCGGCATCAATCAGCGCCAGCGGACCGTGCTTCAGCTCGCCCGCCGCATAGGCTTCCGCATGAATGTAGGAGATCTCTTTCAGCTTCAGCGCCCCTTCCATAGCGATCGGATACTGATCACCACGGCCAAGGAACAGCGCATGCTGTTTATCAGAGAAATCTTCCGCCAGCTCGGCAATCAGCTCATCCTGAGACAGCATCTGTTCAATGCGGCTCGGCAGCGCCTGCAGGGCATGCACGATATCGTGCTCAACCTGCGGGTCGATACCTTTCAGGCGGCCCACGCGCGCCACCAGCATCAGCAGCACGGTCAGCTGGGTGGTGAAGGCTTTGGTGGAGGCCACGCCAATTTCAGTACCGGCTTTGGTCATCAGCGCCAGATCCGACTCGCGAACCAGTGAAGAACCTGCCACGTTGCAGATGGCCAGCGATCCCAGGTAGCCCAGCTCTTTTGACAGACGCAGCGCCGCCAGCGTATCGGCGGTTTCACCGGACTGCGAAAGAGTGATCAACAGGCTGTTTTTACGCACTGCGGATTTGCGGTAGCGGAACTCAGAGGCGATCTCCACATCGCACGGCACGTTAGCCAGCGATTCAAACCAGTAGCGGGACACCATACCGGAGTTATAGGAGGTGCCGCAGGCCACAATCTGGATATGCTCAACGTTGGACAGCAGCGCATCGGCATTTGGCCCCAGCTCGGAGAGATCCACCTCGCCGTGACTGAAACGCCCGCTCAGGGTGTTTTTAATCGCGACGGGCTGTTCATAAATTTCTTTCTGCATATAGTGTCGATAAATCCCTTTATCACCGGCGTCATATTGCACGTTGGATTCAATTTCCGCACGTTTCACCGTGTTGCCGTTGCGATCGATGATGATCACATCACGGCGGGTGATTTCAGCAATATCGCCTTCTTCCAGATAAACAAAGCGGCGAGTGACCGGCAGCAGCGCCAGCTGATCGGAGGCGATGAAGTTCTCACCCACACCGCGACCAATCACCAGCGGACTACCGGAGCGTGCCGCTACCAGCGTAGACGGATCGCGGCTGTCCATAATGACCATGCCGTAGGCACCGCGCAGCTGAGGAATGGTGCGCAGCACCACCTCACGCAGCGATCCGCCCTGTTTTTGCTCCCAGTGAACCAGATGGGCAACCACTTCGGTGTCGGTTTCGGAAGCAAATGAGTAACCGCGCTCGATCAACAGCTCGCGCAGCGGTTCGTGATTCTCGATAATGCCGTTGTGAACAATGATGATATGGTCGGAAATATGCGGATGCGCATTGGCCTCCGACGGCTCTCCGTGAGTTGCCCAGCGGGTATGAGCAATACCGGTTCCCCCCACCAGCGGCGTTTCTTCCGCCGCTTCGGCCAGGTTAACGACCTTGCCCAAACGACGCAGACGGGTCACATGCCCCTGCTGGTCAACAACGGCCAGACCGGCGGAGTCATAACCGCGATACTCCAGACGACGCAGGCCTTCAAGCAGGATTTCTGCAATATCACGCTGCGCTACAGCACCAACAATTCCACACATAGTAAATTTTCCTGACTTAATGGCATTTCATATGCCATCAGCGTTGTCTTCTGACCTGATTTTCCGGTGTATACCGGTTCCCCGAGCCTTGTAGAGAGTGGGGATTATTTTTATGTTTACTGCTTTTTATATCGGGCAGGGGAGAACCCCAGCCCGTTGAAAACCTATTTTTTCTTTACCGGACGCTGCCAGCTGGCGTTCAGCTGCTGCTCTTTCCGATTGTAGACCAGCCCGGCGGCGGGCACGTCTTTCATAATAGTCGTTCCGGCAGCAATAGTGACGCCGTCAGCGACTGTAACCGGGGCAATAAGCTGGGTATCCGAGCCGACAAACACATCATCACCGATGATGGTTTTCGACTTATTCACGCCGTCGTAATTGCAGGTGATTGTACCTGCTCCAATATTTACGTTTGTACCAATCTCGGCATCACCCAGATAGCTCAGATGTCCCGCCTTGGAGCCTTTGCCGAGGCGTGCTTTTTTCATCTCAACAAAGTTACCGACATGGGCACCTTCTGCCAGCTCACTTCCCGGACGCAGGCGGGCGAATGGCCCGACTGTGCAGGCTTCAGCCAGCTGCGCATCTTCAATGACGGTGTACGGGCTGATAATACTGTCGTCGGCGATAACGCTGTTTTTAATCACGCAGCCGCTGCCGATTTTTACCCGGTCACCCAGGGTAACGTGGCCTTCAATAATCACATTGGTATCAATCACCACATCGCGACCGTGCTCCAGCGTACCGCGCAGATCGAAGCGTGCAGGGTCCAGTAGCATTACCCCGGCCAGCAGCAGCTTTTCCGCCTGCTCGGCCTGATAAACACGTTCCAGCGTAGCCAGCTGCAGGCGATTGTTGACGCCGTCGGTTTCCGTGGTGCGGGCAGGGTGCACCGCTTCAATATGGCGGCCTTCCTGATGCGCCAGCGCAATGATATCGGTGATGTAGTATTCACCCTGGGCGTTGTTATTAGTGAGCTTGCTCAGCCAGCGCTTGAGGTCAGCACCATTGGCGATCAGGATACCGGTGTTGATTTCATTAATCAGCAGCTGTTCCGGTGCGGCATCTTTTTGCTCGATAATGCCAACCACATTGCCACCTTCCCGGATGATGCGACCGTATCCCGTTGGGTTATCCAGGATCACCGTCAGCAGGCCAATGCCGCCTTCGGGTTTAGCCGACTGCAGGCGGCGCAGGGTATCCACCGAGATCAGCGGCACGTCGCCGTACAGCATCAGAATATCTTCATCATCGGCAAAATGAGGTGCAGCCTGCTGCATCGCGTGCCCGGTTCCCAGCTGCTCGGCCTGGAGCACCCAGTTCAGAGAGGCATCATCCAGCGTGCTTTTCAGCAGATCGCCACCGTGACCGTAAACCAGATTAATCTGCTGCGCGTTTAACACCTTAGCGGCATCAATAACGTGCTGAACCATCGGTTTTCCGGCCAGCAGGTGCAGCACTTTTGGCAGGTCGGAGTACATGCGGGTTCCTTTGCCAGCGGCAAGGATCACCACGCTCATCGGGCTGGTAGACATAGACATCCTGATTCTTGTTTTGATGAGGAAAGTAAAGCGGTTTAGCGCTAAGAATACTACATTTTTCTTGGCCCGAAATTAGCTTTCAGAACGGTGGAAATCTCAAACGGCAGGCAAAAAAATGCCAGTCAGTTTCCTGACTGGCATTCTGCAGCTTAAACCTGAGTTACATCGCTTTCTTGGTCAACTCAATGACGCGCAGCTTAGCAATGGCTTTCGCCAGTTCTGCCGACGCGATAGCGAAGTCAACATCGCCGTGAGAGCTGTTCATATGCTCTTCAGCTTTGCGTTTCGCTTCCAGCGCGCGCGCTTCATCAAGGTCGGTACCACGGATCGCGGTGTCAGCCAGCACGGTAACCGCGCCAGGCTGCACTTCCAGCACGCCGCCGGAGAGGTAAATCACCTCTTCGTCACCGTGCTGCTTAACGATGCGAACCATACCAGGCTTAATGGCAGTCAGGAGCGGGGCGTGGTTTGGGCGAATACCCAGCTCACCTTCGCTACCTGATACCTGGATGCTTTGTACCAGACCGGAGAACATTTGCAGTTCTGCGCTGACAACGTCCAGGTGAAAAGTCATAGCCATAATTAACCTCCTGAGAAACTAACCCGTCATACTTCAGGCCGCATTGCTGCAGCCTGAATGACTCAGGGTAAAAATTACAGTTTCTTCGCTTTTTCCACGGCTTCTTCGATGGAACCAACCATGTAGAAAGCCTGCTCTGGCAGATGGTCGAACTCGCCTTCCATAATGCCTTTAAAGCCACGGATGGTATCTTTCAGCGACACGTATTTACCCGGAGAACCGGTGAATACTTCTGCCACGAAGAATGGCTGGGACAGGAAACGCTGCATCTTACGAGAGCGTGCTACCACCAGTTTGTCTTCTTCTGACAGTTCGTCCATACCCAGGATGGCGATGATGTCTTTCAGTTCCTGATAACGCTGCAGCAGTGACTGAACGCCACGCGCGGTGTCATAGTGTTCCTGACCAACAACCAGTGGATCCAGCTGACGGCTGGTAGAATCCAGTGGGTCAACCGCCGGGTAGATACCCAGGGAAGCGATCTGACGGCTCAGTACCACGGTTGCGTCAAGGTGCGCAAAGGTGGTGGCTGGTGATGGGTCAGTCAAGTCATCCGCAGGAACGTAAACGGCCTGTACGGAGGTGATTGAACCGGTCTTGGTAGAGGTGATACGTTCCTGCAGAACGCCCATCTCTTCCGCCAGCGTTGGCTGATAACCTACCGCAGAAGGCATACGACCCAGCAGTGCTGATACTTCAGTACCGGCCAGGGTATAACGGTAGATGTTATCGATGAACAGCAGTACGTCACGACCTTCGTCACGGAACTTCTCAGCCATGGTCAGGCCGGTCAGCGCAACGCGCAGACGGTTTCCTGGTGGCTCGTTCATCTGGCCATAAACCAGTGATACTTTGTCGATAACGTTAGAGTCGGTCATCTCGTGGTAGAAGTCGTTACCCTCACGAGTACGCTCACCCACACCGGCAAATACGGAGAAACCTGAGTGCTCAGCCGCAATGTTACGGATCAGCTCCATCATGTTTACGGTTTTACCTACACCCGCACCACCGAACAGACCCACTTTACCGCCCTTAGCGAACGGACACATCAGGTCGATAACTTTGATACCGGTTTCCAGCAGCTCCTGAGAGTTTGACTGGTCTTCGTATGAAGGTGCTGCGCGGTGAATCGCCCAGCGCTCTTCTTCGCCGATATCGCCTTTCATATCGATTGGCTCACCCAGCACGTTCATGATACGGCCAAGTGTTGCAGTACCTACTGGTACTTCGATCGGGTGCTCAAGGTCAACGGTTTCCAGACCACGCTTCAGGCCGTCTGAAGAACCCATAGCGATGGTACGAACCACGCCACCACCCAGCTGCTGCTGAACTTCCAGCACCAGACGAGCATCACCATTTTTAACCTCAAGGGCGCTGTACACTTGTGGTACTGCGTCCTGAGGGAATTCGACGTCAACTACGGCGCCGATTACCTGGACAATCTTTCCAGTAGCCATCTTGAATCCTCTACCTAATTCGTTTATACCCCGCCGGTTCGAAACGCAGCAGGGTATACCTGGTTAAACCGCGGAGGCCCCCGAGACGATCTCGGTAAGTTCCTGGGTGATGCTGGCCTGACGAGCCTTGTTGTATACCAACTGCAGCTCTTTGATCAGGTTTCCGCCGTTGTCGGTTGCGGCTTTCATCGCCACCATTCGCGCGGCCTGCTCGCTGGCCAGGTTTTCTACAACACCCTGGTAAACCTGAGATTCGACATAGCGACGCAGTAACGTGTCCAGCAGCGCTTTCGGATCCGGCTCATACAGATAGTCCCAGGTGCTCTTCTTCACAACGCCTTCCGAATCATCGGCTGCAGGTAACGGCAGCAGCTGTTCGATCTGTGGAGACTGAGACATGGTGTTGATAAATTTGTTGCTGACAATAAACAGCTTGTCCAGGCGGCCTTCATCGTATGCTTGCAGCATCACTTTGACCGGGCCAATCAGGTCGGAGAGGGCAGGTTTGTCGCCCATTCCGGTTACCTGAGCAACCACGTTGCCACCGACAGAACTGAAGAATGACAGACCTTTGGAACCGATAATGGCGAGATCGCTCTCAACGCCTTTATCCGCCCAGCCTTTCATATCCGCCAGCAATCTTTTGAACAGGTTAATGTTCAAACCACCACAAAGCCCGCGGTCGGTAGATACGACCAGATAGCCAACGCGTTTAACGTCGCGCTCTTCCAGGTAAGGGTGCTTGTATTCCAGATTACCTAACGCAATGTGACCAATCACTTTGCGCATGGTTTCTGCATAAGGACGGCTGGCCGCCATGCGTTCCTGCGATTTACGCATTTTGGAGGCGGCGACCATTTCCATCGCTTTGGTGATCTTCTGCGTGTTTTGCACGCTGCCGATCTTACTACGTATCTCTTTTGCGCCGGCCATAAGCTTCTCCTCAAAGCCTTGCGGCCTGCCCCCTAAGGGACAAGCCGCCAGACATTACCAGGACTGGGTTGCTTTAAACGTCTCGAGGAGGCCTTTCAGCTTCTCTTCGATTTCGCCGTTATAGTTACCAGTCTGGTTGATATCAGCCATCAGCTCAGCGTGATCGCGATCCGCGAAGGCCAGCAGTGCCGCTTCGAAGCTACCGATTTTCGCCAGTTCGACGTCATTCAGGAAGCCGCGCTCGGCAGCAAACAGCACCAGACCCTGCTGCGCTACAGACATCGGCGCATACTGTTTCTGTTTCAGCAACTCGGTCACTTTCTGACCGTGGCTCAGCTGTTTGCGGGTTGCTTCGTCCAGATCGGATGCGAACTGAGAGAACGCAGCCAGTTCACGATACTGTGCCAGAGCGGTACGAATACCACCGGACAGTTTCTTGATGATCTTGGTTTGCGCTGCACCACCAACACGGGATACAGAGATACCCGGGTTAACCGCTGGACGAATACCAGAGTTAAACAGGTTGGTTTCCAGGAAGATCTGACCATCGGTAATCGAGATTACGTTGGTCGGAACGAACGCAGAAACGTCACCCGCCTGGGTTTCGATGATTGGCAGCGCGGTCAGAGAACCGGTTTTACCTTTCACTTCACCGTTGGTGAAACGCTCAACGTAGTCGGCGCTCACGCGGGAAGCACGCTCCAGCAGACGGGAGTGGAGGTAGAACACGTCGCCTGGGAATGCTTCACGGCCCGGTGGACGGCGCAGCAGCAGGGAAACCTGACGGTAAGCAACGGCCTGTTTAGACAGGTCATCGTATACGATCAGCGCGTCTTCACCGCGGTCACGGAAGTATTCGCCCATCGCACAACCGGCGTATGGTGCCAGGTATTGCAGAGCAGCAGACTCAGATGCGGTTGCAACCACAACGATGGTGTTAGCCAGCGCGTTGTGTTCTTCCAGCTTACGCACCACGTTAGCGATGGTAGAAGCTTTCTGACCGATAGCAACGTAAACGCATTTGATGCCGGAATCGCGCTGGTTGATGATCGCATCGATCGCCATCGCGGTTTTACCGGTCTGACGGTCACCGATGATCAGCTCACGCTGGCCACGGCCGATTGGAATCATCGCATCGACAGATTTGTAACCGGTCTGTACAGGCTGGTCAACGGACTGACGATCGATAACGCCAGGTGCAATCACTTCGATCGGCGAGAAGCCGTCGTTGTCGATAGCGCCTTTACCGTCGATTGGTGCACCCAGGGTGTTCACCACGCGGCCCAGCAGGCCACGGCCTACCGGAACTTCCAGGATACGGCCAGTACACTTAACCTTCATGCCTTCGGCGAGGTCAGCGTATGGGCCCATCACTACTGCACCAACGGAGTCGCGCTCCAGGTTCAGTGCGATAGCGTAACGGCTACCCGGCAGGGCAATCATCTCACCCTGCATCACATCGGCCAGGCCGTTAACGCGGATGATACCGTCACTGACGGAAACAATAGTACCTTCGTTGTGAGCTTCGCTCACTACATTGAACTGAGCAATGCGCTGCTTGATCAGTTCGCTGATTTCGGTGGAATTCAGTTGCATATGCTCCAGTCCCCTTAAGACTGCAAGACGTCGGTAAGGCGCTCAAGACGGCCGCGTACGCTGCCATCAATGACCATATCACCCGCACGGATGATTACGCCTGCCATTACAGACTTATCAATTTTGCAATTCAGCTTAACTTTGCGTGACAGACGTTTTTCCATCGCTGCGCTGATTTTGGTCAGCTGCGCGTCACTCAATGTAGAAGAAGAGATAACTTCAACCTCGGCGGTCGCATCATGTGCGGCACGCAGTTGGATGAACTGATCCAGTACATCGGCAAGTGCTGGCAAACGTTTGTTTTCAGCCATAACCTTAATCAGGTTCTGGCCGGCTTCGTCGAGTTGGTCACCACAGATTGCGATGAACGCAGCAGACAACGCTTCCGGCGCCAGAGCGCCGGAAAGAAGTTCTGATACCTGTTCATTGCCAGCCACTTCGGCGGCAAACGCCAGCATCTGCTGCCAGCGATCGACACTTTGATGCTCAACCGCAAAGTCAAAAGCGGCTTTAGCGTAGGGGCGAGCTACGGTAGTAAATTCAGACATCAGCCCCTCCCTTACAGTTCAGCGACCAGTTTATCTACGATGTCGCTGTTAGCAGCTTCATCCACGGAACGTTCAATGATTTTCTCGGCGCCGGCAACAGCCAGCATCGCGACCTGCTTACGCAACTCTTCACGTGCACGTTTACGCTCGGCGTCGATTTCAGCCTGCGCCTGGGTGACGATCTTGTTACGTTCCTGTTCAGCCTCGGCTTTCGCTTCGTCCAGGATCTGCGCGCGACGTTTGTTCGCCTGCTCAATGATTACCTGGGCGTCTTCTTTCGCTTTTTTCAGCTGGTCGGTCGCATTAGCCTGCGCGAGATCCAAATCTTTTTTGGCACGTTCAGCGGAAGCAAGGCCTTCAGATACTTCTTTCTGGCGCTTTTCGATAGCGGCCATCAGCGGCGGCCATACGTACTTCATGCAGAACAGGACAAACAGGATGAACGCGATGGCCTGGCCGAGGATTGTTGCATTAATGTTCACAGCACAATGCCTCTTATTAAGTTAACTTTTTCTGCCGCCTTTACAGCGGCAGAAGCCGTTTATCGCTGACCTGCGCCGGCGATAAACAATCGGTTATTTACGCGACAGCAAACATCACGTACAGACCCAGACCAACGGCGATCATTGGGATTGCATCCACCAGACCCATTACAACAAAGAACTGCGTACGCAGCAGAGGAATCAGATCCGGTTGGCGTGCGGCGCCTTCCAGGAATTTGCCTCCGAGGATGCCGATACCGATCGCAGCACCGATTGCCGCCAGGCCCATCATCACAGCGGCAGCCATGTACAGCAGATCCATATTCAGGTTTTCCATGACAGTCTCCAGTTTGTTTCAGTTAAAACGCAGTAGTGTTGAGAAAAAAATCAGTGTTCTTCAGATGCCATCGACAGATAGACAATCGTTAAGACCATGAAAATGAAAGCTTGCAGCGAAATGATCAGGATGTGGAAAATGGCCCAAGGCACATTCAGAACCCACTGTGACCACCACGGCAGCAGGCCGGCAATCAGGATAAAAATCAATTCACCCGCGTACATGTTTCCGAACAGTCGCAGACCCAGAGAAACAGGCTTGGACAGCAGGCTCACACCTTCCAGAATCAGGTTGACCGGAATAAAGACGGGGTGGTTGAAGGGTTGCAGAGTCAGCTCTTTACTAAAGCCGCCAATGCCTTTCATCTTGATGCTGTAGAACAGAATCAAAATAAATACGCCAAGCGCCATCGACAGCGTAACGTTCACGTCTGCGGAAGGCACCACACGCAATGCTGGCAGCCCAAAGACATGTTCACCAATGTATGGCAACAGATCGATTGGCAGCAGATCCATGAAGTTCATCAGGAATACCCAGACGAAAATCGTCAGGGCCAGCGGAGCGATAAGTTTGCTTTTGCCGTGGTACATATCGCGAACGTTGTCGTCAACAAAGCCAACAACTAACTCGATAGCGGCCTGTAACTTGCCCGGTACACCGCTGGTGGCTGACTTCGCGACTTGGCGAAACAGCACCAGGAATACCAGTCCCAGCACCACAGAGAAAAACATGGAGTCGATATTTAATAACCAGAACGTCGCCGGAGCGTCGTGCGGATTCACTAGCTCGAAGGTACGCAGGTCCAACTGAAGGTGCGTCAGGTGGTGACCTATGTATTCTTGCGGCGTAGAGATTTCTCCTGCAGCCATGATGCCCTTACCCTTTGTTGTTGATTACAGCCGGTGCGACGATTTGCACAATCAGCACCGATAACCAGGCCAGTCCCAGCGGCGTAAACGCCGCCTTAAACACACCCAGCGCCACGATTAGCATGAGAATAGTAACGACCACTTTCAGCGCCTCGCCGAAGACGAACGTCCAGGCAAGCCGACCTGTTACTTCATGTCCCGCCTGGTGGCGCCAGGCAAAAATCATAAACAGCATGTTTGGCAGCCAGGCTGCCAGTCCACCTAACAGAGCGGACACGCCCCAGGTCAAATCTTTAAGGGCAAACAGCGCACCGATTAAGACGAATGTCACCAGCTGTAATATCAGCACGGTTCGGGCAAATTTTACTCTGTAAAGGGACACTGACATGACGCTGAAACTCTCCTGCCCCGCTCGGGCTATGTCGCGTGTCGTATAAAACTGCCTTTACTCATTTGAGTCAAGCAGCAAAAAACGTGCAAATTATACGGGGCGCACCTGTGATTTCAATGGATAAGTAGAGAAAAGGTGAACAATTATTTAAAATTCTTTCCAGCGGCCTATTTTCCGAAACAAATGACTTCCATCCCATTCGTCCATTTTTCTAAAATACACAGGCTAATTTGCTCACAAAGCGTGCGGAAGATCACAAATTAGTAATATCCTTTCCGGTATAGAAACAAGACTGATGCTAATAATTATTACCGAGACAGAAGCAATGCATTTAATATCAATAACTTAAGTTCATTCTATTAGCAAAACAGATTGTTATCTTGATTAAAACCGCTTATTGACATCGCCAGCAAATATTTAACAACTTCAAAGCCATTACTTACGAGAATTTATTAAGAAGATATATTTTCCCATGTGACTATTCTCTATCTAAAATGCCATGGATAAGGTGATCGTTGTGATAATAAATTGTGAACAGAGCGTTAAATGTAAACGAAGTTGTCAGTGCGTTTCCGCGCTCTGATTTAACGCTATAGCAACAGCTCCGTCCAGGCTGATTGGTCCGAAAAAAATAAAAAAAGATGACCGGCTAAAACTCAGCGACGAGCGTATCTCCTCAAATGCACAAAAAAATCATACAAATTCAAGGGTTATTAACTGATACTACCCTGAATTAGCGTCTCCCAACAGGGTAAAAATGGCGAAAAAAAAACCGCCAGCATCAAAAGTGGCGGTTTTTTTCACTTAAAAAGTCAGCCCTTTGGCGAAATGATCACCAGATGGCGATCGCCTTCCAGTTCAGGAACGGCAAGGGAGGCAATTTTTTCGACGACGAATCCCACCGGTAGCGCAGCAATTTCATCCTCGGGTAGCAGGCCTTTCAGCGCATAGAAACGCCCTTCAGAGCCAGGCAGATGATGACACCAGCTGACCATATCGTTCAACGATGCGAATGCGCGACTAATCACGCCATCAAACGGGGGTTCAGCAGGAAAATCTTCAACACGGCTTTGTACCGGAGTAATATTCTCCAGTTTCAGTTCATGCTGCACCTGACGCAAAAAACGCACGCGTTTACCCAGGCTGTCCAGCAGGGTGAAATGAGCCTGAGGACGCACAATAGCCAGCGGCACGCCGGGAAGCCCGGGGCCGGTACCCACATCGATAAAACGTTCACCTTCCAGATGCGGTTCTACCACGATACTGTCGAGGATATGGCGCACCAGCATCTGTTCAGGATCGCGGACGGAGGTCAGGTTATAGGCCTTATTCCATTTGTGCAGCATATCCACGTAGCCAATCAACTGTTGTTTTTGCAGATCGGTCAGGGAAATGTTGGCGCTCTTAAGCAGGGCGGAGAGTTTGTTGATCACAGGCGATGGTCCAGAAAATTAAGATTTACGGCAGCAGAAATGCCGGGCAGGGGCGGATGGCATCCGCCCCTGTTGATGTCGTTACGCGCTTTTACGCAGCAGTCCCTGCTTTTTAAGATAAATAAGCAGAATGGAAATCGCCGCAGGCGTGACGCCGGAAATACGCGAAGCCTGGCCGATCGATCCCGGTTTGTGATCGTTGAGCTTGGCGATCACTTCGTTGGACAGACCGCTGACCTGCCGATAATCCAGCTCCACCGGCAGCAGCGTGTTTTCGTTACGCTGCTGTCTGTCGATCTCTTCCTGCTGACGTGCGATATAGCCTTCGTATTTAACCTGAATTTCAACCTGCTCGGCGGCCTGCTCATCGCTGAGCGCCGGAGCGAAAGTGCTCAGCGTCATTAACTGTTGATAAGTCATTTCCGGGCGACGCAGCAGATCTTCTCCGCTGGCCTCTTTGGTCAGAGGCGCACTGATAACCGTATTGATCTCATCAACGGTCGCGGATTTCGGGTGAACCCAGATATCACGCAGGCGCTGACGTTCCAGCTCAATGCGCTCCAGTTTTTCATTGAAGCGCGCCCAGCGGGCGTCATCAACCAGTCCCAGCTCGCGACCGGCAGCGGTCAAACGCAGATCGGCGTTGTCTTCACGCAGCATCAGACGGTATTCGGCACGTGAAGTAAACATGCGGTACGGTTCTTTGGTACCCAGCGTGCAGAGATCGTCAACCAGCACACCAAGGTAAGCCTGATCGCGGCGCGGTGCCCAGCTCTCTTTATCCGCAGAGAAGCGACCGGCATTCAGACCGGCCAGCAGTCCCTGAGCAGCGGCTTCTTCATAACCGGTGGTGCCGTTAATCTGTCCGGCAAAGAACAGGCCCTGAATATATTTACTTTCCAGCGACGGCTTCAGATCGCGCGGGTCGAAGAAATCGTACTCAATGGCGTAGCCAGGACGCACGATTTTGGCATTTTCCATCCCCTGCATGGAACGGACGATCTGCATCTGCACGTCAAACGGCAGGCTGGTGGAGATGCCGTTTGGATAGATTTCATTACTAGTCAGGCCTTCCGGTTCAAGGAAGATCTGATGCGCGTTACGATCGGCAAAGCGCATCACTTTGTCTTCGATCGACGGACAGTAACGAGGACCGATCCCTTCGATGATCCCGGCATACATCGGGCTGCGATCGAGGTTGTTACGGATCACATCGTGGGTTTTCTCATTGGTGTAGGTGATGTAACACGGCACCTGCTGTGGATGCTGAGCCACATTGCCCATGAACGAGAAGACCGGCATCGGCGTATCACCGTGCTGGGTTGCCAGCACGCTAAAATCTATCGTGCGGGCATCAATACGCGGAGGTGTACCGGTTTTTAAACGGTTAACGCGCAGCGGCAGCTCACGCAGGCGGCGCGCCAGCGGAATGGATGGCGGATCGCCGGCACGGCCACCGCTGTAGTTATCCAGTCCGATATGGATTTTGCCATCGAGGAATGTCCCGACAGTCAGCACCACGGCTTTTGCACGGAACTTCAGGCCCATCTGGGTAACGGCACCGACGACGCGATCGTTTTCAACAATCAGATCCTCAACCGCCTGCTGGAAGATCATCAGGTTTGGCTGGTTCTCCAGCGCAGTGCGAACGGCCTGACGATACAGCACGCGATCCGCTTGAGCGCGGGTTGCCCTGACGGCTGGCCCTTTGCTGGCGTTTAGTATCCTAAACTGAATACCGGCCTGGTCAATGGCATGGGCCATCAGCCCACCCAGTGCATCCACTTCTTTAACCAGATGTCCTTTCCCGATACCCCCGATCGCCGGGTTGCAGGACATCTGCCCGAGCGTATCGATGTTGTGGGTTAATAACAGGGTTTGTTGACCCATACGGGCAGCTGCCATTGCAGCTTCGGTTCCCGCATGACCACCACCGATTACGATGACGTCAAAAGGATCTGGATAAAACATGGTACTGCACCTCGCGGTTTGTGCGATTAAGGGATCGTTGCCTGGGGCGTGAATTCTACTCAACTTTAGACGACGGGGAAAGCGGCGGGATCTTCACGTATTAAAAAGAAGATCTTTTTTATTTAAAGATCTCTTTATTAGATCTTCTATTAGGATCGTCCTGGTCTGTGGATAAGCGCTTTTTGCTGATAACGATCAATCGATTAGGAAGGATCATTAGCTGTGAATGATCGGTGATCCCGATCCGTATAAGCTGGGATCAAAATACTATGTTATGCACAACCACAGGCAAGGTATAAAGTTGTTCTTGGGATAACAACCGGTTATTACCGTGATTTAAGCATGTTTATCCACAGATGAATGCTGATAAACCAGGCGAAAAAGCACATAATTTACAAAACTCACGGGCTGAAAAACGCCGATCGGACGGATCTAACCGTCGATCTCAGCCCGATCGATGTGATATTTAGATCGACTCTTTCCAGGTTTCCACCCAAACACCGGCAGGATCTTCCGGAATCTCGTGCTCGAGGACGTCGATTTTCAGGCAATCGCCAATACGCTTAGCGCCCAGAGAGCTTAGCAATGTCTCAAACTGATCGATGGCACCACAAAACAGATCGTATTCACGGTTACCAATGCCTACTGCACCGTAACGCAGGTTACTCAGATCCAGCTGTTGTTCTTTTAATGCATCGAAGAACGGCTGGATATTTTCAGGCAGTTCACCAGCACCGTGGGTAGAGCTCACCACCAGCCAGATCCCTTCAGGCTTCACTTCATCCAGTTCCGGACCATACAGCGTCTCGGTGGTATAACCGGCCTCGTTCAGCTTCTCTGCCAGATGATCGGCAACGTATTCCGCGCTGCCTAAGGTGCTGCCACTGATTAAGGTAATGTCGGCCATGATGGATCCCTGAGTCACAAAGGTGAGCATTGTACTCTGTGATCAGGCTGGGATCTACCTGTGGGTAAGTAGGGATATTATGCAGATACTACATTAAGCACTCAGGAAAACATCTGTGCATAAAATGATTCACAGGATCGCCCGGAAATTGCCGCGGGGAGGGAGGACAAGCGCCCGATCAGGGCTTAATTGCCCTCATTATTGGGTTCTGCAGCGAGATCAGCGTTTCCGTGGACTGAATTTCATCAATCGTCTGGATCTTGTTGATCAGCACCTGCTGTAACGCATCAATAGATCGGCACATCACCTTGATAAAAATACTGTAATGCCCGGTGGTGTAATAAGCTTCCACCACTTCATCAAGTGCTTCAAGACGGGCCAGTGCAGAAGGATAATCCTTCGCGCTTTTGAGAATAATGCCGATAAAACAGCAGACGTCGTAGCCCAGCTGCTTCGGATCGATTTCAACCCGCGTGCCTTTAATGATCCCCGCCTGCTTCATCTTTTCTACGCGCACGTGGATGGTCCCTGGGCTGACGTTGAACTGCTTTGCCAGCTCGGCGTAGGCGGTACGGGCGTTGTCCATCAGGGCGATCAGAATGCCGCGATCGAGGTTATCGGGCTGCATGTTTTCGGGCATAGTGGCTCCATGATTATTAGCGGGTGCCTGGAATAGCGTTACTGTGCGGGATCGTGAAGGCGATGGCAATCGATTGAAATAAACCGCAGGCAGTGGGATGCCTGCGGGGTAGGGGAGATCAGCGTTTACGCCACAGCGTCAGCTGCGCCAGCGTATGCTGGTATTTACGCGCCGTTTCGCGAATGACAAACGGAATGTCCTGTGCGGGTGCGATCTCTTCAAAATCCGCCGCCAGCAGTCGTTGCAGTGCCTGGTAAGTGGTCAGGGCTTCCCCGTTCTCACGGACCCCTCCAAGCCAGTTTTCCTTCGGCGTATACTCCTCCAGCCAGGTATAGGGCGAGGAGAGCATCAGTACGCCACCGCTGCGGATCATGCCGCTGATATCCTGCAGGAAGCGTTTGGGCTGGCGTAACCGGTCGATCAGGTTAGAAGCCAGGACCAGATCGTAGTGTTCCGGCTGCGGCTTCAGATTGCAGGCATCGCCCTGTACGAACTGAATGCGGCTGGCCTGCTGAGTGTCCAGACCAAAATCTTTCAGCCTGACCTGGCGATACTCCACCAGATCGCCCTCTTCCTGGGTGACATAGCGGAAGTCTTCACCACCGGTCAGCTGCAGCGCGACGTCAATAAAACGCGCCGAGTAGTCCATGCCCACCACCTGCTCGAAATGGCGCGCCAGTTCAAAGCTGGCGCGTCCGGTGGCACAGCCGAGATCCAGCGCGCGCTGCCGCTTATCCGTCAGCCCGCAGGCGATTTCCACCAGCGTACGTGCATAGTTGGCCACGCCGAAATATTCCGGACCGTACTGGAAATCCAGATACTGCGACACCATGGTGTCGGTTTCGTAAGGGTTTTGCGCCATGGTTTCCTGATGGCTGGAGACGACGTAGCGGAATCCCGCATGCTGGAAGAAGTGGCGGCGGAAGGCATAACGCGCAGATTTCAGCGCCTCGTTACCGGTGGAGATCCAGCTGCCGCCTTTGATCAGCGCATGTTTGCCGTCAAAGGTTGGCGTGGAGAAATCGTCGTACAGCGGATGCACGCGAAACCCTTCAAAGCCGTTAATCGGCGTGGTGGTCCACTGCCAGACGTTGCCGATCGGGTCGAAGAAATCCCCCTGGCTGAAGCGATCGACCGGGCAGGAAGAGGCCCAGTAGGCCAGATTGATATTGCCCGGTGCGGTGTCCCAGTCGGGCTGATCGCCGGCGACCTGTTCGCGCAGCAGCATCCATTCACTTTCTGCCGGAAGCTGGATAGACTTACCGGTTTCCTCTGCTTTCCAGCGACAGAAGGCTGCGGCCTCCAACTGGTTCACTTCGGCGGGCCAGTCCCACGGCATCGGCACTTCTTCCGTCATCAACCGCAGACGCAGGCTATCCGGCTGCCCGGCGCTGCCGATCCAAAACGTCGGCATTGTGGCTTTGGAAAATGTCCTCCAGCCCTCGCCCTCTTCATCCCACCAGCGCGACTGCTGGTAGCCCCCTGCCGCGACGAAGGTGAAGAACTCGGCGTTGCTGACCAGCATTTTACTGGCGCGGAAGGGCTTCACTTCACTGACCTGCGTGCCGTATTCGTTATCCCAGCCGTAAGTTTGATCGGTTTTTCCCTGGGTCACCCGGCCACCGGCGACGGCGATAAGCGAATTTTCCGGCACCGCCAGACGATCGTGGCGGGCTTCGGTGCAGGCGGGCCAGTGGAGCTGTGGTTTAACCCATTCGATCGGCAGCTGGCGAATCAGTACGCTGGAGGTTTCCAGATGGATGCGCTCGTGTTCAATCCCCATCAGGATCACCCACGCCGGGCTGTCCCAGCCAATCGGCAGCGACAGCGGCATCTCTGCAATAAACTGCTCTACCCGGCTACGAACCTTACCGCGATAGTCACGCAGTTCGCTGACCGACGGCCAGCTGTAGTGGCTGTTATCCAGATCGTCCCAACTCATTTCATCAACGCCGATCGCCATCATGGCTTCGATCCGGTCATCAACTCGGGCGTCAATCAGCCTGCCTGCCATGAGTTTATTAATGTAGAAGGTGGCGGTATGGCCAAAATAGAAGATCAGCGGATGGCGCAGCGGGATCGCTTTGTTGTAATACGCCCGTTCATCGGCCAGGCAGTCAAACAGGCGCTCGTAGAGTTCCCAGGTCTGGCGGAAGTAAGCGAGCAGCTGCTGGCGTTTTTGTTCGGGGTCGCTGCCGTCAAGAAGTAGCGTGCGGGTTGGTGCGGGAAGCCCGCTCTGATGCTGTTGTTGTGCTGTCACGTAATGCTCCCATCTGCCGATTGGCTAAAGCCGATATATGACTATAGCAAATAAGGTTTGCCGTATTTTGCGCAAAGGGCTGAGGGAAGAGGACTAGCGCTGCCAGCGGCGCAGAAGGCGGCTTTTTAGTCCGGTGTCAAAACGCCAGATATGGTTGAAGATACGCATGATGGCCGGTTTTCCATGATCGGACATGGCAACGGCATGAAAACGCTGCTGCTGGCGATTTTGATGATCGCGAACGCGTTTAACCAGCTCTTCCGGCAGGCGCTGGGCGATAAAATCGGAGAGGATCACCGCATCGGCATCCTGCCACGGGCTGCCGCTGAGTTTTTTTAATACTTCGTCCAGACAGGCGGCAAGATCGGTGCCGCCGCGAAAGCGCTGGCTGAGGAAACGGATCGCCTGGCTGATACCGTCTCCGGCGGTGAGTTCATAGCCGATGACTTCGTGCGCGAACAGCATAATGTAGCAGCGGCGGTTGTCCGCCAGCGCCACTTTCAGCAGCGCCAGACAGAAGGCTTTTGCGCAGCGCTCGTTAAATCCGCCCATCGATCCGGATGTATCGACGCAGACAATAAAGGGTCCTCTCGGTTGCTCATCATGATGCTGATGAACGACGGGCCGCTCGATGATCTTATCGTGCCAGCTCTCGCCCTGCAGGCGATAGGTCAGCAGGCGCTTTTCCACCAGCCGGCGGTAAAACTCGAATTCCAGTTCGCTGATGCCGAGGGTAGCCAGCTCCGGCGGCAGCAGGCGCAGGATATCATCGCTTTGATGCAGCCCGTTGACCTCTTCCGGCACGCTTTCCGGTTCGCGCACCAGTTGGTGGAAGGCTTCCAGCGGCGCCTCTTCCGCCTGCACGGCTTTGGCTTCGCGGCTGCGGCCCAGCTGTTCGGCCAGCTTCATCAGCTCGGGCTGCCCCGCCAGAAAATCACCGTACTGCACAATCAGCTGATAATCCTCACGCTGTAGCGTGCTGCGGGTGAGATCCCACAGCCTGCCAGCCGCCGCGTCATCATCACTGGCCAGTACCGGTGCCAGCTGGCCGCTCATCGCCATTCTGTGCTGTAGCTCGGCCAGCAGCTTGTCGCGCTCCTGGTCCAGCAGCTGTTGGTTCAGCGACAGGGTTTGCAGGGTCAGGCTCAGCCGCCAGCGCTGGAGAAACAGCGTCTGCTGAGCCGGGCTCAGATGACCGTTCTCCGTATGTTCCACCAGGTGACGGG
The DNA here is from genome assembly GCF_016624745.1 of Erwinia sp. S43. Lineage (NCBI taxonomy): Bacteria > Pseudomonadati > Pseudomonadota > Gammaproteobacteria > Enterobacterales > Erwiniaceae > Erwinia > Erwinia sp. S43. The sequence goes on along the minus strand of NZ_JACVTX010000008.1, from coordinate 15,092 downwards.
CTTTCTCTGCAAAGGGCGAGTGGTTGGTATCCAGCCACTGCAACAAAGCGGGCAGCTGCGCGCTGAATTCGTGGGAGTTAAGCGTCTGGAAGTGCTGGAAGCGGCTGAACTCTTCGGCCACGTCGTCGGGAACCGGGGTCGATTTGAGCTGTTGCAGCACGCCTGCTTTCCAGTTGGGCAAATCGCGAGTCAGGGCATTTTTCAGCCCCGGGAATTTTTTGAAAAAAGCGGCCAGCTTTGGCGAGGCCAGCATGGCGATGGCCACTTCTTCGATCAGCTCGTTTTCGCTGATGGTCAGCAACATACTCAGTGTATCGAGTGAGATCACTGCCGCGCCTGCTTCAGCTGTTCGGCCACCTGCTGCAGGCTGTCCTCAACGCGAGCCAGCCAGTCATCGCTGATAAACAGGCAGCGATGGTGCTGACTGAACAGCGTGCGCTGGGCACGAAGTTGAGTATCCAGCTCATCCAGCGCCTGAATAATCTCTTCCGGCAGCGCCTGCTGGAGTTTACCGGGCAGCATCAGCCGCGTGCTTTGCAGACTGATATCACGCAGCGTCAGACACTCCTGAGCATCCACGTGCAGATCCAACATCTGCGCAAAGCCGATGCCATTCAGCTTGCCGCGTACCTCTCCCCCTTTTTGCAGCCAGTGATGCAGCGCCTCGCGGGCCAGAGTCACGTGCGTAACCTGCATATCATGCAGCGTCAGCGGCTTTTGCAGCATCAGGGTCAGCTCATCGGCCGACAGCGCGGCGGGCAGCTCGAAATGCGGCTTGCGGCTGAACATGCCGCCGTGTTTCTCCAGGCGAATGGCCTGCTCCACGCTCTGCTGCTGCTGAAGCGCCAGGCGGCGGGTGTTAATCTGCTGGAGTTTGATCAGGATCGGCTGCTGCTGCCACGCCTGCTGGGTCAGCAGATTATCAATTTCGCGATCCAGCAGTTTCATCGAATTCACGTCATGCCACAGACAGTCTTTCAGCAGGATCAGATCGATCGGCGCGATAGAATTGCGCCCGCTGTAAAAGGCGCTGGCCTGCAGCAGATGAATGGCTTTTTTCCAGCGGCGGTCGGAGATATATGGCGCTTCTGGCTGATTTTCTAACTGCTGGCGCAGCTGGAAGATCAGCTCGAAGACATCATCCGGCAGGTTAACTTTGGTAATGCCTTGCTGCCAGGCCAGATACTCCTCGTCGCTGATGCACAGTGATTCCGCAACCGGATTCTGATTTTCATCCTGCTGGTGGGTCAGCAGGCTGCGGAAATTCTGCTTCTCGTGGACGTTATCTAGCCACAGGCGGATCAGCATGCGGTCATACAGCGCTTCCAGCCCGCTGTCCGCCTCCGGCAATTCGTTAGAGGCGGTGACCAGCAGCCGCATCGGGATTTTTTCTTCGTTGTCGCCGTTGCGGAAACGGCGTTCGTTAATGGCGGTCAGCAGAGTATTGAGGATTGCCGGGCCGGCTTTCCAGATCTCATCCAGGAATACGATTTCCGCATCGGGCAAGTAGCCTTTGGTCAGGCGCTGATAGCGGCCTTCATCCTTCAATGCCTGAATGGACAGCGGGCCAAACACCTCTTCCGGCGTTGAGAAGCGGGTCATCAGATACTCAAAGGCGCGGGAGTGCTGAAAAGCAAACTTCAGGCGTCGGGCGATCAGGCTCTTGGCGATGCCCGGCGGCCCGAGTAAAAAAACGCTTTCGCCACATAGCGCGGCTAGAAGGCAGAGCCGAATCGCGTGATGGCGTTCGTAAAGTCCTTTCTCTAACGCATTGCTCAGGCGGGAAATACGCTCCGCCAGTAAGTGAGACTGGGCCATAATCAAACATCCATCCTTTTTCTACGGTCAGGCCAGCATCGTGGCTGGCGAGCGCAAACACTACTGACTATGATGCTTGAAAGAGTTGATAGCAGTCAGCTTTTTTATTATCAAAGGGTGACACTGGCCATTGAAGTTAGTTCCGTTTGGGCGATATCCCGTCAATAAACAATAGGCATTCGTGATGAATCATGCATACTGTGCGCTTTTTGATAGCCTGGTAAACTGTGCGCAATCCCGCGCTGGCCGGCTGCAACAAAAGATTAACCTATGAGCTCTGACAAAAAGCAGTCCCTTGGTGCCGTTACTCTTGCCGCAATCGGCGTGGTCTACGGTGATATCGGTACCAGCCCGCTGTATACCCTGCGCGAATGTCTGTCGGGACAGTTCGGCTTTGGCGTAGAGCGCGATGCGGTATTTGGTTTCCTCTCCCTGATCTTCTGGCTGTTGATCCTGACGGTATCCCTCAAGTACATCACCTACGTCATGCGCGCGGACAACGCCGGTGAGGGCGGTATTCTGACGCTGATGTCGCTGGCCGGGCGCAATACCGGCGGGCGGGCAACCGCGATCCTGCTGATTATGGGCCTGATTGGCGGCAGCTTCTTCTATGGCGAAGTGGTGATAACCCCTGCCGTATCGGTACTGTCGGCGATAGAAGGGCTGGAGATTGCCGCACCGTCGCTCGACAGCTATATCGTCCCGCTGGCCATCGCGGTGCTGACTCTGCTGTTTGTGATTCAGAAACACGGTACAGGCATTGTGGGTAAGCTGTTTGCACCAGTGATGCTGGTGTGGTTTATCGTACTGGCGGTGCTGGGTGCGCGCAGCATTATCAATCACCCTGACGTATTGCAGGCGATGAATCCTTACTGGGCGGTTCACTTCTTTATTGAATATAAAACCGTATCCTTCTTTGCGCTGGGTGCCGTGGTGCTGGCGATTACCGGGGTGGAAGCGCTGTATGCGGATATGGGCCACTTTGGCAAATTCCCTATCCGACTGGCGTGGTTTATTGTGGTGCTGCCTTCGCTGGTGCTGAACTATTTCGGCCAGGGTGCGCTGCTGTTGGCACATCCTGAAGCCATCAAAAACCCGTTCTTCCTGCTGGCACCTGACTGGGCGCTGATCCCGCTGCTGCTGCTGGCGACTCTGGCCACGGTGATCGCCTCTCAGGCGGTGATTTCCGGGGTATTCTCACTCACGCGTCAGGCCGTGCGTCTGGGCTATCTACCGCCGATGCGTATTGTTTACACCTCAGAGCAGGAATCCGGCCAGATCTATATTCCGGTGATCAACTGGCTGCTGTTTGTTGCCGTGGTCATCGTGATTATCGGCTTTAAGCACTCCAGCAACCTCGCTGCGGCCTACGGTATTGCGGTGACGGGTACCATGGTGCTGACGGCCATTTTGTGTACAACAGTGGCGATCAAGAACTGGCACTGGAATCGCTATCTGTCACTGCTAATCCTCGTGGCCATGCTGTGTATTGATGTGTCACTGTTCTCGGCAAACCTGGTGAAGGTGTTCTCCGGCGGCTGGCTGCCGCTGGCGCTGGCGCTGGTGATGTTTGTGATTATGACCACCTGGAAAAGCGAACGCTTCCGCCTGCTGCGTCGTATGCATGAGCACGGTAATTCGCTGGAGGCGATGATCGCCTCGCTGGAGAAATCGCCGCCGGTCAGGGTACCGGGAACCGCAGTGTATATGTCGCGCGCGCTGAACGTGATCCCCTTTGCCATGCTGCATAATCTTAAGCATAACAAGGTACTGCATGAACGCGTGGTGCTGCTGACGCTGCGTACTGAAGATGCGCCGTACGTGCATAATGTGAAACGCGTGACCATTGAGCAGCTTTCCCCGACCTTCTGGCGCGTGGTGGCCAGCTACGGCTGGCGCGAAACGCCAAACGTCGAGGAGATCTTCCACCGCTGCGGTCTGGAAGGGCTGAGCTGCCGGATGATGGAAACCTCGTTCTTTATGTCCCACGAATCGCTGATTATCGGTAAACGACCGTGGTATCTGCGCCTGCGCGGCAAGCTGTTCCTGATGCTGCAAAAGAACGCCCTGCGCGCGCCGGATCAGTTTGAAATCCCGCCTAACCGGGTGATTGAGCTGGGTACGCAGGTCGAAATCTGATGAACGGGCGCGGTCTGAACATGACCGCGCCCTACAACCACACCGTCACGACTAATCCACCCTCATCCCGATTCTTCAGCGTGACCCCCATACCGTGCAGCCGGGCAATATGATGAACGATCGATAATCCCAGGCCGCTGCCGGACTGCTGCTGACCGGGAGGACGATAGAAACGCTCCCCGATGCGCGGCAGCAGATCTGCCGGAATACCCGGGCCGTTATCGCTTATCGTCAGGCTGTTCTCCGTTAGCGCCAGTGCCACCTGGCTGCCCTCTGGCGCATAGCGGATAGCGTTATCCAGCAGATTGCGCACCAGCAGAGCCAGCAGCAGCGGGTTTGCCAGCTGTCTGAGCGGTTCTTCCGGTGCATCCAGACTGAGATCGATTCCTTTTTCCCGCGCCTGTTCATAGTGCTCGACCACGGCCTGCTGCAATAGAGACTGCATTTCCAGCGACTGTTTTTGCAGATCCTGGCCATTATCCAGCCGCGAGAGGATCAGCAACTGATCCACCAGCCGCGTGGCGCGCTCGATACCGATATCCAGATTACTCAGTGCGTGGCTGAGCGCAGCGGTATCGTCGTGGGCCAGCTGTGCCACTTCGGTCTGGACCTTCAGCGCCGCCAGCGGGCTGCGCAGTTCGTGGGCGGCATCGGAGATAAAGCGCCGCTCGCGCAGCAGCATCGCACCGATGCGGGCAAACAGCTGGTTAAGCTCGTCCAGCAGGGGACGAACTTCCTGTGGGACGCGCTCAGCTTCGAGCGGTGCGGCATCATCCGCCGCCCGCTGGCGGAGCTGTTGCGCGATGTACTTGAGGGGTTTAAGTTCGTGGCTGACCAGCCAAAGCATCAGTAGCAGCATCACCGGCAGCGCCAGCAGCCAGGGGCTGAGACTGGCGTGTACCAGATCGCGGGTCATATCATCGCGGTATTCCCACTCCTGGCCCACTGCCACGATATAGCGGCCGTCCGCCGTGGTGAGCCACACCAGCCGCCACATATCGTCATCATCTTTTAATCTGCCGTCGGTAAAGCCGTCGCGCTGATAGCTAAAGGGGAAATCTTTGCCATTATCACCGTCATTGAGCAGCATTTTCCCTTCGCGGCTGAACACGGCGAAGGCCAGCGCATCATCTTCCTGGTCGCCGCGATGATGGCGCAGCAGCTTTTTAGTTTTTGGCAGGGTGAGGGGATCGTTACTCAGTCGTTCAGGATTAATCGCCGCCAGTCGTTTAGCAAACAGCATCTGCTGGGTATCAAACAGCTGGTTGATGTTGTGCCGCGTTTGCCACCAGCCGCCCACCGCGGCCGCTCCCCAGCACAGAATACTCAGTAGTAGAAAACCGACCGTCAGGCGCAGGCGCAGGCTTCTTTTTTTCATAGCGCCCCCAGCGTGTAGCCAACGCCGTGAACGGTACGGATAAATTCGCTGCCCAGCTTTTTGCGCAGGTGATGGATATGCACCTCTATCGCATTACTCGAGACATCTTCATCCCAGCCGTAGAGCTTCTCTTCCAACCGGGCGCGGGTCAGCACTCGACCCGGGTTGAGCAGAAACAGCTCCAGCAGCGCCAGCTCGCGCGCTTTCAGCTCCAGCGGCTTGCCGTCCAGGGTGACGCTGTGAGAAGCCGGCTCCATCATCACCCTGCCGTGCTGCAATATGGGCTGTAGCTGGCCGTGGCGTCGACGGATCAGCGCCTGCAGCCGTGCCGCCACTTCAGTGAGGGCAAAAGGCTTGCACAGATAGTCGTCGGCCCCCTGCTGCAGGCCATCGACCCGCTGCTCAAGGGCATCGCGGGCGGTCAGGATCAGCACCGGCTCGTCGCGGCCCTGCTGGCGCCACTGGCGCAGGATCTCCAGGCCATCGATCCCCGGCAGGCTGAGGTCCAGCACCACGGCATCGTAGGGTGCTGCGCTGAGGGCGAGCAGGCCATCATTTCCCTCAGTAAACCAGTCAACGCTAAACCCCAGCTTGCCCAGTCCGGCTTTTATCCCGTCGCCAATCAGGCGATCGTCTTCAATCAGTAAAATTCTCATCGGCTTATCCTTGGCTGTTAGCGATTTATACGGAATGAGGATGCCGCTTGTACAGGGACGATCGGCGAAATTGCCTGAATTTACGCAATAAACAGAAATAAACTCATCAGCTGATGTTCCTTAAGATCCTGTTAAGAAGCGTTTGTTTTAATCACGTTCAGAGACCCTCCGGCAGTGGAACGCTGCCTCCGTTCAGGAAGAAAGGTGATAAAGATGAACATGAAAAAAACAGCTGCATTACTGGCGATTACCGCCCTGATTTCTACCCCGGTTCTGGCCGTACAGGGAGGCGGCTTTGTCGACCCGAATGCGCCGACCTCCGTCGTACAGAAAGGGGGCTTTAGCGGGCCAAATGGTACGATGGTGACCGTAAAACAGGCGCAGGATATGAAAGACGACGCCTGGGTAACGATGCGCGGTAATATCGAGAAGCGTATCGGGGATGAAGACTATCTGTTTCGCGATGCCACCGGCACTATGACGGTAGAGATTGACCACAAGCGCTGGGAAGGCCAGACCGTCGGCCCGAAAGATAATGTCGAACTTCAGGGCAAGTTGGATAAAGACTTTAACTCCCTTGAGCTGGATGTGAAGCAGATCAGAAAAATCAGTCAGTAAGGATGACTCATTCCCGGCAGCGCGAGCGATAAACTATTCTTCCAGCATCGGCGGATAATGCTGTTTGCTGGAGGATTATCTCGCGCTGTTCCGCAAGGCAATCATTCATATCAAAATCCCCCCAACTTTCTTTCTGAAGCCTCTTTGACGCCGTAAATTCATCTTCGTGCAACGACAGCGAAACGTTTCGATGGCGATCACATTTTCACGATCTGGCGATTGTTTTCCCCTGGCCGTTGCTTAAACTGCAGTCAGCGAAACGTTTCGCTCTGGAGTGAAAGATGAAAAAAGGCACCTTACTGAATTCTGATATTTCGTCCGTGGTTTCCCGCCTGGGACATACTGATAGCCTGACCATCGGCGATTCTGGCCTGCCTGTCCCGCATGGCCCGCAGCGCATCGATCTTGCGCTGACTCACGGTATTCCCAGTTTTTTGCAGGTAACCAAAACGGTAACTGAAGAAATGCAGGTTGAGAGCGCCATCCTTGCGGAGGAGATTTTGCAGCACAATCCGCAGCTCCACAGTGAACTGATCGCCCTGCTTGAATCCTTGCAACAACACCAGGGTAATACCATTAGTATCAGCTATATCAGTCACGAACAGTTCAAACAACAAACACAACGTAGTAAGGCTGTTATTCGCAGCGGGGAGTGTTCTCCGTATGCGAATATCATCCTTAACGCTGGCGTGACCTTCTGAGGCCGTTATGCAACCTTTACTGCAACTGAAAGGCATTGAGAAATCCTTCCCCGGCGTGAAAGCGCTGTCGGGGGCTGCACTTGCCGTTTATCCTGGCCGCGTCATGGCGCTGGTGGGGGAGAACGGTGCAGGTAAATCCACCATGATGAAAGTCCTGACCGGGATCTACGCTCGCGATGCCGGTAGCTTTGAGTGGTTGGGTAAAGAAACAACGTTCAACGGGCCGAAGGCGTCGCAGGAAGCGGGTATCGGCATTATCCACCAGGAGCTTAACCTGATCCCGCAGCTCAGTATTGCGGAGAATATTTTCCTCGGTCGCGAGTTCGTTAACCGCTTTGGCCGTATTCAGTGGAAAGCGATGCACGAGAAGGCGGACGCGTTGCTGAAACGCCTGAACCTGCGGTTCAGCAGCCACAAACTGGTGGGCGATCTGTCAATTGGCGATCAGCAGATGGTTGAGATTGCCAAAGTGCTGAGCTTTGAATCTAAAGTCATCATTATGGACGAGCCAACGGATGCGCTGACCGATACGGAAACTGCCTCGCTGTTTCGCGTGATCAACGAGCTGAAGGCGCAGGGCTGCGGCATTGTGTATATCTCCCATCGCATGAAAGAGATTTTTGAGATCTGCGATGACGTGACTATTTTCCGCGATGGTCAGTTTATTGCCGAGCGGGAGGTCAACTCGTTAAGCGAAGAGTCGCTGATCGAAATGATGGTCGGCCGCAAGCTCGAAGAGCAGTATCCGCGCCTGGACAAAGCACCGGGTGATATTCGCCTGAAGGTGGAAAACCTGAGCGGTTCCGGCGTTGACGATGTCAGCTTTACTCTGCGTAAAGGAGAGATCCTTGGCGTGGCGGGCTTGATGGGCGCTGGCCGTACCGAATTAATGAAAGTGCTGTACGGCGCACTGCCGCGTTCAGCCGGAACCGTAACTCTGGACGGCAAAGCGGTAGTAGCGCGTTCGCCAGAAGAAGGGCTGCTCAACGGTATCGTCTATATCTCTGAGGACCGCAAGCGCGATGGTCTGGTGCTGGGGATGTCGGTAAAAGAGAACATGTCGCTGACCGCCCTGAAGTATTTCAGCCATACCGGCGGTCGTCTGAAGCACGGTGAAGAGCAGCTGGCCGTCGGGGACTTTATCAAGCTGTTTAACGTTAAAACCCCTTCGATGAATCAGCCGATCGGCCTGCTTTCCGGCGGGAATCAGCAGAAGGTGGCTATTGCCCGTGGCCTGATGACCCGGCCTAAGGTGCTGATCCTGGATGAACCGACTCGCGGCGTGGACGTTGGCGCGAAGAAAGAGATTTATCAGCTAATTAACCAGTTTAAAGAAGAGGGGCTGAGCATCATCCTCGTCTCTTCTGAAATGCCGGAAGTGCTGGGCATGAGCGACCGCGTGCTGGTGATGCACGAAGGTCGCCTGAGCGGTGACTTCCCGATTGAACACGCCTCGCAGGAAATTCTGATGGCGGCGGCAGTAGGCAAACAATACAGCGCGGAGCTGGCATAACTATGAGTACGCAAACAATCCCTTCACGCCGCCTGATCAGTAAGGCATGGCTGCTTGAACAGAAATCGCTGATTGCACTGCTGGTGCTGATCGCCATTGTCTCCAGCATGAGCCCGAACTTTTTCACCGTGGCGAACCTGTTCAATATTCTGCAACAGACCTCGGTTAACGCCATTATGGCCGTGGGGATGACGTTGGTTATCCTGACCTCGGGCATCGATCTGTCCGTCGGTTCGCTGCTGGCGCTGACCGGCGCGGTGGCGGCATCGATCGTTGGCCTGGAAGTGAATGCGCTGGTGGCGGTTGCCGCTTCGCTGGCGCTGGGCGCCCTGATCGGCGGTATTACCGGTACGATTGTCGCGAAAGGCAAGGTTCAGGCGTTTATCGCCACGCTGGTGATGATGCTGCTGCTGCGCGGGGTGACCATGGTGTACACCAACGGCAGCCCGGTGAATACCGGTTTTAGCGACAATGCGGATCTGTTCGGCTGGTTCGGTATTGGCCGCCCGCTGGGTATCCCAACGCCGGTCTGGCTGATGGCAATTGTCTTCTTTGCCGCATGGTACATGCTGCATCACACCCGTCTGGGTCGTTATATCTATGCGCTGGGTGGTAACGAAGCGGCGACCCGTCTTTCAGGCATCAGCGTGAATCGGGTAAAAATCACCGTTTATGCATTGTGCGGCATGCTGGCTGCGCTAGCCGGAACCATTGAAGTCGCGCGCCTTTCTTCCGCACAGCCAACGGCGGGAACCGGCTATGAGCTGGATGCGATTGCGGCCGTTGTACTCGGCGGGACCAGCCTCGCTGGTGGCAAAGGACGTATTATGGGAACGCTGATCGGTGCGCTGATCCTTGGTTTCCTCAACAACGGGCTGAACCTGCTCGGTGTCTCTTCTTACTACCAAATGATCGTCAAAGCTGTAGTGATTTTACTGGCGGTGCTGGTAGACAACAAAAGCAGTAAATAACTGATTACCCTACAGGATTAAGAACATGAAAAAACTGACTGCACTGGCTTTACTGTTAGGCGCTACTCTGAGCACCAATGCGCTGGCAAAAGACACTATCGCGCTGGTGGTATCCACGCTGAACAATCCCTTCTTTGTCTCGCTGAAAGATGGGGCACAGAAAGAAGCCGATAAGCTGGGTTACAACCTGGTGGTGCTGGATTCACAGAATAACCCGGCGAAAGAGCTGGCGAACGTGCAGGACCTGACCGTTCGCGGCACCAAGGTTATGCTGATCAACCCAACCGATTCCGATGCGGTGGGCAATGCGGTGAAAATGGCTAACCAGGCCAACATCCCGGTGATCACCCTTGACCGCGTAGCCACACAGGGCAAGGTGGTCAGCCATATCGCTTCTGATAACCGCGCAGGCGGTAAGCAGGCCGGCGAGTTTATCGCTCAGAAGCTGGGTGACGGTGCAAAAATTATCGAACTGCAGGGGATTGCCGGTACGTCAGCCGCGCGTGAGCGTGGTGAAGGCTTCAAACAGGCCGCCGATGCCCATAAATTTAATATCCTCGCCAGCCAGCCGGCCGATTTCGACCGTACCAAGGGCCTGAACGTGATGCAGAACCTGCTGACCGCGCATCCAGATGTACAGGCGGTGTTTGCCCAGAATGATGAAATGGCGCTGGGTGCATTACGCGCATTGCAAACTGCCGGTAAATCTGGTGTGGTGGTTGTGGGCTTCGACGGCACGCCTGATGGGGTGAAGGCTGTTGAAGGCGGCAAACTGGCCGCGACCGTTGCTCAGCTGCCGGAGCAGATCGGCTCTATCGGTGTAGAAACCGCTGATAAAGTGCTGAAAGGTCAGAAAGTCGACGCGGTAAATCCGGTAGACCTGAAGCTGGTTACCAAATAAATCAAAGAAAAGCATGGCACGCGCCACCCTCGGGTGGCGCACTTATCTGGACGATTCCCCATATGAAAAATACCGGCAAACTGGCTGTTCTTGGCAGCATCAACGCAGATCACATTCTTAATCTGGCGCAGTTCCCGCGCCCGGGTGAAACGGTGATCGGGAAGCAGTATCAGGTCGCATTTGGTGGAAAAGGGGCGAACCAGGCCGTTGCTGCCGGGCGTAGCGGCGCGGATATTTCCTTTATTGCCTGCGTGGGTCATGACGATATTGGTGAACGTATCCGCAGGCAGCTGGCGGACGATCGTATTGATGTGGCTCCGGTGATTGCCGTTGAGGGTGAGTCTACCGGCGTGGCGCTGATTTTTGTCAATGGCGAAGGTGAAAACACCATCGGCATTTACGCCGGTGCGAATGCGGCGCTGACGCCGGAGCGTGTGGCTCAGCATCAGCAGGTGATTGCCGACGCTGACGCGTTATTGATGCAGCTTGAGTCGCCGCTGGACAGCGTGCTGGCCGCTGCGCGCATTGCCCATCAGAATCAGACCCGGGTGATTTTGAATCCGGCCCCGGCAACGGCGCTTTCCGATGAACTGCTGTCGCTGGTGGATATGATTACCCCAAATGAAACAGAAGCGCAGATCCTGACTGGCGTGTCTGTAAAAACCGATGAGGATGCGGCGAAGGCTGCGGCAGTGCTACATGCTAAAGGGATTGAATCGGTATTGATCACCCTCGGCAGCCGCGGCGTGTGGTTGAGCGAGCAGGGCAACGGCCTGCGTATTCCAGGATTCCGCGTAGAGGCGGTGGATACGATTGCTGCCGGCGATACGTTTAACGGTGCGCTGATTACCGCACTGCTGGAGAAAAAGCCGATGGCCGAGTCGGTGCGCTTTGCTCATGCTGCTGCGGCTATTGCCGTCACGCGCCATGGTGCTCAGCCCTCCGTACCCTGGCGTGAAGAGATCGACAGCTTCTTGCAATCGCAGGGGTAAACGTGGCCACAATGAAAGATGTCGCCCGACTTGCGGGCGTCTCAACCTCTACCGTATCCCACGTGATTAACAACAATCGGTTCGTCAGCGAGACGATCCGAGAGAAGGTCACTTCGGCAATCAGCGAGCTGAACTACGCGCCGTCAGCGCTGGCTCGCAGCCTGAAGCTGAATCAGACCCGCACTATCGGCATGCTGTTGACCGCCAGCAGCAACCCGTTTTACGCGGAAGTGGTGCGTGGCGTTGAACGCAGCTGTTATGAGCGCGGTTACAGCCTGATCTTGTGTAATACCGAAGGGGATAAGGACCGTATGGATCGGAGCCTGGAAACGTTGCTGCAAAAGCGCGTTGATGGTTTGCTGATCATGTGCACCGAAAGCCATCTGCCCTCCGCCGAGATCCTTGGCCGCTATCCTTCTATTCCTTCGGTGATGATGGACTGGGCACCGTTTGAAGGCGGCAGCGACATCATTCAGGACAACTCGTTGCTGGGCGGAGAAATGGCGACTCAGCATCTGATTTCCTGCGGTTATACGCGCATTGCCTGTATTGCCGGCCCTCAGGACAAAACGCCAGCGCGCCTGCGCCTTGAAGGCTATCAGCGAGCGATGGCCACGGCGGAGTTACCGATCCTGCCCGGATATATTGTTGACGGTGATTTTGAGTTTGAAGGTGGCTTCAACGCCATGCAGCACCTGTTAACCCTGGACCCGCGACCTCAGGCGGTATTTACCAGTAATGATGCTATGGCCGTTGGCGTTTATCAGGCGCTCTTCCAGGCCGGGATGACCATTCCGCAGGATATGGCGGTGATGGGATACGATGATATTGAGCTGGCGCGCTATATGACCCCGCCTCTAAGCACTATCCATCAGCCGAAAGACGAGCTGGGTGAGCTGGCGATTGATACTCTGCTGCACCGGCTGAGTAGCCCCGATGCCAGCCAGCAGCTGCTGGTACTGACACCGGAACTTATGGCGCGCGCCTCGGTGGGGGAACGCTAAGCCTTCTTCTTTTTATCGCGGTCGCTGATCAGGTTGCGGCCGTCTCCTGGTTTCAACAGCAGGAACACCAGCGCGGAAATCACGGTAATGACGCCCATCGTCAGGAAGGTGGCGTGGAAGTGCTGGAAGGTTGTGCCATCGAAGTTTTCATAAAAGCGCAGGACCGCCGCGCTAACCGCTACACCAAAACCAATCGCCAGCTGCTGCGTTACCGCCAGCATGCTATTGCCGCTGCTGGCATTGGCATCGGTTAAATCCGCAAGGGTGATGGTGTTCATCGCCGTAAACTGGGTAGACATCGCCATCCCGAGAATAAACAGCGGGATTAACATTGCCAGCACGCTCCAGCTTGCTGATTGCAGGGAAAACGACGCAATCAACACGCCGATAATCACACTGATACCGACCAGCGTTTTACGATAACCAAACCAGCGCAGAACTCTTGTGACCAGCGATTTTGCCAGAATCGATCCCAGCGCCGTCGGGGCCATCATGCATCCGGCGATCAGTGCGGTATAGCCAAAGCCAACCTGTAACATCAGCGGCATAAGAAAAGGAATACAGCCGGTTCCCAGACGAGAGGCGATATTACCAATGATGCCGACGGAGAACGTGCGGGTTTTAAACATCGGCAGCGGCAGCAGCGGAGAAGGATGGCGGCGGGCGTGCACTATATATAGAAGAAGAAGGACAATCCCTCCGACCAGGACACTTAGTGCGATAAGGCTGGAGACGACCCGCTCGCCAAACAGCTCGATGCCGCTTGAGATCCCAACCAGTCCAAGACCGAACAGCAGAAAGCCCAGTAGGTCGAACCGTCGTTTTGGGGTGGTGAAGTCCGGCATGTATTTGCGCGCATAGATAATGCCGAGAATCCCAATCGGGATATTGATGAGAAATATCCAGTGCCAGGTTGCCCATGTGACCAATACACCGCCCAACAGAGGGCCCAGTACCGGGCCAATCAACCCGGGCATGGTGACAAAGTTGAGTACCGGCAGCAGTTCGCTGCGCGGATAGGCCCGCAGCAGGGCCAGCCGCGCCACCGGCATCATCATCGCGCCGCCGACGCCCTGGATAACGCGAGAGATCACCAGCATGCCCAGCGAGTTTGATAGCGCACAGGCCAGGGAACCAAAAGAGAACAGGAAGACGGCAACGATAAACACTTTACGTGTGCCGAAGCGATCGGCCAGCCAGCCGCTGACGGGAATCAGCATGGCGACGGTTAAGGTGTAGCTGATAACGGCTGACTGCATGGCCAGCGGTGAACGGTTCAGGCTATGGGCGATAGCGGGCAGAGCGGTGTTGAGAATGGTGGCATCAAGCGCCTGCATAAAGAACGCCATGGCGGCGATCCACGGAAGTCCGGCCATACTGCGCGCGGATTTTATCATTGGTCGTCCTTTTTTATTTAGGAAGCCAGCAGAAATCTGCCTGCGGTGCAGCAAGAATAGCATCCCGTATCTCAATTTTGTGATGGGCGTCTGCTGTTTTCTGGCTATATCTGGGTGATTATTAATCGCCTGTTGTATTCTTTTTATTCTTTTGGTTAAAAATAAGACGCTCGGTAATTTATTTGCAATAAAAACTTGTCAGCCGCCAGAAAATCCCTATACTGCGCCTCCACTGACACGGAACAACGGCTTACAGGCCAGCGTGTTAGAGGTTCAGAAAGTTGTCTGAACCGCCGGAAAAAACTTCTCAAAAAGAAGTTGACTCCGAAGGAGGAAAGCGTAATATACGCCACCTCGCAGCAGGAAGCCTCGGCACTGACTGCACTGCTCTTTAACAATTTATCAGACAATCTGTGTGGGCACTCGCAGGATTGATATCAACGTCTCCGGACGTAAAAAATATCAAGTCTCACGAGTGAACACATAATGAAATTCATTATGACGTTTTACAGATGAGCATCGCTGAACTGGTTTCAGCAAATCAAGCTTTTAATTGAAGAGTTTGATCATGGCTCAGATTGAACGCTGGCGGCAGGCCTAACACATGCAAGTCGAACGGTAGCACAGAAGAGCTTGCTCTTTGGGTGACGAGTGGCGGACGGGTGAGTAATGTCTGGGAAACTGCCCGATGGAGGGGGATAACTACTGGAAACGGTAGCTAATACCGCATAACGTCTTCGGACCAAAGTGGGGGACCTTCGGGCCTCACACCATCGGATGTGCCCAGATGGGATTAGCTAGTAGGTGGGGTAATGGCTCACCTAGGCGACGATCCCTAGCTGGTCTGAGAGGATGACCAGCCACACTGGAACTGAGACACGGTCCAGACTCCTACGGGAGGCAGCAGTGGGGAATATTGCACAATGGGCGCAAGCCTGATGCAGCCATGCCGCGTGTATGAAGAAGGCCTTCGGGTTGTAAAGTACTTTCAGCGGGGAGGAAGG